>JAEUMG010000056.1 GCA_016793355.1 Hyphomicrobiales bacterium
TTCCGGCACGCCTATCGCCTTCATCGCCGGCAATGCCGGGTTGAGCTTCAGCGCAATCAACCGCTTGACCTCATCGAGCGCGCCCGCCTCGACCATCTGATCGAGACGCCGCTCGGCGCGGGCATAAAGCTCCGCGCGCGGCACCTCGACGAGCATGCGCTGCGCAGCGACTCCCGCCATCGGTGCAACCAGCTGCGCCTCGTCCTGCCACTCTTCGAGCGACCGCCCGGTCGCCTCCAGCACCTCCAGCGCCCGCGCGATTCGCTGCCCGGCGGATGGATTGAGGCGGCGTGCCTCGGCTTGATTCAGCTTCTCGAGAACGCCGTGCAAATGCATGGAACCCTTGGCCAAAAGCTCATCGCGCCAGCGCTCGCGAATGGCCGGCGCAATGGCCGGGATGGCGACCAGCCCTTCCTCCAGCGCCCGGAAATAAAGACCCGTGCCGCCAACGACGATCGGCACCCGTCCTGCCGTCCAGACGGCTTCCATCGCCGCCGTTGCCTCCGCCAGCCAGCGCGCCACCGAATAGCTCTCCGCCGCCGGAACATGGCCATAGAGCCTGTGCGGCGCGACCGCCTCGTCGGCGGCGCTTGGCCGCGCGGTGAGGATGGCGAGTTCGCGATAAACTTGCATGGCATCGGCATTGATGATGACGCCGTCGATCTCGCGCGCGATTTCGAGAGCCCGCTGCGACTTGCCGCTGGCCGTCGCGCCTGCGATAAGCACCGCACGTTTCACGAGGCCCGCCGATTTCCGATGCAGTCCATTCTCGTCCTCATAGCAGCCCCGGACAGCGGCGCAATCGATCAGGCGTTGGTCTCGCGCCTGCAGCATGAGGTTCAGGGCGAGGCCCGTTGGCTCGCACCAGGCGAAGCCGTCGAATTCCCGGCGCTGGGTTCCGTCGCCGAAGAAAGTATCCGCGCCATGCTGGCTGATCGTCCGGTCGACATCGCCCTTGTTCCGGCGAAGGGACGCCGGAAGCGTCTTCTCATTGCCGACATGGACTCGACCATGATCGGCCAGGAATGCATCGACGAGCTTGGCATCCTCGCAGGTGTCGGCGATCGGATTCGCGACATCACCGCTCGCGCCATGCGCGGCGAACTCGATTTCGAGGCCGCCCTCAGGGAACGCGTCGGCCTGATGCGCGGCCTGCCTCGCCAGGCTCTGGCGACCGTCTTGTCAGACAGGATCACCTTTACCCCGGGCGGTCGCACCCTGATCCAGACGATGCGCGCCCATGGCTCTTACACCGCACTGGTCTCGGGCGGCTTCGTCGAGTTTACCGGCTTCGTCACCGAGCATCTCGGCTTTCACGAACATCGCGCCAATGAGTTGCTGTGGCATGACGAAAGACTCACCGGCGAAGTCCGCGAACCCATGTTGGGCCGCGACGCGAAGGTTTTAGCCCTGCACGAATTGAGCGCCCGCCTTGGACTGACCGCCGCGGATGCGATTGCGGTCGGCGACGGAGCGAACGATATCCCCATGCTTGCGGCGGCCGGCATGGGTGTGGCGCTGCACGCCAAGCCAAAGGTGCGCGAGGCCGCGCCGATCAGAATTGACCACGGCGACCTGACTGCCCTGCTCTATCTCCAGGGCTACACCCGCGAGGAATTTGTCGAGTAGCTTGCACAGGCTTCTCATGGTTCGAGGGCGGCTGCGCCGCCACCTCACCATAAGACCATTTAAGCCCTCGTGCTGAGGTGCATCGCCAGAGGCGATGCCTCGAAGCACGCGATGCAATGCGGGATTCTAACCCTTCTTGATCTTCACCGCGATGAAGCGCATTTCGCCCTGCTTGCCGCCCTTGGACACAAGCAGGAGAACGGAGTTCTTGCCACCCTTCTCCGCTTCCTTGACCCGCGCATCGACATCGCCCGGTGCGGTGACTTCCTTTTCTCCCGCCTCGGTGATGACATCGCCGGCTTCGATCCGCTTCTCGGCGGCGGTACTGTCGGACTCGACCGCCGTGACCACCGCACCCTCGATCCCGGCATCGATTCCGAACTGACGGCGCGTGTCATCGTCGAGCGGCGCGAGCGTCATGCCCAGCGTCTTGATGATCCCGTCCTGGCCCGTCGACGTCTGGGTGGCCACGATCTTCTCGCCATCCTCGAGGCGGCCGACGACCGCGACGACCGCGACCTCCTGGCCCTTGCGCAGGACCTTGACCGGTGCCGACGAGCCCACCGGCGTATCGGCCACGATGCGCGGCAGGTCCTTCATTTCGTTGACGGGCCTGCCGTTGAATTCGACGATGACGTCGCCGGCCTGAATGCCCGCCTTTTCGGCCGGCCCGGTCGGCGTCACATCGGCGACGAGAGCGCCGCGCCGCTTTCCGAGGTTGAGGCTTTCGGCGATATCGTCGGTGACCGACTGGATCCGGACGCCGAGCCAGCCCCGTCGCGTCTCGCCAAATTCTATGAGCTGATCGATGACGCCCTTGGCGGTCGCGGCCGGAACCGAAAATCCAATCCCGACGGAGCCGCCCGACGGCGAATAGATCGCCGTGTTGATGCCGACGACCTCACCGGCAAGGTTGAAAAGCGGCCCGCCGGAATTGCCCTTGTTGATGGCAGCGTCGGTCTGGATGAAATCGTCATAAGGGCCGGCATTGATGTCGCGATTGCGCGCCGACACGATGCCGAGCGAAACCGAACCGCCAAGTCCGAAGGGGTTGCCGATGGCCAGAACCCAGTCGCCGACCCGCAGCGCATCGGAATTTCCGAACTTGACAGCAGGCAAGGGCGCTTCCGGCTTGACGCGAAGCACTGCGAGATCGGTCTTGGGATCGCGGCCAACCAGTTCGGCTTTCAGGGAGGTGCCGTCCTGGAAGCGGACCTCGATGGTTTCGGCTTTTTCGATCACATGGTTATTCGTGACGACGATGCCGTTGGCATCGACGACGAAGCCCGAGCCCATGGAGTTGACATTGCGACGCGGCAGCGCCGGCCCCTCGCCCTGCCGCCGTTTCTTGAAGAAATCATCGAAGAATTCGCGGAAGGGCGAATTCGGACCCAGATCGGGCATCGGCAGACTGTCAATGCCGCTGTCGCTGTCCACCGCCTGCGTGACGGATATCTCCACGACGGATGGCAGGAGGCGTTCCGCCAGGTTGGCGATGGAGGGAAGATCATCCGCCGCGGCCGGCCGCGTGATGACCGGTGAAGCCAGGATGAGGGCCGCGGCCACGGCCCCGAAAGCCAGTTTCCTGACTTCTTGAAGCTTCCGTCCTGTCATCTGCAATCTCCTGTCCGTTTCCGGTCCCGATTCAAGCGCTTGAGGCTTTCATGTACAAGAATCTTGGCTTCACAATGTCATGAGCTGCCGAACACTGTCCGCACCAGCCAGACAATGACCACGCCGATCCCGATCGCCGCGACGCCCCCGACCCGCAGCGCGTCGTCGGGAATGGCCTGCATCTGCAGCATCAGTTGCTTCAGCTTTGCCGGCGCTGTCGCATAAAGCAGGCCCTCGATGACCAGCACCAGCCCTAAGGCCGTTGCAAGCTCGATCATTGCTGGGTCTGGGTCTCGGTCTGCGTCGGCGTCTCTGTCTTCGCGGCCGGCTGGTCGGCCGTTGCGGTTCCTGCCTTGGCCTTGCCGTCCCCGCCGAAATACTTGAAGAACTCCGAATTGGGGCTGAGCACCAGGTTCGTTCCCGGCCCGGTCATGCTCTTCGCATAGGCCTGCATGGAGCGATAGAAGGAGAAGAACTCCGGATCGCGCTCAAAGGCGGCGGCGAACACTTTATTGCGCTCGGCTTCGCCTTCGCCGCGCAGGATCTCGCCCTGCCGGCGCGCTTCCGAGACCACTTCGACGACCTTCCTGTCCGCTTCGGCCATAAGGCGGATCTTTGCCGCTTCACCCTTGCCGCGCAGGTCCTTGGCCTCGGCGAGACGCTCCGATTCCATCCGCTGGTAGGTTGCGGTCAGCGCGTCTTTCTGGAGTTCGGTACGCCGGATGCGCACATCGACGATCCGGACTCCCAGATTCTCGGCCTCGGCGCGCACCTGGTCGCGGATTTCCCGCATCATGACCGCGCGATCCTTGGACAGGGCGGCATCGAATGCCCGCTTGCCGTAGGTCTGGCGCAGCGCCGAGTCGAGACGCCGCTCCACCTGTGCGCGGGCGATATCGTAATCGGCACCGACCGTCTCTCGGAATTTTCGCGGATTGACGACCTGGGCGATCGTGAAGGCATCGACACTGTACTGCCGGCTGTCGGCAACCTGGACGATTTTGTCGTTCGACTCCCACAAGAGCAGCCGGACGTCGATCGGGATCACCGTGTCGGCGACCGGCACTTTGCCATAAAGGCCGGGATCCTCGATCGTCCTGTAGATATCGCCGAACCGCAGCACCAGGGCATTCTGGCGCTGGTCGACCTGGAAGAGAGCCAGATAGGCGACAAACAGGATAGCCGCCCCGGCAATGAGAAGAACTGTCCTGAGCGGGCTCATTGCTGCGTTGCTCCGGCGGTTGCGTTGTCAGTCGTGGGAGAGGTCGTCACGGCGCGCTTTTGAAGCTCCGGAAGCGGCAGATAAGGCACGACGCCACTCCCGTTCTCCCCCTCGATCAGGACCTTGTTCGACTTCGTCATCACGTCCTCGAGCGTCTCAAGATATAGGCGCTCGCGCGTTACATCCTTCGCCTTGCTGTATTCGTCATAGACGCTGACGAAACGCTGCGCTTCACCTTGTGCTTCCAGAACGATCTGCGCCTTGTACGCTTTCGCGTCCTCGATGATTTTTGCTGCCTCGCCCTCGGCGCGGCGGATTCGCTGGTTGGCATACTGATCGGCTTCGTTGATCAGCTTCGCCTGGTCCTGTTCGGCACGCTGGACTTCGGCGAAGGCATCGCGGACTTCCGGCGGCGGATCGGCCTCGTTCAGGCGAATGCCGGTTATCAGAATTCCGGATTTGTAGCTGTCGAGTGTCTCCTGCGTGATCGCGAAGACCTGGTCTTCGGCTTCCTTTCGCCCGCCGGTGCGGAACTGCTCGGCCGGCGTGCGCCCGACGATCTCGCGCATCGCGCTCTCGGCGACCGCGCGGACCACTGCTTCCGGCTCCTTCAGGTTGAACAGAAACTCCTCGGCGTCGCGTACGCGCCAGAACACTGTGAACTTGACGCTGACGATGTTCTGGTCTCCGGCGAGCATCAAGCCCTCTTCGCCACCGCCGATTTCGCTCTGGCGCTGCGAGGCGTAACGGACCTTTTCCATGGTCTCGATGGGCCACAATGCGAAGTGGAGGCCCGGATCGGCCGTGCGCGTATAGGCCCCGAAGCGCAGGACGACGCCGCGTTCATCCGCCTGGACCTGGTAGACGCTCCGGAATGCAACGAACAGGACGACGAGAATAAGCGGCAAAATCCATGCCGCGCGTCCGCCACCGCTCGGCCAGATATTGCCCAGGCTCGCCTGGATGCGACGGATCACTTCCTCGAGATCGGGGGGATTGGGAGACCGGCCGCCACCAGGCCCGATTGGCCCCTGGCCCCAGGGGCCGCGATTATTGCCGCCGCCACCCTGCCAGCCGCCTCCGCCACCGTCTCTGTTCCACGGCATTAGGTTGTGTCCTCCCTTGGTCGCACGTCCCGGCTGATATAGGTACCCGGCCCTTTTATGTCCATGTCATTGGCCGAATTATCAGGCGGCAAGCCAGAGCGGATCGGCGGTGCGGCTGCCATGTCCGGCCTTGCCTGCCGCCGCCTGCGCGGCATCGATCCCGGACAAGTAAGCACCATGTGCGGTTGCATTGAAAGACTGATGCACGTGCTCGCCCGCCAGAAACACACGATCGTGAAGCGGCTCCAGGAACTGCTTGCGCGATTCGGCCCGCCCCGGCTTCGCGCAGGCATAGGCCCCGTTGATATAGGGATCGGACGACCAATGCGTCGTCGCCGATTTGACCACCCGTTTGCGGATATCGGACCCGAAAGCCCTTTCCAGCGCCTCAAGCGCAAAAGCAGTCATGTCCGCATCGCCCTTGCGCTCGAGCTCGCGCACATCCTTGCCGGCAAGGTGCGTCACCGCGATCGGCCGGCCGAAAGGATGAAGTTCGAAATTGAAAGGCTGCGTCGTCGGCGCCACGGGATCGAAAATATCGGCATAAGAAGGGTCAAAACCTTCGAAAACATCGCGATCGAAGGAGAGCGCGATCTTCTCGTACCAGCCCATGGGGACGTCATGAAAGGCCTGTTCCAGCGCCGGCGGAAGCCCCGGATTGAAGGCGATCCGGCCGGTCTCAAGCATGCGCGCGGGGACCGCCAAAATCGCGCTTTTTGCGGTGATTGTGCCCTCGGAAGTGATGATTTCGACGCCATTCCTGGTGATCGAAACCGCCGAAACCGGCGTGTTCAGCTTGATCGGCAAGTCGCGCGCCAGTTTCGCCACCAGCGCGCCATAGCCGTCCTCGACCGGCAGATTGACGCCCGTATCGCGGTAACGGCCAGCATCCAGCGTGGAAATATCTTCCGCGTCGGCGGAATACATCAATGCCAGCCAATGCCGCACCATCGGGTTCCACGGATGATTCGGGTCGATCACCTCAGCGGCGGCAATGTCCCGGCCCGAATGTCCGACCTCGACGACCTTGGCGAGGTTTTCCCAAACGTAATCGTCGCGCAAAGGCCGGCAGCTCCAGCTCCCGTCCATGAACGTATTGGCATAGGGCCGCCGCGGTCTGGGCAGGTATTTGTGGCCGAGCCTATCCGCCATCTCCCGCAGGACGTTAACGTCGGCCGAATGGAACCAGTGACAGCCATGATCCCACAAGTGCCCCAGGCTCGCGGTATCGGAATGCGCCCGGCCGCCCACCCGATCCTTGGCCTCGAGAATGATGAAGGGCACACCCAATTGCTTGAGTGCCCGGCCGGCTCCGATGCCGGCCGCGCCGGCGCCAATGACGATTACGTCAGGATCTGCTGAATATTGAACCATTGTTCAATACTGGCGGGCCGGCCCCACCCGGTCAAGCACGCGCAACGTGAAGCCCGCATCATCGCCCTCCCCGCGCACATGCCTTTCGTGTGAGATCTCTTTCCACGTCGCGGGGTCAAGCTCCGGGAAATAGCGGTCCCCCTTCGCCTCCAGATCGATTTCGCTGAGGTAAATCCGGCCGGCAAAGGGAAGCAGCTCGCTGAAGATCTCCGCTCCGCCAATGACGGCGATTTCTTCGGGTGCGAGCAAGGCAGCAGCCGCGAGCGCCTCCTTGACAGTTCCGGCCCTGGTTGCGCCCGGAGCGTCGTAATCGGCTTGCCGAGTCACGATGATGTTGTGCCTCCCCGGCAATGGCTTGCGCGGCAGGCTCTCCCAGGTCTTGCGACCCATGATGACCGGTTTGCCCATGGTGAGTGCCTTGAAGCGCTTGAGATCGCTCGGCATCCGCCACGGCAGGCCGCCATTCGCACCGATCACGCGATTGCGCGACATCGCCAGCACGAAAACGACACGGGGCTTTCCGCTCACGAATCCGCCAGTCTTTTCAAGGGTTCGCCAGTAAGCCGGTAGACCGTCCACTCATCCATCGGCACGGCGCCAAGCGACTTGTAGAAAGCGATGGAGGGCTCGTTCCAGTTGATCACCCACCACTGCAGGCGCGGCAGGCCTTCATCGCGGCATTTGCGGGCGAGATGACGCAGGAGTGCTTTGCCGATCCCTTTCCCGCGATACCCCGGCTCGACGAACAGATCCTCCAGATAGACGCCGTTGCGACCCCAGAACGTCGAGAAATTGTAGAACCAGATGGCAAATCCGACAGCTTCGCCGTCCCATTCCGCGATATCGCAGAAGGTCCGCGGATGGGGACCGAACAGCGCTTCGTCTATCTCCGATTCGCCCGCTACGACTTCGTCCAGCCGCTTCTCGTATTCGGCGAGCTTGCGGATGAAATCCAGGACGAGGCCGGCCTCGCCCGGCTGCGCGGTACGGATTATGAGGCTCATGCTCAGACGGCGACCGGTGCCGCGATATGAGGATGCGACTGATAATTCACGATCTCGAAGTCGTCGAATCTGAATGAATCGATATCCTGCACGTCACGCTTGATGACAAGCCGCGGCAAGGGCAAGGGCTCCCGGCTTATTTGCGCCTCGGCCTGGGCAATGTGATTTGAGTAAAGATGCGCATCGCCCAGCGTATGGATGAATTCACCCGGCTTGAGCCGCGTCACATGCGCCACCATGTGAGTGAGCAGCGCATAGGAGGCGATATTGAACGGAACTCCGATGAAGATATCCGCCGAACGCTGATAGAGCTGGCACGACAGCTTGCCGTCCGCGACATAGAACTGGAACAGGCAATGGCAGGGCGGCAAGGCCATCCGATCGACATCGGCCGGATTCCAGGCGGTGACGATCAGCCGGCGCGAATCGGGATTGGTTTTGATGCGCTCGATGACATCGGCGATCTGGTCGATGGTTCCGCCGTCGCGCATTGGCCACGAGCGCCATTGCGCACCGTAAACCGGTCCCAACTCGCCGTTCTCGTTCGCCCATTCATCCCAGATGGTGACGCCATTCTGCTTCAGATAGGCGACATTCGTGTCGCCGCGCAGGAACCACAGCAATTCATGAACGATCGAGCGCACATGCAGCCGCTTGGTTGTCACCAGCGGAAACCCCTTGCCGAGGTCGAACCGCATCTGGTGGCCGAAAACCGAAACCGTGCCCGTGCCGGTCCTGTCGTCCTTGCGGACGCCCTTCGCCAGCACATGGCGCATCAGATCGAGATATTGCTGCATGGGGCAAGATTAGCCGATTCCCCTCCCTCCGTCACAAGAAACCCGGACGGGCTTTCCAGAGGCTCCATGAATGCCTATATTGGTGTTGCCTCCCGAAAGGGCGGCTATGGCGATAAACGGGCGTCACAATAAACCTATCGGACCCGGGGGCAGTACCCGGCGCCTCCACCACAGACCGCAAAATGAGCAATGCGGCCGGTGATGGGGGCGAACCAGGATCGACGAGGGTGTAAAAGGCGTGCTTTTGCCCGAGATGGCTCCGTCGTAACGGGCCAAATTATAGTTGCCAACGACAACTATGCTCCGGTCGCTCAAGCCGCGTAATGCGGTACGAGTGCCGAAATCAAAGCCCTCGGCCTTAGCCGGCTGAGGCGGGGTTCGCAGGCACCTGGCAACAGAAGCCTGCACTTCTCCACAATTTCGCTTGCACCGATGACGACACGCCCCGAGCTTTGTACTATGAGGCGCGCGTGATCGAGGGCGGATGTGGCGATGGCTGAAGATTTGATGCGTTATGACTTGCTGGCCCAGGAGGCCTTACGTGGCGTCGTGCGGCAGGCGCTCCGGCGGGTCGAGCGTTCGGGCTTTCCCGGCCAGCATCACTTCTACATTGCCTTTCTGACCCAGGCTCCCGGCGTGCAGATCTCGGAGCGCTTGCGCCAGCGCTATCCCACTGAAATGACGATCGTTCTTCAGCACCAGTTCTGGGATCTCACGGTACGGGAGGAGGAATTTCAGGTCGGTTTGTCATTCAACGACATCCCCGAAAAGCTCGTCATCCCGTTTCGGGCCGTGAAGGGATTTCTGGACCCCTCGGTGCAGTTTGGGCTGCAGTTCGAGACGGTAGCCGAAGAATCCGCCGCGCTTCAGGCCGAAGGGCCGGTCAAAAAGGAGGCGCCCACGCCGCTGAAACGCCCTGAGCCCGAACCGGAGAGCGCAGATTCGGGCGAATCCGCCCCGAAAATCGTCTCCCTCGATGCCTTCAGAAAGAAGTAAGGGGTGTCTTTAGCTGCGGTCTTCGTGCCTCTCGCCTCCCCGAATCCGATCTGCTAGACGGGTCGCGGTGCATAACGGGACGAAACGAATGAACCGTCTTTGCGCGGCGCTGATCGCGGCCTTGATTGCGACGGGCAGTATCGCCCTCGCGCAGGACGTGGGGCCGCTCCCGGCAATCGGCGACATAGACAATCTGCCGATCGACAAAGTGCCGGCAAAGAAGCTGTTTGCCTCCAAGCGCGAGCCTGCCGATCTCAAGGCGCGGGCCATCGGGTTTTATTCGCGCGGCTGTCTGGCGGGCGCCCAGGCTCTGCCGCTGAATGGCCCGGCCTGGCAGGTGATGCGCCTGTCCCGCAACCGCAATTGGGGCCATCCCAAGTTGATCGCGCTCCTTGAACAGCTGGCCGACGAGGCGCAGTTGTTCGACGGCTGGAACGGGCTGCTGGTCGGCGATATATCGCAACCGCGCGGCGGGCCGATGCTGACCGGGCATGCCAGCCACCAGATCGGTCTCGATGCCGACATCTGGCTGACGCCCATGCCGAACCGCATCCTGACCGCCGCCGAGCGCGAGACCATGAAGGCGGTCTCGATGGTGAAGGACCACAAGACGCTCAATCGCGCCGTATGGACCGAAGCACATGCAAAGCTCATCAAGCGGGCGGCATCTTTCCCGCAGGTGGACCGCATCTTCGTACACCCTCCGATCAAGGCCGAACTCTGTCGCTGGGCAACTGGCGATCGCTCTTGGCTCGCCAAGGTGCGGCCCTATTACGGGCATGACTATCACTTCCATATCCGGATTGGCTGTCCGGACAAACAGGCCGGTTGCAAGGATCAGCCAACCCCGAAGCCGGCGGACGGAACCGGATGCGGCACCGAACTGGAGTATTGGCTGGGCAGCAAGCCATGGCGCAAGAAACCCGAACCCAAGACTCCACCCACGCCCCCTCCGGCCATGACCATCAAGGCTCTTCCCGACGAGTGCCGCGCTGTTGTCATGGCACCCTGATCGCGATGGTTCGTTCGATTCAGAGCCTGTGAGCCGTACAGCAAGCCTGGGAGCGCCCTGATTGAGGGCGATGCATGTCACACACCAAAGCAGATAATCCCGCGAGTGCGGAGACGCCGGAGCGCAGCCAGAACATTCTGAAGCTCGCCTTCGCCTCGCTGGGCGTCGTCTTCGGCGACATTGGAACGAGCCCGCTTTATGCGATGCGCGAAGCGCTCCACCATGTCACCGGCGGAAGTCCCGACGCCTTGCGGGACAGTGTGATCGGCGTAGCTTCATTGTTCATCTGGGCGCTGATCATCATCGTTACGTTCAAGTACGTGTTCCTGCTCATGCGTGCCGATAACCGCGGCGAAGGCGGCATCCTGTCGCTTGTGGTTCTCGTCGAAACCGTCACGAAGCGAAAAGGCGGCTTCGCCCTCTTTCTCGGGATAATCGGTGCGGCGTTCTTCTTCGGCGACGCGATGATCACACCGGCCATCTCGGTTGTTTCGGCTGTGGAAGGGCTGACCGTCATCAACAGCAGTTTCGAGCCATATGTCGTGCCGCTGGCACTTGCCATCCTGCTGTTCCTCTTTCTGGTCCAGTATCACGGCACCGCAGGCGTTGCCGCGTTCTTTGCCCCCGTCACTTTCGTCTGGTTCCTGGTGCTCGGCGTTCTCGGCCTCATGCACATAGGCGACGATCCGGCGATATTGAACGCCTTCAACCCGCTCTACGCCGCGCGAGTGCTGATACACCAGCCGGGATTGTCCCTGCTCGTGCTCGGGGGCGTCTTTCTCGCCATAACCGGCGGCGAGGCGCTCTATGCCGACCTTGGCCATTTCGGCAAGAAGCCGATCCGGCTCGCCTGGATTTGCGTGGTGTTTCCCGGGCTGGTCTTCAACTATCTGGGCCAGGGCGCCTTCCTGCACAGCAATCCGGACGCCATTTCGAATCCCTTCTACCTGATGGCGCCATCATGGGCCCTGATCCCGCTTGTCATACTCGCCACTCTCGTCACCGTTATCGCAAGTCAGGCGGTAATCACGGGCGCATTCTCGATCGCGCAGCAGGCAATCTCGCTCGGACTCCTGCCGCGCATGAACATCACCCACACGAGCGAGAGCGAATCCGGCCAGATCTACATCGGGCAGATCAACTGGATCCTGCTTGTCGGCGTCATCCTTCTCGTCCTGGTCTTCAAATCGTCGACCAATCTCGCCGCCGCCTATGGCATCGCGGTCAATACGTCGATGCTGATCGATACGCTGCTTGCCACCATCTTCTTCTGGAAGTCACGCAATCTGCCGCCGGCGCTCGTGATCCCGGCGCTGATCGGTATCTTCTTCATTGAAGCAACCTTCTTCGCCGCAAACTCACTCAAGATCAGCCATGGCGGCTACATGCCGATCCTGATCGGTGCTGCGATTATCATGATGATGATCACCTGGATGAAGGGACGGGCGGCACTGGTCGCCAAACTCCGGCGTGACTCGGTCGAGCTCGCGGGGCTTCTCGAATCCCTTGAGCGGCGGCAGCCGACGCGCGTGGCCGGGGCCGCCGTGTTCCTGCAGACCGATCCGATTTATGCGCCGAGTGCGCTCATGCACAATCTCAAGCACAACCGCGTGCTGCACGACATTCTTGTTTTCATTACCGTGGAAACGAGCGACGAGCCGCGGGTTCCCCGCTCCGAGCGGGTGACGGTAAAGCGTTTGCCGCTTGGAGCGTGGCTTGTGGAAGCGCATTTCGGCTACATGGAACAGCCTGACGTACCGGCAGCATTGCGCGCCTGCGAACCCTTCGGCCTGTCGATCGATCCGCGCCAGGCATCTTATTTCCTCGGACGCCGCGCCTTGCGAACTTCGGCCCGTTCATCCCTGCCCTTCTGGCAGCAGCGGCTCTTCATCATGCTTGCCAATCAATCGGCACGGGCCATTGAGTTCTTCCGCATTCCGCCGGACCGGGTGGTCGAGCTGGGCATGCAGCTGTCCATCTGACAGAAGCGGCTTACGCCCCGCCCGAGACCGCTTTCTCCGGCATGGCTGCATCGCGCTGAAGCCTATCCCCGGCACGGCGAGGAAATGTTAAAGGAAACTAACGGCTGGCATGAGATCAGATGCAGGCAATCGTCACCAAGCCCTATCGGCGCCCCTACCAAAATCCGATATCGGTTGATGCCGGCACTGCGGTCGTTCCCGACTTTGAAAAATACTCGGAAGTTCCAGGCTGGGTCTGGTGCACCGCCGAGGATACGCGCGCAGGCTGGGTGCCGCGTGCCTATCTCGCGGGATCGGGTTGCAATTGGAGAGTGACCTGCGACTATGATGCGATCGAATTGAATATCGAGCCCGGTGAAAGACTGACCATCGAGACTGAAGAAAGCGGCTTCTACCTCGCCGTCGCCGCCGACGGGTCGCGCGGCTGGGTCCCCCGCGATCATGTGTCACTCCTGACTGAAGGCCAGGTCTAGGCGAAAAGCTCAAGCCCTTCCCCTTCAGCCGAGGCCCCCATGACCGATCTCTCGCCCTTTTCGCTTCCCGGCCGCTTCTGGCGCGGCAATCTCCACACCCATTCAACACTGTCCGACGGAGCGCTCACGCCTGAAAAAGTCGTCGAGGCTTACAAGGATGCCGGCTACGACTTCATGATGCTGTCGGACCATTTCATCGGCAATTATAACTGGCCGATCGCCGACACGCGCGCCATGCGGTCCAACCGCTTCACGACAATTCTCGGCTCGGAACTTCATGCGCCGGCGACCCAGGTGGGCGAACTCTGGCACATCGTTGCGGCCGGGCTGCCGCTCGATTTCGAGCCGGCGGCCCCCGCGGAAACTGGCGCTGAGATCGCTGACCGCGCCGCGGCGGCGGGCGCCTTTGTGGGGATCGCGCATCCCGCCTGGTCGCAGCTTACGATCGAGGACGGCCGCGCCATTGCGAGCGCGCATGCCGTCGAGATCTACAATCACGGTTGCGCCGTCGAGAACGATCGCGGCGACGGCTGGTATCTTCTCGACCAGCTCCTCAACGAAAATCGCAGGCTTACCGCCTTCGCCACCGACGATGCACACTTCTGGACCCCCGATCATTTCGGCGGCTGGGTCAATGTCAGATCGGAAAGCCTCGAGCCAGAAGCGCTGCTCGATGCCCTCAAGCGGGGTCATTATTACTCGAGCCAGGGTCCGCAAATTCACGAGCTTTCGATCAGTGGCAGCGAATTGACCCTCGCCTGCTCGCCGGTCGATACCATCGTGGTGCTGTGCGGGAACTCCCGCACGGTCGGCCGTCATGGCAGGGCCATCACCGGGGCGACGCTGGATCTTGGCAAGCTCGACAAGGGATGGTTGCTGGAGAAGCCGAGCGCATGGCTGCGGGCGGTGGTCATTGATCATGCCGGCAAACGTGCCTGGACCAACCCGATCTGGCGGGATGAGCTCTGATCCGCAGCCGCTCTGGCCTGCCGTCACAGCGCTGGGTGCGACCCAGATCATCGGCTGGGGGACGACCTTCTATGCCTTGGGCGCGCTGTCGCCTGACATTGCCGCCGATCGCGCCTGGCCGGCAACGCTGATTTTCGGTGCCTTCTCCGCGGCCCTTCTGCTGAGCGGCGCGATCTCGCGGAAGGCGGGGCGCGCCATCGATGTCCACGGCGGCCGTCGCGTGATGGGGAGCGGCTCCCTCCTCGCCGCCGCCGGCTGCGCCATTCTCGGGCTTGCGACGGCCGAGTGGATCTATGTCGCGGGATGGCTCGTGCTCGGCGTGGCGATGCGTTTCATCCTCTATGATGCCGCCTTCCCGTCGCTGGCCCAGATCGCCGGCTTGCGGGCGCGGCGCGCCATCTCCTATCTGTCGCTCTTCGGCGGGCTTGCTTCCACCGTCTTCTGGCCGGTCAGCCACTACCTCGCCGAAGCGATCGGCTGGCGCGGCACTTTCTGGGTTTATGCAGGCCTGCACCTATTCATCTGCCTGCCCCTGCACCTTCTGTTCTTGCGTGGGCCGCCGAAGCCCGAGCAGCATGCCGATACGTCGAGCGACGGGCTCACCGCGTTGCGTCCCCTGATCGGGCGCGAGCGCGTCCACGCCATGGCAGCCTTCGCAGCCGTTGTCGCACTCAACGGCCTGGTATTTTCGGCCATATCCGCCCACATCGTCCCGTTGTTCCAGGGATTGGGATTTGCGCCGGCAATTGCCGTGACGCTTGCGGCTTTGGTCGGGCCCTGTCAGGTAGTCAGCCGCATCGGCGATATCCTCCTCGGCCACCGCATTAGCGTCATGCAATTGGGATTGATCGCGGTGGGCCTTCTTCCCGTGGCGCTGATTGTGTTCATCGGCGGCGGCTTCGCGCTTACCGCCGGCCTTTTCTTCGCCGCCCTTTACGGAATGTCGAACGGGCTGATGACCATCGCCAAGGGTGCGGTTCCGCTCTCGCTCTTCGGGCGCCAGGACTATGGTCTGGTGATTGGCACGATCGTGACGCCGCAGCTTATCCTCAACGCCGTTGCGCCCACTCTCTTCGTCTTTATCCTCGCCGGCCTCGGACCGGAATGGTCGCTCGGCCTGTGCCTCATTTTCGGTAGCCTGTCGCTTCTTGCCATGATCCATCTGGCGCGCCTCCACCCGCGCTGATCGCTGGCAGGGCGCTGCCGCCTGTGATAATCAGCCGGCCGAAACCAGGCGGACAGGACCATGTCGGACAAGCGCATTGAGACGGACACATTCGGACCGATCGAGGTGCCCGGTGACCGCTATTGGGGCGCCCAGGCCCAGCGCAGCCTGCGGAACTTCAAAATCGGCTGGGAAAAGCAGCCCCTGCCGATCGTCCGTGCCCTCGGCATCGTCAAACGCGCCGCGGCCGAAACCAATGTCGCCCTCGGCCGCCTCGATCCGACGATCGGCGCTGCCATCATCGCTGCCGCCCAGGAGGTGATCGACGGCAGGCTCGACGATCACTTCCCCTTGACCGTCTGGCAGACCGGGTCCGGCACCCAGTCGAACATGAACGCCAACGAGGTGATTTCCAACCGTGCCATCGAGATCCTGGGCGGCCTGCGCGGCTCGAAATCCCCGGTGCATCCGAACGACCACGTGAACATGAGCCAGTCGTCGAACGACACCTATCCGACGGCCATGCACATCGCCTGTGCCGAGCAGGTCTGCAACGACCTGCTTCCCGCCCTGCGCCACCTTCACAAGGCGCTCGATGAGAAGGCAAGGCTGTGGAGCTCCATCATCAAAATCGGGCGCACCCACACCCAGGATGCAACGCCGATCACGCTTGGCCAGGAATTCTCGGGCTACGCCAAGCAGGTCGCCAACGGCATCTTCCGCATCGAGCAGACCTTGCCGTTGTTGATGGAACTGGCCCAGGGCGGAACCGCCGTCGGCACCGGCCTCAACGCGCCCCTGGGCTTTGCCGAAATGGTGGCCGAGCGCATCGCGGCGCTCACCGGCCTCCCCTTCACCTCGGCCCCCAACAAGTTCGAGGCCCTCGCCGCGCACGATGCCATGGTCATGACTCATGGCGCGATCAACACGGTGGCGACATCGCTGTTCAAGATCGCGAATGACATCCGGCTTTTGGGCTCGGGTCCGCGCTCCGGCCTCGGCGAATTGTCATTGCCCGAGAATGAGCCCGGCTCGTCCATCATGCCGGGCAAGGTCAACCCGACCCAGTGCGAAGCCCTGACGATGGTTTGCGTCCAGGTCTTCGGCAACCAGTCGGCGATCACCTTCGCCAACAGCCAGGGTCATTTCGAACTGAACGTCTATAATCCGGTCATGGCCTACAACTTCCTGCAATCGGCGCGGCTCATGGCGGATGCGGCGACCAGCTTCACCGACAATTGCGTCGTCGGAATTGTCGCGCGTGAGGACAACATCAAGGCCGCCCTCGACCGCTCGCTGATGTTGGTAACCGCACTCGCCCCGAAGATCGGTTACGACAAGGCCGCTGAAATCGCCAAGACGGCCCACAAGCGTGGCACCACGTTACGCGAGGAAGCCGTGCGCCTTGGCCATGTCACGCCTGAGGAGTTCGACCTCATCGTGCGCCCCGAAGACATGATCGGACCGCGCTGATGGCGGACGTCATCAACCTGAAAGACATCAGGAAGCGCAGGGCGCGCGCCGAACGGGAGGCCGTTGCCGAGGCCAATCGGCTCAAATTCGGACGCAGCAAATCAGAACGCAGCTTGCAGGACGCCGAACAGGGCCTGGAAGCGCGGCGCCTCGACGGGCACAAGCGCGACGACTGACGTGGCCGAACGCAAGCGATCGATTACGATTGCCGGCCATCGCACCAGCATCTCGCTTGAGCCGGAGTTCTGGGTTGCTCTGCGGAAACTGTCGGCGGAACGCGGCAAGTCGATCACCGCTCTGGTGGCTGAGGTGGACCGCACGCGCGGAGACCGCAACCTTTCAAGCGCCTTGCGCGTCTGGGTGCTTGCTCAGGTAACCCGCGGCTGAAGTCTATCGGCAGTAGCAGATGGAATTGTTGATATCGACATAGCTCCAGCGGCCATCCCATTCGCGTGGGCCGCATACTTTCGGGCACCGATCCTCGGCCATCATGTCGGTCCAGATCGAACCGGCTCTGACGCCGCCTTTCGACTTCTTTCCGGCCGCGACCTTTTGCGGCTTCACGCGGCTCTGGGTCTCCTGTGCGGACTTCGGGTTTTTCGGTTTGCCCATGCAACTGCAGACCGACATCTTGCCCGGGTCAGTCGTTTTCCAGTTGCCGTCCCACTTGCCGGGGCTGCAGGTCTGCGGGCACTTCCGCTGCGCATCGATATTATTCCAGATCGGACCGGCCTTTTCCCAATCCGCATGTGCGGGAAGGGCAGTGATCAACAAAGTCGCAAGAAATAGAGCTACGACGCGCATCGACATCATCTTGACGCCTCCCAATCAGCCTTGAACCCATGACACTCTTGCGTTCCGCATGAAGCAAGCATGAACCCTATTGAATGCCCGCAATTTTTTCCAACTGCGGTTAACCCCCACCATTGACGGGCGCTAGCGCTGCCGCTCTTTGAGCCGCTTCATTTGCTCGGAATCGGATGGCATCAATCCGCCGAAAGGCCAGGGCTCCGGTTCGGGCACGTAAGTCGGATCCGGCGGGACGAGAACGAGGGGCTCGAGCGTAGCGGGTTCCGAGACACTCGCCTCTGTCGTTGCCTTTGATTTCTCCTTGGCCTTCCTCGCTTCCTCACGCTTCTTCTTGGCTTCCTCTTCGCGCTTTCTCTTCGCCTCCTCCTTGGCGCGCTTTTCTTCCTCGATGCGAATCTTGCGATGGACCTGCAACTCGCGCTGGCGCGCCTGCAATTCGCGCCGCTGTGCCAGATAGGCCTGATAGCGCTCTTCATCCTCGCGCCGGAAGCGTTCCTCCTCCTCCAGCGCCTTGATCTGCTCCTGTTGCAACCGTTCGAGTTCGCTCATGCCCTCGCGCAGCACCTTGATGCCAAGGAATGACTCAAGAGCCGTCATGTCGACAGTTCTGACCAGTTCGACGGGGTTGCCGCCATAGACAATCTGCATCGCCGGAAGGTCGGGTAGGGCCTTCAAGCGGATCGTCGCCTCTAAGTCGAGTGCGCCTGCCGCAAGATCGGCGGTGGGTTTGATCTGGATATCGGCGTCGGCGCCGTTGAAGGAGATGGGCAAGAGCGCCACGCGCCCATCGGTGGCTGTGATGGTTCCGGTCGTATCGGGCAGGCGCAATGATCTGCCAGTCGTGAGAAGCTGCAACGAAAGGCGCACATCATCCGCCGATTTCGCGATGCGCGCTGATGCTCCGAAGGCAACCGGGTCGATGCGCTCCAGGCTTACATCACGCAGCGAGTAGGTGCCGCCTCCTTCGAGATCCGCAAGCGCGCTCGCAAGGCTCCTGCCCTGCCCGCGGAAACTGGCCTCGATGGCGATCGAGCCAGTGGCCACCGCAGCGCCATCGGAAGTTCGCAGGAGCTGCCTGAGATCGCCGGGTAACGCCATCTTGCCCTCGATAGCCCGGCCTTCGCCCGACGGTCTCGAGAGCAAAGTCAGCGATACCTTGTCGCCATCGCTGCCGGTCCCGAACACCGCGAATTCGAGGGAGGATTCGGTCGCCGTGATGCCGATCTGCGATTCCGCGATTTCCGCACCGCCGGCGATGAAAAGCCGGTGCGGCTTGATCCAAACCTCGCCGGTGAGGCCAAGTGGCAAACCCCGCGCAAACGGTCCCTCGGGATCGGGCGTATCGCCCGTCCAGGGCAGCAACGTCGCGGCGAGCAGGTCGCTGAGGGCGAGTGCGCCCCCAGTGATCTCACCCTTCACCTCGCGGCCGGTCACTGTGAGGTGGCCGGTCAGGCGCTCTTGACCGGCCACACCCTGAATCCCCTCAAGGCTGATCGTGTCTGCCATCGTGGAAATGTCGGTTTCGACCGAAAATAGACCGGAGGCGGGCCATGAGAGTCCGATCGCCTTCAACAATGCGCCCGGACGGTCGGCATTGAAGCCGCCGCGTCCCTGCGTCGCAATTCCTGCATCGGATTCAGTCAACCGCCCGCGATACCCGAATTTCGCATCGAATAGACTGGCCTGGACATCGACCTCGACCCCGGTCTTCAGTTCGCCGCTGGCATTGATCAGGAGACGGCCCGGAGATTCGACAGCTGCCAAAGGTGTCAGGCCGCCAAGCCGCGCCAACGCTGTGCTGGTCTCGGTCGCAACATCAAGCGAGGCGCTGACCTGGCCGATACCATCTCCGGTCAGGGCGAGCGCCGCCGACCCCGCCAGTCCATAGCTTCCGGCCTTGCCCTTGACGTCAACAACGACTTGCGAGCCGGCGGTATCCGGCTTCAGTTCGCTGAGGATGGTGATGTTCGTTTCCCCCAGGGCGGAGAGCCAGGGGGGATCGCCGTCCGGATCGACGAGTCCCAGAAGCCGCGCCATGCCGCGCGGGTCCTTCGC
>JAEUMG010000075.1 GCA_016793355.1 Hyphomicrobiales bacterium
ACGCCGAGCGCGCGATAGCCCCTGCCCGCAAGATCGGCCACGGTCAGCTTGATCTTGTCGGCAAGCTCGGCCGGCGGCTGGGCGAGCGCGACGATCACCTGCGGCGCACCCTTGCTGCAGATGATGGTGCGGCCCTGCGCGTCGGTGAGCGTCGCGGCGGTGCGCTTGGTGACCGGATCGAAGGGCTGATAGGAAACGGGCTTGAAGCTTTCGAGCGCGGACTTGGACTTGAGCGCGGCGAGCACCGCATCATCGATCGGATCGTGATCCTCGGCGCGCGAAGCCAATGCCGCGGCGAGGATGCAGGCCTGGCCGTCACTCGACTGGAAGAGGATGGGATCGCCGACGCGCAGCTGGTTTTTGGTCAGCGTTCCGGTCTTGTCGGAACAGAGGATGTCGACGCCGGCCATTTCCTCGATGGCCGACAGGCGCGAGACGATCGCTTTCTGCCGGGAGAGATCGAGCGCGCCAAGCGCCATGGTGACCGAGAAGACCGCCGGCATGGCGACCGGGATCGAGGCGATCAGCAGTATGAGGACGAATTGCAGGATGTTGAGCGCGGTCGCGGTGCTCCAGGTATCGGCGACGACGATGTCGGTATAGACCCGCGCCGCCACGAGGATCAGTGCCAGGATGACGGCGACGGCAATAAGGAAATTACCGATTTCGAACATCGCCTTTTGCGCATGGCTCACCGCCCCGGCGCCGGCGACGAGCCTGGCGGTGCGGCCAAAGAGCGTGTTCGAGCCTGTGGCGATGACGATGCCGGTCATCTCGCCCTGGCGCACGATGCTGCCGGAATAGGCGGGATCGCCGATCTTCTTGGCGACCGGCACCGATTCGCCGGTGAGCGCCGACTGATCGATCGAGGCGTAATCGCCGCCCACCAGACGGAGATCGGCGGGGACGATGGCGCCGAGCCTGATCCTGACGACATCGCCTGGAACCAGCGCCGCGGCATCGATCTCGCTCCAGGCGCCGTCGCGCAGGACGGTGGCCTTGGGCGCGAGACCTTTCTTCAGCGCCGCGAGCGCATTGGAAGCCTTGCGGTCCTGCCAGAATTCGAGACACGCATTGAAGATGAGAAGTGCCGCGATGACGCAGAAATCCTGCCAGCGCCCGAGAATGGCCGAGACGATGGCCGCCGCCTCGATCATATAGGCGATCGGCCCCATGAAATAGCCGGCGACCTTGCGCGCCAGGCTCTCTTCCTTCTCGACGATCGCATTGGGCCCGTATTGGGAGAGCCGCTTGGCGGCGTCGGCGGAGCTCAGGCCCTTTTGCGGATCGACCGCGAGCGTCTTGAGAATATCGGCGACCGGTGCCTTGGCAAAGTCGGTGGATTGCTGAGCGTCGGCCATGGGACTGCTCCGGTGTCGCGCCCGCCGGGCTGCGGGCCGAACATACTGGCAGGCAAAACTCTTGCCGCGCAAGGCATTGGATAGAACCTCCATGGGCGGGCACGACCCGCCCATCCAGTCTGGATGGCCGGCTCGGTGGCCGGCGATGGAGATAATTGAACTGGCTTTTGCTAGGATCATGAAATGAGACTGCTCAATCTTGCGATAATAGTGGTCGCGATGGTACTGGCCAGTGCTGCGGCACAGGCGGCGTCACGGCCGCATTACGTCGGGCTGGAGACGTGCAGCTCATGCCATGCGGCGGAGGTCGAGGCCTGGAAGGACTCGCATCATGGCTGGGCCCTGCGATTGCCGACGCCGGAAAACACGCTCGGCGATTTCAACGATGCGAAATTCGAGTTCAACGGAATCACTTCGCGATTCTTCACCGAAGACGGCAAATATTTCGTCGAGACCGACGGCGCCGACGGCAAGCTACAGAATTTCGAGATCAAATATGTGGTGGGTGTCGAACCCCTGCAGCAATATCTCGTCGATACCGGCCAGGGCAGATTGCAGGCGCTCGACCTCGCCTGGGATACGGTCGCGAAGCGCTGGTATCATCTCTACCCCCATGAGGATGTGAGCGCCGGCAACGGCCTGCACTGGACCGGACCCTACAAGAACTGGCAGGCGCGCTGTGCCGTCTGCCACCAGACCGATTTCAGAAAAAACTACAGCGAGAAGGACCAGGGCTATCAGAGCACCTGGAAAGACCTGACGGTCGCCTGCGAAGCCTGCCATGGGCCGGGCGAGGCGCATGTCGCCTGGGCAAGAGACGGCGCCAGGTTCGATGCGTCCGCTTTCCTCGATATCGAAGCATCGGGCTTTTCGAAGCCGAGTGGCACGACGAAACAGGCGATCGAGGAGGATATGTGCGGGCCCTGCCATTCCCGCCGCGAACCGCTCGAAGCCGATTCAACCCTGCCGCAGTCGCGGATCGGGGATCACTACAATCTCTCGACACTCGGCAACGGACTCTATTTCGCCGACGGCCAGCAGCATGACGAGGTCTATATTCTGGGCTCGTTCCTGCAGTCGAAGATGCATGAGAAGGGCGTGACCTGCTCGAACTGCCACGATCCGCACACGGCGAAACTGATCTTCGAAGGCAATGCGATCTGCACCCAATGCCACAATGAGACGGGCCGCGCCGAATTCCCGACACTGAAGAAGCGGCTCTATGATTCCCCTGCGCATACCCATCACAAGGAAGGCAGCGAAGCGGCGCAATGCGTGAATTGCCACATGCCGGAGCGCAATTACATGATCGTCGATGGCAGGCGCGACCACCTCTTCCGCGTGCCCGATCCCCTGCTCTCCGAGAAAGCCGAATCGCCGGATGCCTGTCTCAGCTGCCATGATGGGGAGAAGGCCGCCTGGGCAGCCGAGCATATCGCCAGATGGGCGCCGGCACATGTGACCAAGGCGGCAGCCTATGGCGAAGCCTTTGCCAAAGCGCGCGGGAACGGTCTCGACCCGCAAACCAAGGACCAGCTTGTCGCGATCGCGCTCGATAGCGGACAGCCGGCGATCGTGCGCGCGACGGCGGCGCGCGAAATCGCCGACCAGGTGACGCCGGCCGATCTTGCGAAGCTTGGCGCGCTCCTGT
The DNA here is from genome assembly GCA_016793355.1 of Hyphomicrobiales bacterium. Lineage (GTDB taxonomy): Bacteria > Pseudomonadota > Alphaproteobacteria > Rhizobiales > Aestuariivirgaceae > JAEUMG01. Next base: position 3,013 of record JAEUMG010000075.1, read on the forward strand.
CGGATGAGAGCGATCTTGTGCGCGTGGCGGGAGCGCGCCTGCAGCGCCAGACTTCACCGTCCGACCGCGCCAAGGCTTTGGCACCCCTGCTCTCGGATCCGATCAGATCGGTGCGACTGGCGGCGGCCCTGGAATTGACGACGATCGGCGATGCGATGCCGGAAGCCGATCGCCCGGCACTTGCCCAAGCTCTGGAAGACTTGCGCGAGACTTACGCCGCACGCGCCGATTTTCCCGAGACGCAGATGGCGATCGGCGGCCTTGCCATGACGAGTCGCGACTGGCCGGCAGCGGAAGCGGCATTCCAGCAGGCCTCGACCATGGACCCGCAATTGGCGGAAGCCTGGCTCGCCCGCGCCCGCATTCGCGCCGCCTTGGGCGATGTGCCGGGCGCTACGCAGATCTTGGCGGCGGCTCGTGTCAGCAATGCCGGCAATGTGCAGATCGCCAATGAACTGGCAGGTCTGCTCGTGGCGCAGGGCCAGGATGACGACGCCATCCCGCTCCTGCGCCAGGTGCTTGCCGCCTATCCCGACGAGCGCGATGCGCGCGTGACTTTGGCGGCGGCCCTGCTGCGCGCCAATAAATTGACTGAGGCCCGGATCGAGATCGACAAACTGCTCAGCGTCGCGCCGACGGAAGCAGACGTCCTAATGCTGCATGCCTTCCAGCAATTGCTGACCGGCAATGTCGTGGGCGCCCGAGATACGGTCCGCGAGCTCTCGGAACGCTATCCGGGCATACAATTGCCGCCCCAGCTCGAGGCCTTGCGGCAGATGCAGTAATGGCCCTTGCAACGGGCTCCGGCCCGCGCCAAACACCGCCGCGGAGATTGACATGAGCAAAGCCGTTTTCATCCACGGGCCCCATGACGTGCGGGTCGGACCCTATCAGCCGCCCCCGCCGCGCAATGACACGGTCATGCTCAAGGTGGCGGCCGTCGG
>JAEUMG010000102.1 GCA_016793355.1 Hyphomicrobiales bacterium
CCGCCGCAGATATCGGCTTCGACGATCGCCACATCGAGCGAAGGATTGCGCGTCTTGATCTCGTGCGCCGTCCACATGCCGGCATAGCCGCCGCCGACAATGCAGATATCGGCACGCTCAGCGCCTTCCAGGCGAGGTGCATCGGTTTCGCCCGGCGCGATCGCCTCGCGCAGCCAGACGCAGCGGCCTTCTCTTCGCGTAGGGTTCGTCATGGTGTCAGAAGGCCACCCGGTCGCCGCCCTTGAGCTTCAGCATGGCGCGCGCCTCTTCCGGCGTCGCGATATCGAGCGAAAGCTCCGAGAGTATGCGCTTGATCTTGGAAACCTGGTCGGCATTGCTCTTGGCGAGCGTGCCGGGTCCCAGATAGATGCTGTCTTCAAGCCCGACGCGGACATTGCCGCCCATGCTCGCGCCGATCGTTGCGAGCGTCATCTGATGGCGCCCGGCCGCCAGGATCGACCATTGATAGTCGTTGCCGAACAACCGGTCGGCGGTGCGGCGCATGTGCATCAGGTCTTCGGGATGCGGGCCGATGCCGCCGAGGATGCCGAAGATGGTCTGCACGAAGAGCGGCGGCTCCAACATCTTTCTGTCAAGATAATGGGCCAGAGTATAAAGATGACCGACGTCATAGCATTCGCATTCGAAGCGCGTGCCGCAGCCCTTGCCGAGCCGTTCGATGAACTGCTCGATCTGCGCGAAGGTGTTGGAGACGATGCTCTCGCGGGTGCGCTCGATATAGGGCTTCTCCCAATCATACTTCCAGTCGGTGATCTTGGCGCCGGCATGGAAGATGCCGAAATTCATCGATCCCATGTTGAGCGAGCAGAGTTCGGGCTCCGCCTTGAGCGGTGCGGCAAGCCGGTCCTCGATGCTCATGCCGAGCGAGCCGCCGGTGGTAATGTTGATGACGGCATCGCAGCTCTGCTTGATGCGCGGCAGGAATTGCATGAAGATCGCCGGATCGGGCGTCGGCTTTCCGTTCTTGGGATCGCGGGCATGAAGATGAATGATCGAGGCGCCGGCCTCGGCGGCGGCGATGGAATCGCGGGCGATCTCGTCGGGCGTGATCGGCAGATAGGGCGTCATGCTCGGCGTATGCACCGATCCCGTCACCGCGCAGGTGATGATCACTTTCCGGCGCTGGCCCGATCCATTGCTTTTCTTCGCCTCGGCCATCGCGTCCTCCCATCTGTTCATTTGACATGATGCCGGTCTTGCGAATAGCATCACAGAGCTTGTGATCACAAGCTAACAGGAGCCTATGGGCTGTCAATGCCGACGATTGCAGCAAGCGGTCGCGGAGCCCGCGCGAGGGAGTGGAACATGAAGTCAATTGGAATTTTGAAGCCGCTGCTCTTGGCAGCGGGTATCGCACTGATCGGCGCTCAGGCGGTCAAGGCCGAGGAGCAGGTCGTCGTCGTGGGATGGGGCGGCGTGTGGCAGGATGCCTATCGCAAGGCCCTGTTCGAGCCGTTCATGAAGGAAACCGGCATCAAGGTCGTCGAAGAAGAATTCGGCGGCGAATACGCCAAGCTGACCAGCCAGATCGAGGCCGGAAAGATCACCTGGGATCTCGCCGCCTTCGAAAGCCCGCAGGTGATCCAGGGCTGCGATGAAGGTGCATTCGTCAAGCTCGACTGGACGGCATTGGGCGGGCGCGACAAGCAGATCGACTATGCAGCGCATGATTGCGGCATCGCCTCCGACATCTGGGCGACGGTGCTCGCCTATGACGGCGACAAGATCAAGGACGGTCCGAAGAGCTGGGCCGATTTCTGGAATGTCGAGAAATGGCCGGGCAAGCGCGGCGCCTACAAGGATGCGCGCATCATGATCGAAGTCGCGCTGATGGCCGATGGCGTGAAGAAGGAAGACATCTACACGGTCCTGAAAGAGCCGGGCGGATTCGACCGCGCCTTCAAGAAGCTCGATGAATTGAAGCCGCATATCCTGTGGGCCGAGAGTGCGGCCGACGGCATGCAGCGCCTGCTTGCCGGCGACGTCGCGATGACCGTCAATTTCAACGCCCGCGTCAGCGGGGCCGCCAAGGAGAACAACCGCAATCTGGTGATCGGCTGGGATTCGGGCTTCTGGGTCGGCACCGATTATTGGGTGCAGATCGCCAAGGGACCCAATCCGGGCGCTGCCGCGAAGCTCCTCGCCTACTATTCCAGGCCCGAGACCCAGGCCGAGCTGGTCAAGCATCTGAGCTACGGCGTTCCGACACTCGCGGCTTACGAGCTGATGTCGCCGGAGATCAGGGCGGCGCTCCCGACCTCGCCGGACAAGGCGGCCAATGCCGCGGTCTACAGCGATGAGTTCTGGGTCGAGAATCAGGCCGCCGCAACGGAGCGGTTCAACACCTGGGCAGCGAAGTAACACCCTCCACCACCTTCATCGGCGGACGGCCCTCGTGGTCGTCCGCCGTCTTTCCAACCACCGGATACAATTATGACGAGCAGCGCCGCCGCGGTCTCACGGTACAATCAGAATCTTACCTCCGCACTTGCCGAAGCGGAGCAGAGATATATTGCCGCCAATCCCAGTAGCGCCAAGCTCAATGCCGAAGCGCGCGCCAATCTTCCCGGCGGCAATACGCGCACGACGGTGCATTTCTCGCCGTTCCCGCTCTATATCGCGTCGGGCAAGGGCAGCCGGCTGACCGATGTCGACGGCCACAGCTATGTGGATTTCATCAATGAATATACCGCGGGCGTGTTCGGCCATTCGAACCAGGTGATTGCCAAAGCGATCACCGATACGCTTGCACGAGGGATCAATTTCGGCGCGCCGACGCGTCACGAGATCGCGCTCTCGGCCGAAATCCGCAAGCGCTTCCCGGCCATGGAACTCCTGCGCTTCTGCAATTCGGGCACCGAAGCCAATCTCCTGGCCCTGGCCACCGCGCGCGCCGCCACGGGCAAGGATGCGATCCTTGTCTTCAACGGCGCCTATCACGGCTCGCTGTTCTATTTCAGCCATGGCGCATCGCCGCTCAACATGCCGATTCCGGTGGTGACCTCGACCTACAACGATACCGATGTGATGAAGCGGGACATCGCGGACAACGCGAAACGTCTCGCCGCCGTCATCATCGAGCCGATGCAGGGCGGCGCCGGCGCGCTTCCGGCCGAGCATCAGTTCATCGCCGCCCTGCGCGAGGCGACCCGGCAACATGGCGTGCTCTTGATCTTCGATGAAGTGATGACCTCGCGCGTCCATGTCGGCGGGCTTCAGGCCTATTTCGGCGTAAAGCCGGACTTGGTCACGCTCGGAAAATACATTGCCGGCGGATTGACGATCGGCGCCTTTGGCGGGCGTGCCGACCTCATGGGCCGCTTCGATCCTTCGAAACCCGATGCCTTCCCGCATGGCGGGACCTTCAACAACAATGTCGTCGCCATGGCCGCCGGCTATGCTGCGCTGACCGAACTGCTCACCGCCGACAATCTCAATCGCATGAACGCGCTTGGGGACGATCTCCGCGATCGTCTCACCGGTCTCGCCACGAAGCACAAGGCGCCCATGCTGGTCACGGGCTTCGGTTCGATTTTCGGAATCCACTTCCACCAGGGCGCTGCCCGCAATGTCGACGACCTCGACCGCGGAGAGGTGGGGCGCGAGCGGGCGATCGCCGATCTCAAGAAGCTCTTCCATCTCGATATGATCGCCGCCGGGCAGTATATTTCGCGGCGGATCATGGGCAATCTGTCGCTCGAAACAAGCCCGCGGGAGACGGACGCCTTTGCAGAGGCCGTCGAGGAGTTTCTGGTCAATCGCGGATCGCTGCTGCGCGAGGCCTTTGCGTGAGCCTCACAGGCGCGCGCCGATGATCTTCGCCGCGTCCTCGATATCGCCGATGATCGCGGCGCGGACTTCCGCCGGTTTCTTTTTCTTCAGACCTTCGAGCGCACGATGGTGATGCACGTAAACCGAAATCTTCTCGGCGGCGAAAACCTGTTGCTGCAGATTGAGAAGGGGGCCGACCTGGAGCCACAGCGACTCGATCATCTTGACCAGAACCGGCATGCCGGACGCTCGGTAAAGCCCGAAATGAAACTCGCGGTTCCACTCAAGAACGTCCGCCGGGCTGGCATTGGGACTGGTCTCCATAAGCTTGGTCATGCGCGTCAGCCTGTCGAAGAGTTCAGGCGTCACATGACGGGCGCCTTCTTCGGCGGCCAGGCCTTCAAGCGATGTCCTGATGCGCGTGATCTCGTGGAACCGTTCGGGCGTAAAAAGCGGCAGTGCCACGCTTCGATTGGGGAGCAGGACGAGAACATGCTCGGCCACCAGGCGGCGCAGGGCTTCGCGAACCGGCATGATGCTGATGCCGAAGGATTGCGCGAGCGAGCGAATGGTCATGGTGGAGCCGGGAGCGATCTTGCCGGAGATCAGCGCCTGCTTGAGCTCTTCGTAGACCTCCTCATTCAGCGTCGAACGTGCGAGCTTCGGCACGTCGAATCCGGACTCGGCCGGGGGCGGGGGAGCATTGCGCTTTTGGGACTTGAGGAGTTTGAGAGGGGATTTCGGCACGGGAAGCGGGTTTCACAATCGCAAGAATCCTGCATAGTGTAATAAGTGATCACAGAGAACACAATCAAATTGGGCGGCCCGTCCTTGCCTGCCGGGGCCACGGCCGCCGCTTCGGTCAAGCGGTCGGTGGAACGGGCCCGCCTGCGCCGGTTGGTCCGCGACCTGCTGCTGGTGAGCCCGCTGTTCCTGTTCCTGCTGGTCGTCTTTGCCGCGCCGATTGCACTCTTCATGTATCGGGCGGTCGACAACAGCCTGCTTCACCGCAGCTTCCCCAATACCAACGCCGCGCTTGCCGGATGGGAGAGTCCGGATCCTATCCCGGAAGCCGCCTTCGAGGCCCTTGCCGCCGACCTCAAGGCCGTCGCCGACCCGGCCGCACTCGCGATCATCGCCCGCAATCTCAACAATTTCGAAGAAGGCTATCGCAGCCTGCTGATGAAGACGGCCAACAATCTGCCGCCGGAAGCCCCGGCATCCTGGCGCGACGCTTTCGCGACAATCGACAAACGCTGGCTCGATGAATCGCGCTGGGCCATCCTCAAGCAGAATACCGGTCCCTGGACCTCGAACTTCCTGCTCGCGGCCGTCGATCTCAAACGCGAGGCAAGCGGAGAGATTGTCCGGGTGGTGCCTGAACGACGGCTCTACGTGCCATTGCTGCTGCGGACTTTCGAGATCAGCCTGACGGTTGCGGTCATCTGCCTGCTGATCGGTTATCCAACAGCCTATGTGCTGACCAAGCTGCCATCGCGGCCCGCGGGCCTGCTCATGATCTGCGTGCTCCTGCCTTTCTGGACATCGCTGCTGGTCCGCACCACGGCGTGGATCATCCTGCTTCAGGGCAACGGGCCGATCAACAGCACATTGCAATTGGCAGGCGTCATCCAGCAGCCACTCGAACTCATCTTCAACCGTTTCGGCACGCTCGTTGCCATGTCGCACGTGCTTCTGCCCTATATGATCCTGCCGCTCTACGCGGTCATGAAGTCGATACCCGAGACGCACATGCGTGCCGCGCTCTCGCTCGGGGCCGATCAGCGCACCGCCTTCCTGCGCATCTATCTGCCGCAGACGGCGCCCGGAATCGGCGCCGGGCTGCTCCTCGTGTTCATCCTGGCGCTTGGTTATTACATCACGCCGGCACTGGTCGGCGGCCCACGCGACCAGATGCTGAGCTACATGATCACCTATCACGTCAATGAGGTGGTGAACTGGGGCATGGCAGCGGCCCTTGCCTTGCTGCTCCTGGCCGCGACCGCCGTTCTGCTCCTCGTTCTCGGCAGGCTCGTGAAGCTGCGCCAGGTGATCGGATAGGGCCATGGCACCCGGACCTCTTGCATCCGCCGAAGACCGCTTCTGGTACTATCTTTCCCGCGCGGTCTGTTTCGCCACCCTGATTTTTCTCGTCGCGCCGATCCTGATCATCGTGCCGATGTCCTTCACGTCGGGCAATCTCCTTGCCTTTCCCTTGCCCGGTTTCTCGACCCGCTGGTACGAAAGCCTGGCGCAGGGCAGCGCCTGGACGGATGCGACGAAAAACAGCCTAATCATCGGCCTGTCGGCGACCGTGCTGGCGATGATCCTCGGTGTTATGGCTGCGAGCGGCTTGTCGCGGGCGAATTTCGCGCTCAAGCCGGTGCTGATCGCGCTCATCCTGTCGCCGGTGCTGATGCCGATCGTCATCACGGCGGTGGGGATGTATTTCTTCTTCGCCGGCGTCGGCCTGAGCGGCACCTATATCGGGCTCATTCTCGCCCATGCCGCGCTTGGCGTGCCCTTCGTGGTCATCACGGTGCTCGCTTCGCTCGAAGGCTTCGACCACAATCTCACCAAGGCGGCAGCGACGCTCGGGGCCTCGCCATTGACGGCCTTCCGGAAAGTGACGCTGCCGATCATCTTTCCAGGCATCGCTTCGGGCGGGCTCTTCGCCTTCGTCACGTCCTTCGACGAAATCGTGGTCACGCTGTTTCTCGCAGCACCGACCCAGCGCACCCTGCCGCGCCAGATATTCAGCGGCGTGCGCGAATATGTGAGCCCGGGGATCGCCGCGGTGGCAACCCTGCTCGTGCTGCTGTCCGCCGCACTCCTCATCACGGTGCAGCTTCTCGAACGGCGCGGGCGGCGATTGCGCGGAACGCTTCAGTCCGGGCGCTGAGTCATTCGAGGCCGGCCGCGCGCAAATCGGCGGTGAAGGCATCGAGCAGCCGATCGTCATTGAACGGCCGCGACTTGACCCATTCGGCGGCCGAGAATGAGGGATCGAGAAGGAGCACGCTTTCGGCGGCGCGGCGCGCCTCTTCCCTTTTGTGCTGCCGGTTGAGCGCAACCGCCAGGCCGATCCAGGCGCGCACGTATTTGGGATGATGCTCCAGCACCTCGCGGTAAATGTGCTCGGCTTCCTCGTTGTTGCCGAGGGCCAGATGGGAAAGGCCCATATTGGAGGGGATCCAGGCCGGAGAATGTGCGCTGAGCGACAGGGCCCGCATGTAGGCGCCGATCGCCGCGCGGTAATCGCCCATGAGGTCGAAGAGCGCACCCTGATAGCCGATGATCTCGGGACTCTGCGGTGCCACCTGCACCGCCTCCTGCATCTTCGCACGGGCCTCATCCCAGCGCTTGTGGAAGAATTCCAGAAACGCCTTGAGCGCCAGCACGTCGGCATTGCGTGTCGCGGTGCGAGACGCCCGGTCGCAGAGCGCATTGGCGCGATCGAGGGAATCGCGCTCTTGCCTGCTCCAGCCCAGCCTGACCTCGTCCAAGTGGCAGAAAGCCAGGGCGACCAGCGCGCTCAGATATTCGGGGTCGAGGGCCAGGGCCTGCTCGTAGAAGTCCTTCGCCCGCTCGTGACCTTCGCGGGTGAACTGCCGCTCGATGTCATGGGCGCGCTGGAACAGGTCCCAGGCCTTGCCCGACTTCGTGCCGCGGCGCACAAGCTGTGCCTGTTCGCCCTCCGTCAGAGCCAGTTGCAGGGCGGCCACGATTTCGCGCGAAATCTGGTCCTGGACGTCGAATGAGCTCTCGAGATCGCATTCATAGCGCTCCGCCCACATGGTGAGCCCGTCCGACGTCGATGTCAGCCGCGCCATGATGCGCAAATACGGTCCGCCGATCTGGATGGTGCCGGAAAGTATGTAATCGTGATTTCCGGCAACCGACGCGGTCGGATCGACGACAAGGATCGAATTGCTCAGACGCGACAGGATCAATTGCACTTCGCCGACGAGCGCATCGGCGAAAAGCTGGCTCCTCTCCGCCTGGTTGAGGCTGCGGAAAGGTTCAAGCCGGAGCGTCGGCTTCTTCAGGTGCTTGAGCAGGCGCGGCGGCGTCTTGAGGTCGGAGCGCGAGGTTTCCAGAAAGAGTTCATAGGCCGGCAGATAGGCCCGATAGACCTGAACGGGATCGTCGATGTTCTTGAGCTTTTTCCGCCCGAGATCCTGGACGCTCGCGCCTTCCACGCTGCTGCGGGAATCGGAGGTGAAAGTATAGAGAATGTCGCCCGGCCCGGCGAGCGACTGCAGGCGCGCCGCGACATTGATCGCATTGCCGAAATAGTCCTCCTCGATGACGTAGACTTCGCCGGCCGCGATGCCGATTTTCCAGTGACCGCCTTTCTGCGCCGGTCCGGTCCGGTGGTGCCTGAGCAGGCGGGCCTGTGCCGCCACGGCGGCCTGCAGGGCGCGGCCGAACTCGTCGAATGTCGCGAGAATGAAGTCGCCCGGTGTCTGCAGGACCTTGCCCGCATGTTTGGCGATGCTTTCGGCAACGATCCCGCGGGTCTCGCGCAGGACCGTGATGCTGCTTTGCACATCGCGGAAAACCAATTCACTATAGCCGACAAGATCCGCGGTCAGCACAACGAGGTTCAGGGGGATGCCGCTGCCGGGCCGGCCAACTTCACTGCCTGATTTCGTCTTGTCTGAATCCGGGGACATGTGTGTCCGGTGCCTTAGAAAATAGTATAGCCCAGTGCCGGACCCCTGTCGCCCCACGGGCAGAAGCCACTCAAAATGTAACCACCATGGCGGATGACGAATTTATCGCAAAACTGATGCACCTCGATGCGGGAGATGAATGCCCGATCCATGTGGCGGCCGCAATACTGAAACCCGACAGCCGGGGCAAGCGCAGGGTCGTCAGCGGACGCGGCATCAGCGCGGAAGAAGCCGAAAGGCGATGCATCGCCGAAGCGATCGAGCGGCATGCGGCGGTTTTCGATCCAGGTCATGGCCCAGTCTATGCCAGTCTTGATGAACTTGGGACAACAGCCGCCGACCCGCGGGCGATCCTTTTGATCTCCGAAAGGCAGTTTGAATCGGCCGCGCAGTGGAATATCGCGGTGGAAGCCGATCACCGGCTTCCGGCACGTTTCGATCCGCATGCGCCGATCGGCTGGGTCGCGGCGCGTCATGCGACGACCGCCGAGTCCGTCTATGTGCCGGCGGCGCATGTCTTCCTTGGCTATCCGGAAGCTTTATCGGAGGGATTTCCGATACCCGATTCAAGCGGGCTGGCGGCCGGGGAGAGCGCGTCGTCAGCCCTCGATCGGGCCCTCTTCGAGCTCATCGAGCGCGATGCGGTTTCGATCTGGTGGTATGGCCGGGTCCAGTGCCCGGAATTGCAGATCGAAGCCAGGGCCGTTTCGTGGCAAGACGCATTCGAGGATTGGATGCGCCGGGCGGATCGGCAATTCTGGCTCCTCGATCTCAGCCATGATCTCGGCGTGCCTGTGGTGGCGGCGATTTCCTGCAATGCGCAGGGCCGCGACCTCAGCTTCGGGTTCGCGGCGGGGGGCAGCCCGCCCGAAGCGGCGGCCTCGGCCATGGGCGAACTCGTCCAGTTCGACCTCAGCAAGCAGCTGCAGGGCGGACGGGACGCGCTCCATCCTTCGCATTTCCTCACCTGGTGCCGCACGGCTGCCGTCGGGGACCACCCGTTCCTGCGCCCCGGACCGTCGAGAGGGAGTTCGGTGATCGATCCCGAACCCGACCCCCGCGCGGCACTGACCGCGGCGGGACTCGACCCGCTGTTCCTCGCCTTGCCGGTTGAAGGCAGGGCTGCCCATGTCGTGCGCGCGATCGTGCCGGAATTGCGGCCGATCTGGCCCCGATTTGCGCCGGGGAGGCTTTTTGACGTAACGTACGGGCTTGGACGGCACAGTCGCAAACTGACCGAATCGGACCTCAATCCGGTTCCGATTCTCTACTGATCCACCAGCGCCGCGGATCGCGGCCGCACTTTCGATTGCCGAGGCAATATGGCTGCGAAATTCAGTCTGAGGCCCGCCACGCGCAAGGATGCCGTCGACCTCGCCATCCTCATGGACATGGCAAGCCGCGGCCTTGTGAACTGGGTCTGGAGCACGATGGCGGAACCGGGTCAGTCCGCTCTCGAAGTCGGACGCGACAGGATACTCAACCGGGCCGATCTGCCGTCACATTTTTCGCGCTGGCGGGTGGCCGAGCATGACGGCGCGACCGCCGGGGGCTATGCCGGCTATGTCGTGCCTGATCCCTACGATCCCGGCGATGTCAGCGAACTGCCGGACGTCTATGGGCCGTTGCTGGAGCTGGAAGCGCTGGCAGCGGGGTCCTGGTTCCTGATGGCGATCGGGGTCTACCCGGAATTCCGGAGGGAAGGATTGGGCTCGATGTTACTTGAGTCAGCGATTGGCGAGGCGCGAGAGGCGGGGGTCGAGCGGATATCTCTCACCGTCAGCACAGCGAATGATGACGCGCTCCGGCTCTATCAGCGAAACGGCTTTCGAGAGATTGCACGGCGTGGAATAATTGTGTTCCCTAGTTCTGGAGAGTTCGGCGATTGGGTACTGTTGGGGCAAGCGGTTAGCGTGGGCACTTCGACAGTATTACACCGGTAACCGTACTCTGAAGTGTGAAAGCGCACGAACGTCACTGCTCTAGGTGACTATTGAAGCGCGATGTGTCTACTGAACTGTCAGCGGGAGTGCATTCGAATTGCCACCAGCAGCATCACGAACAATGACTGGATGGCTACCAGGATATCGAGTGATTTTTTCATCGATTTCCGCCTCCATTCTCTCGCTGCTTTCTGTGCTATCGATCCGGCGTGGCTTTACCTCGGTACCGTTGACCGTCACAACCACCTCACAGTTTTGGTCGAAGCGCGAACCGGTGAGTGTCATCGTGAAGCGATCATTCAGATCAACTGTATCGGGACTTATATCGTCCAGCTGGGCCGCCATCGACTTACCTCCCGCAACCAAACAACACTGCGTCCGCAAGATCCTCAAGTTGTTTGGTCTTGCGAGCGCCGACGGCTCCAAACTCGCGATCAATGTAAGTCTGCCAAGTTTCCTCTACCCCATTTACCAGCTTAGGATCTGGTGTCGGAATGGCAAGCCAAACCATTCGAGTGTCGTCATCAATGTCATTGTCAAAAACAAGATCGAACTCTACCTTTCGCTTTCTACCATTTTTCGCGTCTGGCTTCAGCAACCCGGTTAAGGTCGAAAGCAACTGTTTGCGATCGATCTCACCGCCATTTGCAGCCGCATTCTCCCAGGCAATCACTATTGCCTCCCCTATCTCCTTGAGCGACTTGTTCTTGCCGATTTTGGAGCCCATAAAACTCTCCTCTAAAAGAGGGCCAATGTAAATGTAGAGAGGTCGCGATCTACTGGCGTCTCTCCCTCCGGGGTTACTGGAAGATACCAACGTTCGATTGGGTTTGAGGGTATTCCTCCAAGGATGATACCAAGTAGCTTCCTATCCGCATCGACAACGGCCGCCCCTGAGTCGCCAACGCCACTGAAATTCACGAAGGATCCACCGTTGACCATGCGAACAAGATAGAGCGCGCTTGGATTCTGGTTGTCTAGGGCGCGCCAAACGAGTCCCTTGTCGCGACCAACCGTGAGCCCGCTATTTGCACCATACTTCATAACCCGCATTCCGGCTCTCGGCTGTCGGACTCCAGTTATCAGACCCAGCGCGCGTAGCCGCCTTGGAGAGTGAATGGAGCTATTATTAATTGTTGCCACCGCAACGTCTGTCCACTTGCCTTGTGAGGGCACCGATGGCGCCCAGTACAAGTTCATGCAAGTTCCAAAACGTGGCGATTCAATCGCTGAGGTCGTCGAATTATACATCACGTGCTGACAACTCAGAGCGACCTCTTGGTAGGTAACACCTTCGAGACGAATGTTGCCGGTCAGCGCAATTGTTCCGAATTGCCTATACGCTACATTCTGGCACGCATCGCCGCCCCGAAGTCTTCCGGGGAAACTAATGGCCTTGGCGCCTGAGGCGAACATTGTCGCTGGTCGCGGTTCGATGTTCGAGCGCCGGTAAACTATCTGGAGTGTTTCGTTGCCCGTGTAGATGGCTTCTCTAGTGGGCAAAGTATTGTTGGAGTTGCGAAGGTGAATTTCGCAATTCGCTATTTTGGACTCAAAATTGATGTCAACCGGGCCTATCCCAGATACTTCAACTAGACCCTCTTCGGTCAGGCGTTGTTTGGCGCGCTGGAGTACTAGGGCCTGGATGAGGTCGAGGTCAGCTCTTGTCGTGTCCATGAAGCCAGACGCCTCGATGCCAGTGCAAAGACCCAAAAATAATAGGTTATCACTAGGTTATCCCTTGGTCAACGGTTTGCGCGGCCGTTACGACATGAGCTCAGGGCACGAATGTGTCTCACCTAACTATTTACTAGCGATCACTCTTTCCACCAGCGCCACTGCCTCCGGGCTGGCCCAGTCGGCGGGGCCGAGGAGGCGGCCGACTTCATTCCCCTGGCGGTCGATAAGGATGGTGGCGGGGAGGCCGACAGCCTTCATCGCATCAAGCGAGCGGGCTGTCGTATCGACATAGAGCTTGAGATTGGACGCGCCGGTCTCGTCGAGGAATTTGCGGGCTGCCGGGGTGCCCTGGCGGTCGAGGCTCAGGGCGACGACTTCGAAATCGGGCGAGCCCAGTTTCTTCTGGAGCGCGTCGAGTTCGGGCATCTCTTTCCGGCAGGGGGCGCACCAGGTGGCCCAGAGATTGAGGAGAACAACGCGGCCTTTCCATTTGTCGAGGCTGGTATCGGCGCCCGATTCGTCTTGGAAGACGATGTTGGTTATCGGCTCGCCGGCGGGCTTCACCACGAAAGCGGCCATCGGGCCCTTGGCCAATTCGCGCAGGGCGCCGGCCGGCTGGCCGGTTAGCGTCTCCTTGCGCGGCTCGCCGGCAATCAGGTAAACCCCCAGGGCACCGGCACACAAGATCGCCAAGCCGATCAGCCAGAAGCTGCGGTTACGGGGTGGCGTGTCTGCCGGCTCTGGTTCGTTCATGCTTTCAACCGACATTTTCCTGCCAGGACTTTAAATGAGCAACAAGATGTGGGGCGGGCGCTTTGCCGCCAGCCCCGATGCGATCATGGAGGAGATCAACGCCTCAATCGGCTTCGATCAGAGGCTGGCCGCCCAGGATATCGCCGGTTCGAAAGCTCATGCCGCCATGCTCGCCAAGCAGGGTATCGTGTCAAAATCCGATGCGGCGGAAATGAGGCGAGGCCTCGATCTGGTGTTGAAGGAAATTGCCGCGGGCCGCCTCGCCTTCTCGCGCGCGCTCGAAGACATCCACATGAATGTCGAATCGCGGCTCAGGGAACTGATCGGCGAGCCCGCCGGACGGCTCCATACGGCACGCTCGCGCAACGACCAGATCGCCACCGACATGCGCCTGCATCTGCGCGAGACCGTCGATCATCTCGACGGCCAGCTGGCCGCATTGCAGAAGGCCTTGGCCGAGAAGGCACTCGAACATGCGGCGACCGTCATGCCGGGCTTCACGCATCTCCAGGCGGCGCAGCCGGTCACCTTCGGACACCACTGCCTCGCCTATGTCGAGATGCTGGGGCGCGACCGCGGACGTTTCGCCGATGCGCGGCGGCGCCTCAATGAATCGCCGCTCGGCGCGGCGGCGCTTGCCGGCACGCCCTATCCGATCGATCGCGACATGACGGCGAAGGAACTGGGCTTCGACAGGCCGATGCGCAATTCGCTCGATGCGGTTTCGGCGCGCGATTTCGTCGCCGAGGTGCTTGCGGCTGCCGCGATCTGCGCCACGCATCTCTCAAGGCTCGCCGAAGAGATCGTGCTGTGGTGCACGGCTCAGTTCCAGTTCGTGACCCTGACCGACAAGTTCACCACCGGCTCGTCGATCATGCCGCAGAAGCGCAATCCCGATGCCGCCGAACTCGTGCGCGCCAAACCCGGCCGCATCATCGGCGCCCTGACCGCCCTTCTGGTCGTGTTGAAGGGACTCCCGCTCGCCTATTCCAAGGACATGCAGGAAGACAAGGAGCCGGCCTTCGACGCTCTCGACAACCTGTCGCTGGCGCTCGCGGCGATGACCGGCATGGTCCATGACATGCGGCCCAATGCGGACGTGCTGCGCAAGGCGGCGGCGAAGGGCTACACGACCGCGACCGATCTTGCCGACTGGCTGGTGCGCGAGCTGGGACTGCCGTTCCGCGAGGCGCATCATGTGACGGGCCGGCTGGTCTCGCTTGCGGAGGGCAAGGGCGGCGATCTTTCCGAATTGACGCTCGCCGAGATGCAGGCGGTGCATCGCAAGATCACCGCTGGCGTATTCAAGGTGCTGACGGTCGATGCTTCGGTGGCCGCCCGCAAGAGCTTCGGCGGCACCGCGCCCGCCAATGTCAGGCGTGAGGCCAGGCGCTGGCTGAAGCTCTTGGACAGAGGCTGAGGGTTCCGGTACAAGATTGGCCATGACACCCCTGCGTATGGCTCTCATTTTCGCGCTGCTTGTCGCTGTCTCGGCCTGCGGCGTGCGAGGTCCGCCGGAAAAGCCGCCGGGCAGCAAGCCGCCGGCCAAAGACGAGCCTTTCATCCTCGATCCGGTGATCCAGTAAGCGCCGGCAGCCATGCATCACTTTGCCTATCGCGACGGCGTGCTCCATGCCGAGGACGTCAGCCTCAAGGTGATCGCCGAGGACGTCGGCACGCCGTTCTACTGCTATTCGACGGCGACGCTGGAACGGCATTACCGCGTTTTCGACGAGGCCTTCAAAGGCACCGATCACACGATCTGCTATTCGATGAAGGCCAATTCCAACCAGGCGGTCGTCAAGACGCTGGTCGACCTTGGCGCCGGCATCGATGTCGTGTCCGAGGGCGAATTGCGCCGCGCCCTGGCGCTCGGCGTGCCCGGCCGCAAGATCGTGTTCTCGGGCGTCGGCAAGACGGCGCGCGAGATGGCGCTGGCGCTGAGAGAGGGCATTGCCTGCTTCAACGTGGAATCGGAGCCCGAACTCGAGCTTCTGTCCAGTATCGCGACGCGGATCGGCAGCCGGGCCACGGTGTCCATCCGCATCAATCCGGATGTCGACGCCAAGACCCATCACAAGATCACGACCGGGAAGGCCGAAAACAAGTTCGGGATATCCTATCTGCGGGCTCCGGAGGTCTATGCCCGCGCGGTGACGCTGCCGTCGATCGAGGTTTCCGGCATCGACATGCATATCGGCAGCCAGATCACCGAGCTTGAGCCCTTTGCGCAAGCCTTCCGGTTGATGGCCGACCTGACCCGCAGCTTGCGCGCGCAAGGCCATGACATCCGCCATCTCGACCTCGGCGGCGGTCTCGGCGTTCCCTATCGCGGTACCAATGACGTTCCGCCGCATCCCGATGAGTATGCGACCATGGTGAAGCAGACATTGGGCGATCTCGGCTGCCGGTTGGTGCTCGAACCGGGTCGGATGATCACCGGCAATGCCGGAATCCTGGTCTCGCGGGTGATTTACGTGAAATCCGGCGAGGAGCGCGATTTCATCATCCTCGATGCGGCGATGAACGATCTCATCCGCCCGACGCTCTACGATGCCTATCACGAGATACTCCCCGTCTCCGAGCCCCATGGCGAAGCAGCGCGGAAAATCGCCGATGTGGTCGGTCCGGTGTGCGAATCGGGCGACTATCTGGCCCGCGCCAGATCGCTCCCTCCGGTAGAGCAGGGCGATCTTCTCGCCGTGATGACGGCCGGCGCCTATGGCGCGGTGCTCTCCGGGACCTATAATTCGCGACCGCTGGTGGCCGAAGTGCTTGTAAAGGGCGATGATTTCGCGATCGTCCGGCCGCGTCAAAGCTACGAGGCCCTGATCGGTCTCGATCGGCTGGCGGCCTGGCAGGGAAAATCCTGACCCAACCGCCCCGTATAAACTTCATGTGAGAACCGAGAACTAGGGCATGATTTGGCCCCTTTTCCGTATTATAGTCCTAAATCATGAGCGGACCGGAAAAGACCAGACCTTATGTCGATCGGAAAATCTCCCAAGCCGGTGCGGCGATCGTCTGGGAGCGCCTGTGGTCCTCGCTCTACCCGACCATTATGGTGCTCGGGTTCTTCGCCCTGGCAGTTCTCTCAGGCCTGCTGCCGGCGCTGCCCGACTGGGCGCGGTTCGGCAGCCTTGCAATCTTCGGCATTGCCCTGGCGTGGTCGCTCGTCCCGGTTGCGCGCCTGGTTGTGCCATCACGGCCCGAAGCGATCCGCCGGATCGAGACCGCTTCCGGGCTTTCTCACCGCCCGGTTGCGGGCAGCGAGGATCGGCTCGCCGAGGGCGAGCAGGACCAGCTCAGCACCACCATCTGGCAGGAACATCGGACGCGCCAGCTGCGCAGGCTCGGCCAGCTCAAGATCGGGATGGTGCGTTCCGACTGGAACTCCAGGGATCGCTATGCGCTGCGAATTCCGCTGATCCTCGCCCTGTTCGCCGCCATCGTGCTGGGGCGCACGGGGCCCGCGGCATTGCTGGCCGACAGCGTACGCATCGATGCGCCGACGCCGCAGGCCTCGGCTTCGCTCGACGCCTGGATAGCGCCGCCGGGCTATACGGGCCGGCCGCCGCTCATGCTGACGAGTCCCGCCATGCGCGAAAAGATTGCGCAGGGCGAAGAGATCATCGTGCCCGAAAACAGCCAGCTCAAGATCAGGGTGAGCGGTAGCAAGGCGCCGCGTCTTGCCTTCTATCAGCCGGTGTCGCAGGGCGAAACGCCGGTCGAGCTTCCCGGCAAGGCGCCCGCCGCCAAGCCGACGGGCGAAGCCTTCCAGATCGAAGCGAAGCTGACGCGCCCGGTGACGGCGCGCGTCTTTGACGGCGAGACCCAAATCGCCGAATGGACGGTCTCGCTTATCCCCGACAATCCGCCGCAGATTTCCTTCGACAACAATCCGACGACCGAAGCCAATGGCGGGCTTTCGGTGCGCTGGAAGGCGTCGGACGATTACGGCATCGCCGGCATCGAATCGCGCTTCGAACTCTCGGACATCCAGGATGGCGAGATGGGCATCGCCGGCAATGGCGTGTTCCTGTTCGATCCGCCGGAGTTTCCGATCGCGCTCAAGCGCGCCGCGCCCAAGGAGGCGACCGGCACCTCGGTCAGCGACCTCACCGCTCATCCCTGGGCCGGGCTCACCGTCGAGATGCGCCTCATCGCCAGGGACCAGACCGGCAAGACGGCCGAGAGCGACGTGAAGAGTTTCAAGCTCCCCGAGCGGGAATTCCAGGTGCCCCTGGCGAAGGCGCTGATCGAGCAGCGCAAAGCGCTGGTCATGAATCCCGATGAGCGCAAGCCGGTCGTCGACATGCTGGAAGCGCTGCTCGTCTGGCCGGAAGGACTGGTCGACCGGTCGGGCCCGCTGGTCGCGATCGGCACCGTCACGTCGCGTATCCGCAATGCCAAGAACGAAGACGACGTGCGCGCAGCCATCGATTTCCTGTGGCAGATCGCCATCAGCATCGAGGATGGCGACGTCACGAACCTTCGCGCCGAACTCGATCGCATCAAGCGCGAACTGGAGAAAGCCCTTGCAGAGGGTGCGCCGCCGGAGAAGATCGCCGAACTGATGCAGAAATTGCGCCAGGCGATGAACGAGTACCTCAAGTCGATGGCACAGGAAGCGCAGCGGCGCATGGAAAAGGGCGGCCAGCAGCAACGCCAGGCGCAGCAGGGGCAGATGGTCCGGCCGGAAGATCTGGCCAAGATGCTCGATACGATCGAAAAGCTGGCGCAATCGGGCGCCAAGGAAGCGGCGCAGGAGCTTCTGGCGCAGCTCGATGAAATCCTGCGCAATCTCCAGCCCGGCATGCCGGGCCAAATGAATGCGCAGGGCGAGACGCCTCTGTCGCAAATGCTGAACGAACTTTCCGAGATGATGCGCCGCCAGCAGCAATTGATGGACGATACGACGCGGTTGCCCGAGGACGGCGAAATGGGCGAAGGCGAGCAGCAGATGGAGGGTGCGCAGGGACAGCAGGGCAGGTCCGGCGAGCTCGCCGGACAGCAGGACGCGCTCGCCCGCATGCTCGAGGAATTGATGGGCCGCATGGGCCAGAACGGCTTGCAATCGCCGCCGTCATTCGGCGAAGCCGGACGCTCGATGGACGGTGCCGCGGACGCCCTGCGCGGCAGCGAGCGAGGCCGCGCGCTCAGCGAACAGGGCGAGGCACTGAGCCGGCTGCGCGAAGGCGCACAAAGCATGGCACGCGAATTGATGCAGCAGCAGGGCATGGGTCAGCAGGGCACGCAAGGCCGGCATGGCGAGGCGCGCGGCGATGACCGCGATCCGTTGGGCCGGCCGATGCCGCGGCGCGGGGAGGATTTCGGGCCGGAGCGCGACATGCTTCCGTCCGAGCTTGCAGTACGCCGGGCGCGCGAGATTCTCGAGATGTTGCGCGAACGCGCCAACATGCCTGATCTGAGACGGTTCGAGCGCGATTACTTCGACCGGCTATTGCGCGGGCTGTATTGAGGGCGGAGCCGGGTTCCGGGATCTGTTTTGGATCGACCGGGCTGCGGTCCGGCGGGACCATGCGTGACGCGGTGCCGAGCCATCGCCTGCCGAATGCGGCAGCCTGAGCCCTTGCGCGGCAGCCGCGTTGCCCCTCATGATTGCGGCGTTGGATGCCAGCCCGGGAGAATCAAACTTGGCCGCCACCGCGAGATCGCCGCTGCCTTCGGGAAACAGACTCACCATTGACGTGCTGCGCGATCTTGAGCGCAAAGTTCTCTGGCTGTCCACGCAGACGATCCACCACGCCAATCACGAGCGCGTCAATCAGGACGGACTGAAGATCGGCGGGCATCAGGCCTCGTCGGCATCGCTCGTCACCATCATGACGGCGCTCTATTTTTCCGTGCTGCGGCCGGAAGACCGGGTCGCTGTGAAGCCGCATGCCTCGCCGGTGTTTCACGCCATTCAGTATCTGCTCGGCAATCAGTCACTCGACAAGCTCAAAAAGTTTCGCGCCTATGGCGGGGCGCAGTCCTATCCCTCGCGGACCAAGGATGTGGATGACGTCGATTTCTCCACCGGATCGGTGGGGCTCGGCGTGGCCATGACGTCATTTGCGAGTCTGGTGCAGGACTATGTGCGCGGGCATGGCTGGGGCAAATCCTGGCCGGAAGGGCGGATGATCGCTCTTGCCGGCGACGCCGAGCTCGACGAGGGCAATATTTACGAGGCGCTGATCGAAGGCTGGAAACACCAGCTCAAGAATACCTGGTGGATTATCGATTACAACCGTCAGAGTCTTGACGCGATTATCCAGACGCCCCTGACCGGCAAGCTCAAGACCGTCTTCGAGAATATGGGTTGGGAGGTTCGCACCCTGAAATACGGCAGGATGCTTGAGGCGCTACGCGAACGGCCCGGCGGCGCGGCTATCCTTGCCTGGATCGACAATTGCGAGAACGCACTCTATTCGGCGTTGACATTCCAGGGGGGCGCCGGGTTTCGTCAGCAGATGGGCGCAGACCTTGCTCATGAGACGGAAGCGCTTGCGCTGATCGAGAGCTATTCCGACCTCGAGCTTGGCAGGCTGATGACCAATCTCGGCGGGCATTGCCTCGAAACACTGCTCGACTCGTTCAATACCGCACCTCGGGATCGCCCGGTTTGCTTCATTTGCTACACGATAAAGGGCTACGGCCTGCCGCTTGCCGGCCACAAGGACAACCATGCCGGCTTGATGACGCCCGATCAGATGAAGGCGTTCAAGGCGCATAACGGAATTGTCGAGGGCGAGGAGTGGTCGAAAACCGCCGGACTCAATCGCGATGCGGCGCAGCTGGAAGCCGCTCTCGGAGACGTTCCGTTTAACGCCAAGGGGCGCCGCCGCCTTCGGGCCGAACGCGTACCGGTCGGGGAGCTCCCTCTGCCATTAATCAAGGGAACGATGTCGACCCAGCAGGGCTTTGGGCTGATACTGCAGGAGATTGCGCGTTCGCAATCGCAACTTGCGGAAAGGATCGTCACCACATCGCCGGATGTGACCGTTTCGACCAATCTCGGCCCGTGGGTCAATCGGCGCGGCATCTTCGATCTTAAAGAGATCGATGATGTGTTCCAGTCGCGCAAGCTCATGTCCGTGCAGCGCTGGCACAAGGGCCCGAGCGGCCAGCATATCGAACTCGGGATTGCCGAGAACAACCTGTTCCTCATGCTTGCCGCGCTGGGATTGAGCCATGAACTCTTCGGAGAGCGACTCATCCCGATCGGCACGCTCTATGATCCCTTCATTGCGCGGGGTCTCGATGCCCTGAACTATGCCTGCTACCAGGATGCGCGATTCATCCTTGTGGCGACTCCGTCGGGCATCACGCTGGCACCCGAAGGCGGCGCGCATCAGTCCCTGGCGACGCCCCTCATCGGCATGGCGCAAGACGGCATTGCCAGCTTCGAGCCCGCTTTCGTCGACGAACTGGCCGTGATCCTGCAATGGGCCTTCGAGTATATTCAGCGTTCGCCGCAGACGGCGGTAGGCGATGACTGGGTCCATGAGCGCGAAGGCGGTTCGGTTTATCTGAGGCTATCGACGCGGGCGCTCGATCAACCGGTCAGGGACGTGGACGCCGTGACCCGGGAAGCGATCATCAAAGGCGGATATTGGCTGAGGCCGCCGCGCGAAGGGGCCATGCTTGCAATTGCCTATACCGGCGCCGTGGCTCCCGAGGCGGCTTCCGCCATGGGGCAGATTCTCAATCGCTACCCCGAGGCCGGGTTGCTGGCGGTGACATCGGCGGATCGCCTCAGCGCCGGCTGGACCGCCGCCCAGGCTGCGCAGCGGCATGGCGACCCGTCGACCGTGTCGCATGTCGAGGCGTTGCTGGCGCCGCTGGCAAGCGATGCGCGCCTCGTAACCGTGATTGACGGGCATCCGGAAGCCCTGTCGTGGATGGGCGCGGTCCACGGCCACAAGGTCCAGGCGCTTGGCGTCGAGCATTTCGGTCAATCGGGAACGATCGACGCCCTTTACAGGCATCATGGAATTGACACGGACTCCATCATCGAGGCCGCCTTGACTCCGGCACGATCGAAACGGCGAGCATAACCCGGCAAGTTTGCCAGAACCGATGACCACGATGCGGGGGTGTCGGCAGAAGCTGGCAGAGCTGCCATTGTCAAAACCTGTTTCCGAAATTCAGGACTTCCTCCACATGGGTGAAGGTTGCGGCAAGTGACCGGGCAGATCGGCATCGGGAACCTTGGTCAAATCCTTGGCGAGGGTCGCTACAACCTTTGCCTGAAGTTCCCTTGACAAGACTCTCTGGATATCAGCCAGCGTGTGACTGGGCGCGGCAAGAATGAGAGCGTCGCAGGCAGAAACTTCGAGATCGGCGTTCAGCTCCCGGGCAACATATTGCGCGAAGTCGCGCTCGGCGCGGTCATGCGGATCTTGCCGCGGTTCAACGGCGTGACGCGTCGGCGATGCGCTTTCCTGGACGCGCGACGGCGGCTTGCGGCCAAGTTCGTGCGAATGGTGATGAAGATGACCCGATTCGATGTTTCTGATGGTTCGAAAATGTTGCCGCTCTGCCGGTCGCACAAACCGGGCGCGACCGCCATCGGCAATGACGTAATACGCTCTCACATCGTGCATCAGAATACCTCATGCAATAATCCGGCGACCAAGCGCCGGGTGGCCGTTGAATTCGGCACAAAACCCATTTTCTGCGTGGAGGATGGAGGCGCCCGGGGCCTTGATCTGGATCAAGGATTGGCGGCGGATTGCATCGCAAAACTATATAATGCGGGAAGACGACCCAAATACCAGATGGGTGAAACGGAATGCACTCGACCTAATCGAGCACGAGCACCGTATCCAGGCCCAGATTTGCGATACCCTGGAGCTGATTGCCGATAGTTTGCCTGACTGTGTCGACAAACGTCTCTGTGCGCAGGTCGCCTGCGCGCTCCGGGAAGAGTTGCCACTCCATCATCGCGACGAGGAATGTGGATTGTTTCCCCTAATCGAAGAGCGAGCGCTGCCGGGCGATGGAATTGCCGAGATTCTGGCCCGCCTCGCAATGGAACATGCGACTGACGAAAGCTTCGCGTCGGAGCTGCTCGAGAGCCTCGATATCCTGAGCGAAGGCAGGGAGCTCAAGAATCCGGATATGGTCGGCTACATGTTACGGAGTTTTTTCGAAAGCTATCGGCGCCATTTGCATTGGGAGAATGCCGTGGTGCTGCCCCTGGCGCGTTCGCGCCTGATGCCGCAGGACATCGTGAAACTGGAGGAGGCTATGGCCCGCAACAGGGGCCATGAGTATAGTGCCGACTAGGCAATCTGCTCCCCAGTTGGGATCGAAGGTGCCGGCAAGCCAGCCTGTCGACGGGTGCATGGCGATTCGGGGGTGGGATATGGCTTTCAGCTTCAGGCCGGTTCGTCCGGCGGACGCCAGGGTGACGGGCGCCGATCCGCTGGAAAGGCTGGCCAGCCTCGGCCTCAGTCTGCCCAAAGCGCCCGGCGCCGTGGCCGCTTACGTCCCATGGGCGATCACCGGGAATCTCCTGATGACTTCCGGCCAACTGCCCTGGATCGACGGCAATCTGCTTTACAAGGGAAAGATCGGCAAAGATCTGACACCCGAAAAGGGGTATGATGCCTGCCAACTCGCCACCCTGAATGCGATTGCACAACTTGAGGATGCGCTGGGCGACCTCAGTCGGGTGAGACGAGTCGTCAGACTGGAAGGCACGCTGAATGTCGCGCCGGGTTTCACGGCGCACCCGCCGGTACTCAATGGTGCTTCCGATCTGATATTTGCCGTGTTTGAGGAGGCCGGCAGGCATACGCGAATGATCTACACAAATCCGGAAATGCCGATGGATTGCGCATGCCTCATCGTGGTCTATGCGGAGATTGAGGTACCTTGAATTCAGAGACCCTTCATGGCCTTTGCCTAGTTCCAGAGCCGCCTTTCTCGAGCAGCTCTTTCGTTGCGCGGGGTGCTAACAGAATTCTTGCGCTATGTTGCTCATGGGCTGGGGCGCAAATTTGCGGTATTTATTGAGCAGGTTGGGATTCGGGCCATCCTTGGCGGGCTTCCTGCATGAATTCGGAGCGGGAGAACGAGCGACGCAGCGTGAGGCGTCGAACGTTGAAGACTGGCAGAATCGTACTTCCCGGTTCTTGGGGAAGATACGATTGCATCATCAAGGACGTGAGCGACACCGGCGCCCGGTTGCGTCTTGCCGGCGAGGGCGTGATTCTGCCCAGCCATTTTGAACTCGTTTTCGTGACGGAGGCGGTGGTCTATCCGGTTCAACTTCGCTGGCGGCGCGAGCTGGAAGCCGGTGTCGAATTCTTCGGGACGCCGCGGAAGCTTACGTAGCGGTATCGTTGACGGCGACTTCAGCGGATGGCGATCCGCGGGTCGGCAGCTCGGGATTCACCGCGGCGTCGGTCCCAGCCGCGCAAGCCTTCTCAGTCATGGATGCAGGAAGTTCCGGAACCGCTGTTTGGGAAACCGATCTGTCCTGGATTTCCGTCCCTTGTGCCGTTTCGAGTGGCGACGTGCCGCGGTTGTTCCGAAGCAGTTCAAGCGCATAGAGACTCCGGTCAAACTTGCCCGGGGCGCGCCGATTGGCTTGGCACCATTCGTTGAACGCGTCAGCCTTAACCGGAACCCGCTCATACGGCCAGCCGCAGGCCTCGGCGAGCTTCAGATTCCTGTCGAAGAGTTCGACCCATCTCTCATAGCTTGGGACGCCGCGGTCAACCGCTTGCCAGCGCGGCCAGTCCTCTTCCAGAATCCACGGAAGAGCCAGCTTCGGAGGAGTTCGTGTCACGTGCCGCTCGTGATGTGTTGCCTCGCGCGGAGTGTCGCCAATCTCGCCTTGATTCGCCCTGCGCCAATGTGACTCAGGCTGTCCTTGGAGCTAGAGCGAAATGCCGGCACCGCTGAATGAAAGGCTGAGAAATTCATGCAATGTGCGGGTGGCGGGCGACTGCCGCTCGGCCCTGTTCCAAGCAAGCCCAACGTCCATTGTCGGGATATCTGCCGTCACGCTGCGCAATTCGATCCGCTGCCCTTCGAGCGACCAGGGCCGGTAGACCATGTCCGAAAGGATGGTCACGCCCATGCCATCGGCGACCATGCTGCGAACAGCTTCAACAGAGGAAGTTCTGAAGATCACGTTCGGTTTGAGTCCAACCGGGCGCCAATAACGGGCCGCGGTATGGCTGGCCTCGTCGACGGTGAGCATCACATAGGGCAGCTTGGCCACATCGTCGAGCGTGATTGTTTCGGCTGTCAGAAGTGGATGTTCAACGGGGAGCCAGAGCCGACGCCGGGAACGGACCAGAATTTCATGGGCGAGCCGCTTGCGGTCCTGCAGGTTGGAGACGAGCATAACCGCCAAATCAATCGTACCGTCAAGCAGGCCCGCTTCGATTTCAGTGCGAGGCATTTCAAGGATTTCGGCGCGGATGCGCGGATGGCTGCGCGTGAAGCGGGTGAAATGCCGGGGCAGAAAATAGCCCGCGACGGTGTATGAGACCCCAATCCGGACATTGCCGGACAGGGCGGTGTCTTCGGTCAGGGGCGCACTTTCAGCAGCATTCACCGCGGCCATGATGCTGCGGGCATGGTGCAGGAAACGCGCACCCTCGGCGGTCAGAGAAACGCCGGAGGGCTGACGGCGGAACAGCGCAACACCGAGATTTTCCTCCAGGTGCTTGATGGCAGCGGTGATCGCCGATTGCGAGACATTGAGAGCAATTCCGGCCTGGGAAACCTGGCCGGAGTCCGCCGTCGCAATAAAGTACCGAACCTGCTTGAGGGAAAATCCCATTATCGATTTTTCAAATACTGCGATGCACGATTTGTTATTTTACAATATGGTCGCAGTGACGCAAGATTTCTTCCGGTGCATCGCGGCACAAGAACCGCGGCATGGGGAGGTTGGTTTGTGACTGTCATCAATTGTGACATGGGGGAGGCCTTTGGCCTCTACAGGATGGGCGACGATGAGGGTTTGATGCCGCTCATCGGGGTCGCCAATGTCGCTTGCGGATTTCATGCTTCGGATTTCAATCACATGCGTGCCACGGTGCGCTTGGCAAAGACGCATGGCGTCAAGGTTGGCGCTCACCCTTCGCTCCCGGACCTGCAGGGCTTCGGCCGGCGCGAGATGAAGATCGGTCGCGAGGAACTCGCCAATTGCATCATCTATCAGGTAGGCGCGCTCAAGGGTTTCCTCGACGCCGAGGGAATGACGCTGAACCACATCAAGCCGCATGGCGCCCTTTATGGAATGGCCGCGCGGATGGAGGATGTGGCGCATGCAGTGTGCGACGCCAATGACGTCTATCGCGTGCCGCTGATGGGCATGATCAATACCTTTCACGAGAAAATCTATCGCGAGCGCGGTCATAAGTTCATCGCCGAGTTCTATGCCGAC
Source organism: Hyphomicrobiales bacterium (assembly GCA_016793355.1). Lineage (GTDB taxonomy): Bacteria > Pseudomonadota > Alphaproteobacteria > Rhizobiales > Aestuariivirgaceae > JAEUMG01. Next base: position 25,269 of record JAEUMG010000102.1, read on the forward strand.
CTCGACTATCGCGACGATGGCAGCCTCATCATAACGCGCGAGCATGAAGCCAAGGATGCCGCCGAAGCCGCCGCGAAATGCGTGAGGGCAATTCGCGAAGGCAAGGTCAGGAGTATCGGCGGAAAGGATGTGCAGGTGGGTGCCGACGCGATCTGCGTTCATTCCGACACACCCAACGCCGTCGCCATTGCCCAAGCCGTGAAGGATGCCGTGACACCCTATCTCGACGCAGCGTGATCTCCAGCGAGGATACACTATGCCCAAGCAACTGCTTTCACCGCTTCCTGGCACGTTCTACAGGCGCCCATCCCCGGACAAACCAGTCTATAAGTCCGAAGGCGATACCGTCGCCGTCGGCGATGTGATCGGGCTCGTCGAGGTGATGAAATCCTTTACCGAGGTCAAGGCCGAGTTCGCCGGAAAGATCGTCAAGTTCATCGCCGAAAATGAGGAACCTGTCATGGCTGGCCAACCGCTTGCCGAGGTTGCCTGAGCCATGGCAATCGGCCGGCTCCTCATCGCCAATCGTGGCGAGATCGCCGTACGCATCATTCGCGCGGCCCGGGAGCTTGGCATAAGGACAGTGCAGGCGCATAGCACGGCCGACGCGGATTCGCTTGCCGTCCGGATGGCCGATGAAGCGGTTGAAATCGGACCGCCACAGGCAGCGAAATCCTATCTCAATATTGACGCGCTGCTGGCGGCGGCAAGAAAATCCGGCGCCGATGCGGTTCACCCCGGTTACGGGTTTCTGGCGGAGAATGCAAATTTCGCCGACGCCGTTACCGCCGCCGGATTGATCTTTGTCGGGCCATCGGGCGATGCCATCAGGATCATGGGCGACAAGGCCGCGGCGCGCGCGGCGGCCGAGGCGGCAGGCGTTCCCGTCGTGCCCGGATCGGACGGGAGAATCGACGATCCGGAGCGGGCCCGGATTGTCGCGCGCGCAATTGGTTTTCCGGTGATGATCAAGGCGGCGGCGGGAGGCGGCGGCCGCGGCATCCGTATTGCCCATGACCAGGGGGAATTCGACACTCTCATGCCGCAGGCGAGTGCGGAGGCAAAGGCAGCCTTTGGTGACGGCGGGCTCTATATCGAGAAGGTCATTGAAAAGGCGCGTCACATCGAGGTGCAGATCCTCGGCGACGGCAACAGCGCAATCCACTGTTTCGAGCGCGAATGTTCGCTGCAGCGCCGGCGGCAGAAGCTATGGGAGGAGGCGCCGTCCGTGGTTCTGCCACAGGCCGTGCGGGAGAAACTCTGCGCCTCCGCCGTCGCCCTGGCAGAGTCGGTGAAATATCGCGGCGCCGGAACGCTTGAATATCTCTATGACGATGAAAGCCAGAAATTCTACTTCATCGAGATGAATACGCGTATCCAGGTCGAGCATCCAGTCACCGAGATGATCACGGGGCTCGATCTGGTGCGCGAAATGATCCGTGTAGCGGCCGGCGAACCGCTGCGCATCTCGCAAGACGATGTCAGGATGAACGGGCACGCGATCGAAGTGCGCATCAATGCGGAGGATCCGGCCAAGAACTTCATGCCGGCTCCCGGTACTATCGCTTCCTTGCGTATTCCCGGCGGCCCCGGAACGCGGTTCGATACATTGCTTTACCAGGGATACCAGGTGCCCCCCTTCTATGATTCATTGCTGGGCAAGCTCATTGTCTGGGACGAGATGCGCGGCGCCGCGCTCGACCGCATGGTGCGTGCGCTCGGTGAACTCGAGATCGGCGGCATCAAGACGACAAAGCCATTGCATCAAGTGTTGGCGGCGGACCCGGAAGTGCGGGCGGCGCGATTTCATACACGCTGGCTCGAGCCCTGGCTTGAGCAGAATGCAGAGAAGATGTTTGCGTGAGGGAGATGGGCGGTCCATGAAGACGCGGTATTCCTACGGGGGCGATGAACATATCTTCGTCGAATGCGATGAGGAAATGTCGCTCGAGGCTTTCTTCAAATCTCTGTCGATTACGACCGCCGTGCGAAAGGCCAAAATCAAGGGCGTGACGGAGATATGCCCGGCCAATGCCTCCTTTCAGATCAAATTCGATCCGGACAAGATCAAGCCGTCCGACATGCTCAAGGAGCTCAAACTGCTCGAAAAGGCGGCGCGCAAGGGCAAGTCCACCATCAAGACGCGGATCATCGAAATTCCCGTGCTCTATAATGATCCGTGGACACATGAAACGCTCATGCGATTTCGCGAGCGTCACCAGGACCCCAATTCGACCGACATCGAATACACGGCACGCATTAACAATCTCGATGGGGTTGACGGTTTCATCAAGGCGCATTCCGGCGCGCCGTGGTTTGTCTCCATGGTCGGCTTCGTGGCCGGCCTGCCCTTTCTCTATCAGATGGTCGACCGCAAGCGGCAGATACAATCGCCCAAGTATCTGCGGCCGCGCACCGATACACCGAAACTGACCGTCGGTCATGGCGGCTGCTTCGGCTGCATCTATTCGGTGAGGGGTGCTGGCGGTTACCAGATGTTCGGCATCACGCCGATGCCGATCTACGATCCCAATCAGAAGATAAAGTACCTCAAGGACTTCATGTGCCTCTTCAAACCCGGGGACATCGTCAAATGGAAGCCGATCGATCGCGCGGAGTACGATCACACTGTCGTGGCGGTGGAAAAAGGGCGTTTCACGCCGCGCATGGCGGACGTGACCTTTTCGCTTGATGAGTTCAAGAAGGACATGGACGGCTACAATGCCAAGCTGATGGGGGCGCTCAATGGCCGTTAAAGTCGTGAAGCCGGGCCTTTCCACCACGGTTCAGGATCTTGGCAGACCCGGATATTACCATATCGGCATTCCGCTTTCGGGAGGCATGGACCGTCTGGCCCTCAAGGCGGCGAATTTGCTGGTCGGCAACAAGGAAGGTGCGGCTGTTCTCGAAGCCGTATTCATGGGGCCGGAACTCTACTTTACAGAGGATGCGACCGCGGCAGTGACCGGGGCGGAGCTCCCGCCAAAGATCGATGGCGACATGCGCCCGACCTGGACGTCGTTCAAGGTCAAGAAGGGACAGACCCTCTCATTCGACTTCCTCAAGAAAGGAGCGCGCGCCTATATCGCGATTTCCGGCGGCATCGATGTGCCGGTCGTACTCGGTTCCCGGTCGACCTACACGCTGGGTGCACTCGGCGGCTTCAATGGCCGCAAGCTTGAGGCGGGCGACAAGCTTCCGATCGGCAAGGGGAGGGGAGCCAGGGAAGGCAGAACCGTTCCCGAGAAGCTGCGACGTTTGCCGAGCGTGCCGACGGAATTGCGGATGCTTCCGGGTCTCTATTGGCATCGCATTACCGATGCAGCGGGGCGGCAGTTCCTGGAAGATACATGGAAGGTGGCACCGGAAGCGGATCGTATCGGCTACCGGTTCAAGGGTGGCAAGCCACTGGAATTTGTGCCGCGCGAACAGCCTTTCGGCGCGGGTTCCGATCCGTCGAATATCGTCGATGCGTGCTATCCATATGGTTCAATCCAGGTGCCTGGCGGCACCGAACCGATCGTTCTGCATCGCGACGCCGTTTCGGGCGGGGGGTATTTCATGGTCGGCACGGTGATCTCGGCCGACATGGATCTGATCGGGCAATTGCAGCCGCATACTCCAGCCCGGTTTGTGGAGGTCAGCATGGCGCAGGCGCTCAGGGCGCGCAAAGATCGCGCCGGCCTTCTCGACAAAATCCGTGCCTCTTTGTGAAGGGAAACAAGGTATGAATGGCAATCTTATCTCCACCGTCTGGCCGCAAGCGCAGACCCAGATCGCCCTCAAGGCCCTGCTCGTTGTTCTAGGCGTGGCCTTGCTCAGTCTCGCGGCCAAAGTACAAGTTCCGTTCTGGCCGGTGCCGATGACATTGCAGACCTTGGTGGTTCTGCTGATTGGAGCAACCTACGGTGCACGACTGGCGGGCACCACGCTGGGGAGCTATCTCGTCATCGGGGCGATCGGTCTTCCCGTGTTTGCGGGCGGTGCGGGTATTGCGTACATGCTTGGGCCGACGGGCGGCTATCTCATCGGATTTTTTGTGGCGGCAGCGCTCTTGGGCTACCTCGCTGACCGCGGTATGGGGCGCAGTCTCGCTTCGGCACTGGTGCTTTTTGCCATCGGTGAAGTCGTCATCTTCGCATTCGGCACGGCCTGGCTTGCGACGCTGATTGGCATCGATCGCGCGATTGCAGGCGGCCTTGTCCCCTTCATTCCCGCCGAGATGCTGAAAGTCGCTCTTGCTTCGGCAATACTCTTTGGTGCCTGGCGGAAGTCGCAAAATTCGTCGTGAAGCGAAGATAGCAGCGCGAACGAGAGTGGAGGGACGCAGGATGAGTGCGAAGCGAAAGACCAAAGTCGATCCCATCACGCTTTCGGTCGTTCGCGGGGTCCTCGAAACAACGCAGCGAGAGATGACTCTGTCGCTGGAGAAGACCGCACGATCGTCGGTATTCAATCTCGCGCATGATTATTCGACCGCGCTGTTCAATTCCAAGCCGGAGATGATACTCCAGGGGCAGGACATCCCGATCCACCTCGGTTCTCTGATCCCCGCCATGAAGTCGGTAGCCAGGTTCTTCGGCGAGGATATCCATGAAGGGGATCTCATCTTGCACAACGACCCGGCTTTCGGGGGCAGCCATGCGATCGATACCTGCATGTACAAGCCGGTCTTTTACAAGGGTAAGCTTGTGTACTGGACGGTTTGCAAGGGGCACCTCACCGATATCGGAGGCCCGGTTCCGGCAGGCTACAATCCGAATGCCAAGGAAATCTATGCCGAGTGCCTGCGGATCCCGCCGATCAAGATATGGGAGCGCGGCAGGCCGCGGCATGACGTGCTCAATCTCATATTCACGAACATGCGGGCAAGACGCGATCAAGAGGGAGATTTCAACGCGCTCATCGGCGCCTGCCAGGTTGGCGAGCGCAATCTGCTCAACATGCTGGAAAAGTATGGAGAGAAGACCGTCAATGCCTGTATCGACGAATTGCTCGACATGGCCGACCAGCACATGCGCGACCTCATCCGGACCGTTCCGGACGGTACCTATGAAGGCGTGGCTATCCTCGAGGATGCTGGCCACGGCTTTGGCGATTTCGAGATCAAGGCGACGGTGACGATAAGGAAGGATACATGCCACATTGCGATTTCGAGCCCTCCGCAAATTCCCTACTTCATCAACTCCTATGAAGGAAATTCACATTCCGGAGTCTATCTCGGCCTGATGATGTTCGCGGCGTTGCCGCCGCCCTACAATGAGGGGCTCTACCGCTGCGTTACGGTTGATTTCGGGCCGAAGGGCACGATCTGCAACGCCCAGGAACCGGCGCCGCACATGAACTGCACGACGACACCGATGGAGACGCTCACGGACGCAGTTCGTCTGGCCTTCGAGAAAGCCATGCCGTCGAAGGTCGCGGCATCCTGGGGGCATGCGAACGGCCTCAATATCGCCGGCTGGGACACGCGCACGAAAGAGGAGTTCGTGACGATGGTGCTTGCCACCATCATCTCAGGCGGCGGCGCTACGCCGCAGCAGGATGGGTGGCATGCCGTGGGGCCCGAATGCTGCTTCGGCGCGCTGACATCCGGCGATGTGGAGCTTCTCGAATATTCTTATCCGATCATAATCCACAAATATGCGCTGATGACCGATTCCGGCGGGGCGGGCAAGTTTCGCGGCGGTTCGGGGACCGCGTGGGAGGTTGAGCCGGTAGACGGAGAGATGCTCTGCATCGGCTTCGGCGAGGGGCGGCGAATTCCGGCCATGGGTGCGGCCGGTGCCTATTCGCGCGATGTAGATTCGAAAGTTGGCCGCGTCGTGCTCAAGAAGTCGGGCAAGACAGAGGTTGTACGCAAGAATATCCTCGAAACGATCAAGCCTGGCGAGACTGTCACCAACATGAACCCGGGTGGCGGTGGATACGGCAACCCATATGAGCGGCCGATCGAAAAAGTCATCTGGGATGTGAGAAACAGGCTGGTCTCGGTCGAGGGAGCGAAGCGCGACTATGGTGTCGTAATCGCGAATCCCGAGACACTGGAAGTCGATATTGCGGCGACCGAGCGGATACGCGCAGGGACCTGAGAAGCATGCACGCCAATTACCGATTGGGGATCGATGCAGGCGGCACCTTCACAGACTTCGTGATCGCCGACCGCGACTCGGGAGAAGTGAAACTCTTCAAGGCACTCTCAACACCTTCCGATCCGACCCTGGCGATCGAGAATGGCCTCAAGTTGATCGCCGAGGATCTCGGCGCCGATCCTGCGAAAATCGTCTCCAATTGCGATCTATGCATTAACGGAACGACTGTCGGGCTAAATGCGCTCATTACGCATAGTGGAGGAAAAACCGGTCTCATCTGCACTGCCGGTCATGAAGATTCAATTGAAATCCGCAATGGCCACAAGGAAGACGGCTACCGGTACGACCCGGAATATCCAGCCGCGGTCATGCTTGTGCCGCGCTACCTGCGCAGGGGCGTGTGCGAGCGCATCCTGTCGGACGGTTCTGTCCGCCAACCGATAGTGGAAGAGGACGTCCGAGAGGCCTGCACACTCTTCAAGAATGAGGGCGTGGAGACCGTTGCCATCTCGTTCGTCTGGTCGGTCTTGAACCCGATCCACGAACGCCGCGCGGCGGAGATCGTACGTGAGATGATGCCGCACGCAATCCTGACGGTCGGCAGCGAACTCTACCCGCAAATTCGCGAGTACACACGTACTTCGACGGCTGTCGTAAACGCCTACCTCGCGCCAGTCATGCGCAAATATGTGGCCGCGGTCGATGCCTACTTCCGCTCACTCGGGGCCAGGCAGCCGGTTCGTTACTTCCAGTCTAACGGCGGTTTGGCGATCGGCCAGGTCATGACGGATCGTTCGGTGTATGCGATCAATTCCGGGCCTGCATCTGCGCCACAGGCGGGACTTTATGTTTCTGCCCCATTCAAGCGCAGGAATGTCATAACCGTGGATATGGGCGGCACATCCTTCGATATCACCCTGACCAAGGATGGCCAGACCAATCTCAACAAGAACATCGATTTCCTCCGCTACCGGATCGGCGTTCCAATGATACAGGTCGAAACTCTAGGCGCGGGTGGCGGCTCGATCGGTTGGATCGACTCACTCGGCATTCTGCAGGTCGGACCTCAGTCGGCCGGCGCGGACCCCGGCCCCGCCTGCTACGGCGAAGGCGGCATCGAGCCAACGACAACTGACGCCAATCTTGTACTCGGCTATCTCAATCCGGAAGGCTTGCTCGGAGGAAAACTGCCGCTTGATCTCGCCAAGGCGCGAGAGGCTCTCGGGAAGGTTGCCAAACCACTTGGCATGTCGGTCGAGCGCGCCGCCTATGGGATGTTCACCATTGTCAACAGCAACATGGTCAATGGTATTCGCAGGGTATCTGTCGAACGCGGCTATGATCCGCGCGACTTCGTTCTCGTCGGCGCGGGTGGTGCGACAGCTGCGCATATCACCGCACTTGCACGGGAAATGGGGATAGACACGATCATCCTGCCGAAGCTCGCCTCGGGACTTTGTGCGTTCGGGCAGATCATCTCGGATGTGAAGTACAACTATATGGCGACGGCCCCGGCGCGCCTCGACAATTCGAAAGCCTACAGGCGAATTAACAGCCTCTTCCGCGATATCGAAGCCCGTGCCGTACAGCACCTTCGCAAAGATGGCTTCAGGAAAGGCGATATCGACATCAAGCGCAGCCTCGATATGCGCTATGTCGGGCAGGTTCACGAATGTACGGTTGACATCGATACATTCGAGATCGGCGACAAGACAATAGACAGGGTGAAAGACGCTTTCCACAAGCGCCATGAAGAACTCTATACTTATGCGGAGCGCCATAATGCGGTCGAGGTCGTCAATATCGAATCGACTCTCTACGGTCGTATCGACAAGCCAAAGCCGCCCAGACTCGCTCGCGGCGTGCCGACGGCGAAGGCCCTGAAGGGGCATCGCAGGGCCATTTTTCGCGCCTCCGGCCAGACGACGCGGACGCCCATCTATGACGGGAGTCTGCTCGGCGCCGGCGCAAGTATTTCCGGTCCGGCGATTATCGAGGAGGTGACGACGACGATTGTTATCGAACCGGGCTGGACCGCGCGCCTGGACGCGAGCGGGTCCTACATCATCACCCGGAAGCGGAAGTGACAAGAGACCGATGTCTCCAACGCTCACAGCCGATAGTGTCTCCGTGTCCTTTGAAGGTCTGCGCGCCCTCTCCAAGGTAAATCTTGACGTGCCACGCAGTAGGATAACCGGCCTGATCGGTCCGAACGGCGCCGGGAAGACGACGCTCGTCAATGTCCTGACCGGCTTCCAAGTGCCGTCGGAGGGTCACGTCATTCTGGATGGGGAAAGGCTCGGTTGCCTGCCGCCGCACAAGATCCGGCGTCGCGGCGTGGCGCGGACATTTCAATCTGGACGCCTCTTCTCCGACCTGAGCGTGCTCGACAATCTTGAAGTGACAGGTATCGGGCTCGGCCTGCAGAGGAAGGAGGCCGCCAGTCGCGCCGCCGAGATGCTGGAATGGGTCGGTATTGCACATTTGGCGGAGCGGACTGCCGGCGGACTTCCTTATACGGATGAACGCCGCGTCGCGATCGGCAGGGCGCTCATGATGGAGCCGCACTATCTCCTTCTGGACGAGCCCGCGGCGGGCATGTCCGCCGAAGAGGCCGCGCAACTGGCGAGTCTGATCAAGCGTATCATCGCTGAGAAGAAATGTGGCGTCTTGCTGATCGAGCACAATATCGGGCTGGTCCTCAACATATGCGATGACATCCATGTCCTGGATTCAGGCGAGATCATCGATTGTGGCTCGCCGGCGGCGATCAAGGCGAGCGAGAAAGTGCGCCACGCCTATATGGGCACGCAGGCTGATGCTGTCGGTGAAATTCTGTGACGCTGCTTGAGGTCAAAGATGTCACGGTTCGGTATGGTCAGCTTACGGCCTTACGCAAGGCCAGTATAGGCCTCGACGAAGGCGAGACGCTGTTCGTGACAGGGCCCAACGGTGCCGGAAAGTCCACACTTCTGAAAGCGATCGCCGGGGTGGTCTCGCCCCGGGAGGGTGAAATCCGCCTGGATGGCCGAAGGATTTCCGGTCGTGCGCCAGAGGAAATCGCCCGGATGGGATTCTCGATGGTTCCAGAAGGCCGAGAAGTGTTCGGTGGATTGACGATTGAAGAAAATCTGCGTCTTGGAGTTGGCATGCGAGCTGACAAGGACCAGGCTGAACGCGATCTTGAGCAGGTCTATGCCGTATTTCCCATGCTTCGCGAGCGACGAGACCGTCACGCGGGAGTTCTGTCTGGCGGCCAGCAACAGATGCTGGTCATAGGCCGTGCGCTCATGGCCGGGCCGCGCCTGATGGCCATTGACGAGCCTTCTCTGGGGCTTGCTCCAAAGGTGATCGACGATGTCTACGCCATCCTCTTAAGACTTCGCGACAAGAGCGGACTGACACTCCTCATCGTCGAGCAGAGCGCAACGCGTGCCATGCTGACTGGCGGACGGATGATCCTGATGCGATCGGGCGAGGTTGCCCTCGCCGGCGACGCGCGCGAGCTTGCTCGAGGCGATACGCTGAGAGCCGCGTATTTCGGATACGGGGACCATTAGCGTGACTGCGGTGCTCCAGATTCTTTTTGATGCCCTGAGCCTGGGCAGCCTCTATGCACTCGGTGCGCTCGGCATCGCGCTCATCTTTGGCGTAATGCGATTGGTCAATTTCGCGCATGGCGATTATATTGCCTTCTGCGTCTTCGCGCTGCTGTGGCCGTCAATTGATGCCGCGGCGATCGTGTTCATAGGCAAACTACCGTCTTTGATCCTCATCCCGCTAGTCATCGCCATAGGTGCGGGGTTGTCTGTCCTGTCGGAGATCGTCGTCTTCCGGCGTTTCCGAAACGCCAACCCGGCAACGATGATGATTGCGTCATTCGCGCTTGGCTTTGTCATTCGCTACTTCCTGTTGATGCTTTATTCGAGCAGGCCCAAGTCGATCGATCTGTGGTCGAATCTGAGCCTGCCCATAGAGATTTTCGGTGCGCGCATCCCGTTGCTGCAAGTCATTACGATTTGTACGACGATCGTCGTCCTTCTGGCGCTTACCGCGTTTCTGAAACGGACTCGTTTCGGACTCGAAATGCGGGCAGCCGCGGAGAATTTCACGATGGCGCGCATGCTTGGCGTTCGCGCGAACAATGTGATCATGTTGGCCTTCGCATTGAGCGGTGCCCTTGCCGCGGCAATAGGGCTTATCCTGGTGACCCAGACCGGAACAGTGGACATCCAGATGGGTGTCTCGGTCATGCTTGTTGCGTTTATCGCAACCGTGATCGGAGGCCTGGGAAGCCTGACCGGCGCCGTGATCGCCGGATTTCTGATCGGCGGCGCGACGGTCCTCATGCAGGTCATCTTGCCGGTCGATGCGCGGCCGTTTCGCGACGCATTCGTCTATGCGGCTGTCATCGTCACATTGATCTGGCGCCCGAACGGGTTGTTCGCACCAAAATCCGCAAAGCAGAGGGTGTGAGCATGGCGGCCAGATCTTCCATTCTCGCAAAAACCGTTTCGACCCCGGTCATTCTCATCGGGATCCTGTTGATCGTCGCGCTTGTTGCGCTCCTGGTAAAGTCCGGGCCGTTCAACCAGACCGTCATCGACATTTTCATTCGCGTTGTCCTGGTCGTCGGACTCTATGTCTTCATCGGCAATTCCGGGGTGATCAGCTTCGGGCATATAGGGTTCACATGCCTCGGTGCCTACGCCACCGCCTGGCTGACAATCCCCCCGCCAATGAAGAAGATGGCGTTGCCCGGACTTCCCGATATTATCTTGAATGCGAAGCTTCCTTTCGCTCCCGCAATTGTTCTTGCGGCGATTTTTGCGGGAGTTTGCGCCTTGGTATTTGGCAAGATTCTAATGCGACTGTCCGGGATCGCGGCATCGATAGCCACTTTTGCGATGTTGGCTCTCATCAATCAGGTCTACTCAAATTGGGAGAGGGTTACGGGTGCGACCAGTTCGGTCGTAGGCATTCCAATCAATCGAAGCATCTGGCCTTATGCGATTTGCGCTTTCGTCGTCGTCATCATCGCTTATCTTTATGCCATTTCGAGATCGGGCCTGGCGCTGCGCTCGGCTCGCGATGAGGCAACGGCCGCGGCCGCCTCGGGCATCGATATTCCGCGTGAACGGCTCATCGCCTTCACACTGAGCGGGGTAATCATGGGCCTGGGTGGCGCTCTCTACGCACATTCGGTAGGCGTCGTGACGCCGGACACCTTCTATCTCGGACTGACTTTCATCTCGCTGTCAATGCTGGTTGTGGGGGGGATGAACAGCCTTTCAGGCGCGGTTCTCGGTGTCGTCATTCTCTCGACGATCATCCAGATATTGCGTTGGTTCGAGAAGGGCGTGCCGATCGGTGGCACCACGCTGACCATACCCAATGGCCTTCAGGAAATCGCCATCGGCATCGTCATGATCGTGATACTGATGTACAGGCCGTCCGGCCTGACAAAAAACAGAGAGCTGGTCTGGAGAGGCTGGCCATTCAGAGGGCTTTTCGGCGGCGCATGATTCCCTTGCGTGTGCCGGATTGTTGTCGTGCCTTAACACAGTGGAGGAAGTTATGAAAAACCGGACAAGATTGAGCCTAAGCGTAATGCTTGGCGCTCTGGCGCTGTCATCGACGCTCGCTCAGGCTGATGACGACAAGATCGTCGTCGGCTTTGCCACGGCCGAGTCAGGCTTCATGCAAGCTTATGACAAGCCGGCACAGGACGCTGCCCTGATCCGCATTGACGAGATCAACAAGGCCGGCGGTCTGCTCGGCAAACAGATCGAGGTTGTTACGGCTGATACGAAGACCGATCGGGCGGAAGGTGCGAAGGCGGGCCTTGAGGTCATCGACAGAGGTGCGGACCTGGTAATCGTGTCATGCGACTATGATTTCGGCTCACCGGCGGCCCTGGCTGCGGAAGGTGCGGGAAAAGTCTCGTTCTTCCTTTGCGCAGAATCGATCAAGGCAGGCATCCAGGGCGTGGGCCCGCACTCCTTCTCGGCCTCGGTGCTGGCCGCGGTTCAAGGCGCGACTATGGCTGAATGGGCCTATACCAAGCGGAATGCCCGCAATTTTTACCGCCTGCTTGATACCTGGACGGAGTACAATAAAGGCATTTGCGACGGTTTCGATTGGATGCTGCCGCGGCTCGACGGCGCCAAGCTGGTCGGCGAGGACACATTCAAGAACGAGGACGCCTCGATCGCAGCGCAGATTACGCGGATCAAGAGCTTGCCGCAGGAACCCGATGCCATCATGCTGTGCACCATGATGCCAGGTGCGGTTTCTGCCGTGAAACAGATCCGCGCAGCTGGCATCAAGGCGCCGATCCTCAACGGGTCTGGCATGGATGGCAGCTTTTGGCTGAGCGCCGTTCCTGATCTCTCTGACTTTCTCGGCCCCGTGCAAGGATCGATCTTTGGCGACGATCCGAATCCGGCCGTGAACGATTTCAACAAGAAGTACAAGGAAACGACCGGTAGCGATCCGTCAAGCCAATATGTCTATCCGGGCTATGTGCTGATCGACGTATGGGCGAAGGCGGTCGAGCGTGCGAAGTCGACCGATGCGGATGCCGTCGTGGCGGAACTCGAAAAAATGAAGGACGAACCCACGCTTTTCGGGCCGCGGACCTTCACCAATGAGATCCATCACCAGAATCGCGGCCGCTATCTAATCGTTGAGACCAAGAATGGAAAGCCGGGCGTGATTGACGAGTGGACGATCTCCGAGGCGATTCCGGTTGAATATCTGATCAGCAAGTAGAGTCCATCGCACTTTGGAGCCTCGCGGCGACAGCTGCGGGGCTCTCGCGTT
>JAEUMG010000104.1 GCA_016793355.1 Hyphomicrobiales bacterium
GTCATGCCGAGGCTTGAGGGAGCCTCGAGATTGCGCGCGATGTCCTCGAACATGGCGGCCGTCTCGGGTCGGATCGCCGTCTGCGCCACGAATTTGCGATAGGGCGCAATTGCCGGCTTCGGCACGTAATCCGAATGCACGATGTCGAATATGTCGCCGAAATGATGGGTGACGCCGAGCCGCGCGAGCACCTTCTCGGCATGGGCGACGGTACCGTTGGTGAAGATGAGCTTGCGGCCGGGAAGGGCATGCAGGGCCTGGTCGAGCCCCGGGTCGCAGGCGACCGGCGCATGATCGATATCATGCACGAATTCGAGGAAATCCTCCGGCGCAACGCCATGCTCGATCATGAGCCCGCGCAAGGTCGTGCCGTACTTGTAGAACATCGTCTTCTGCACGCGCCGCGCCTCGTTTCTGTCGATCTTGAGCAATTGCGACACGAAGGCGCCGATCCTGACATCGATCTGGTCGAAGAGCCGGCAGCTCGCCGGATAAAGCGTGTTGTCGAGATCGAACACCCAGGTGTCGATATGGGCAAAGCCGCGGCTCATTCGCCGGTACGCGACACGCGCGTGCCGACGCCATGCGGCGTGAGAAGCTCAAGCAGCACCGAATGCGGCACGCGGCCGTCGAGGACGATGACGCCGTCGACGCCCGATTCGACCACGCCGGCGGCGCTTTCGACCTTGGGGATCATGCCGCCGGTGATCGTGCCATTGGCGATGAGACCGGGGACGTCGGCGATGCGTAACTCGCTGATGAGCTCCTTGTTCTTGTCGAGCACGCCCGCAACATCGGTGAGAAGCAGAAGACGCTTGGCCCTCATCGCGGTGGCGATGGCACCGGCCGCCGTGTCGGCATTGATATTGTAGGTTTCGCCGTCCGCACCGACGCCGATGGGTGCGATGACCGGAATGGCATCGCTGTGGATGATGGTGTCGAGAATCTCGATGTTGACCTTGGCCGGCTCGCCGACAAATCCGAAGTCGATGATTTCGCTCTTGCCGGTAGCGGGGTCGGTCTTCTGCTTGGTGAAGCGCTCGGCGATGAGGAGGTTGCCGTCCTTGCCGGAAATGCCGACCGCCCGGCCGCCCGCCTGCTGGATGGACGCGACGATGGATTTGTTGATGGTGCCGGCCAGCACCATCTCGACGACTTCCATCGTCTCCTTGTCGGTAACCCGCAGGCCCTCGCGAAAATTGGCTTTGACGGCGAGCTTGTCGAGCATGCGGTTGATCTGCGGTCCGCCGCCATGCACGACGACCGGATTGAGGCCGCACAGCTTGAGCATCACCATGTCGCGGGCGAATTTGCGCGCCAGATCGGGATCGATCATGGCGTGGCCGCCATATTTCACGACGATGATTTCATCGTCATAGCGCTGCAGGAAGGGAAGCGCTTCCGACAGTATCCGGGCGGTTTCGTCGAGCGAAGGTGCGGGTTCGGTCATGAGGCAGTCAGCTCTTGCTGGCGTTTGTATTTCCCTCCGCCGCGCCGCAGAGCGGCGTGGGGAGGGTGTCGCGCGGGTGAGCGCGACGGGTGGGGTATCTCAGCAAGATGACAGTTTCAATCGTCTTGCCAAGACGCCCCACCCGGCGCTTCGCGCCACCCTCCCCACAGATGGGGAGGGATGGAGAGGTCTAACCATCGTAATTCACAAGGGCTGCGATCTCGGCGCGGAGTTCCGGCAGCCCGCTGCCCTTCACGGCCGATGTCGCGTGAATATGGGGGTAGGCCGCGGAATGCCTCTTGGCTGCGGCCTCGGCGAGTTGCTCGGTATGGGCGAGATCCTTGGGCGAAACCTTGTCGGCCTTGGTCAGCACGATCTGGAAGGTGACGGCCGCCTCGTCGAGCAGCGCGAAGATGCGCTCATCGGCCGTTTTCGGCCCGTGGCGGGCATCGACCAGCACGAAGGCGCGGCGCAGGCCGGGACGCCCGCGCAGATAGCCGCGCAGCAGCGCCTGCCACCTTCCTACGTCCGACTTTGCCGCCTTGGCATAGCCGTAGCCCGGCATGTCGACGAGGGTGAGGGCGTCGCCGATCTCGAAGAAATTGAGCTCGCGCGTGCGACCCGGCGTGTTCGACGCGCGCGCCAGCCCCGATCTGCCGGTGAGCGCATTGATGAGCGAGGACTTGCCGGCATTGGATCGCCCGGCAAAGGCAATCTCGGGCTTGCCTGGGGGCGGCAGCTGCTCGAGCGTCGTGACCCCCATGACGAAACGCGACGGGCCGGCGAAGAGCCGCCGGCCCGCGAGTAACTGTTCCTCAGTCCACGGTTCGATCAACTGGCTGGCTTCTTCTTGAGGAATGGCAGGCTGTTGCGGATATTGCCGAGGAAATCCACCTCCACCCCGTTCTTCTTCATGATGTAACCCTGCTGCAGGATCGACAGCGTGTTGCTCCATGCCCAGTAGATGACGAGGCCGACCGGGAAGGACGCCAGCATGAAGGTGAAGATCAGCGGCATCCAGTTGAACATCGAGGCCTGGATCGGGTCGGGCGGCGTCGGGTTGAGCCGCATCTGCAGCCACATGGTGACGCCCATGACGATCGGCCACACGCCGATCATGAGAAGGTGCGGGGGCGTCCATGGGATGAGCCCGAAGAGATTGAACAGCGATGTCGGGTCGGCGGCGGAAAGATCGTGAATCCAGCCGAAGAACGGCGCATGGCGCAAATCGATCGAGGTCAGGATGACCTTGTAGAGCGCAAAGAAGATCGGAATCTGCACCACCACCGGCAGACAGCCGGCGAGCGGCGAGACCTTTTCCTTCTTGTAAAGCGCCATGATCTCCTGCTGCTGCTTCATGCGGTCGTCGGGGAAGCGCTCCTTGATCTTCTCCATCTCCGGCTGGAGCTTCTTCATCTTGCTCATCGACGCATAGGACTTGTTGGCAAGCGGGAAGACCGCGAGCTTGACCAGCACCGTCACGATGAGAATGGCGACGCCAAAATTGCCGACGATGTCCTGGATGTGCTTGAGCAGCCAGAACATCGGCTTGGTCAGGAAATAGAACCAGCCCCAGTCGATCATCAGATCGAAGCGGTCGATTTTGTGCTGCTCCTGAATCTGATTGATGGTTCGGACCACCTTGGCGCCGGCGAACAGGCGGTCTTCATAGGCGGCAGTGGCGCCGTCCGGCACGGTGATCGCATCGCGGGCAAGATAGTCGGTCTGGAATATCTCGCGGCCGCTCTGATTGATATGCTGGAATGTATTGGCGACGGCAACGCCCTGATCCGGGATCAGCGCGGTCGCCCAGTATTTGTCGGTGAAGCCGAGCCAGCCGCCTGTCGAATCGAATTTCTGCGGCGCTCCGTCCTTAAGGTCCGAGTAGTGAATCTCCTCAAGTGTCTGGTTGAAGACGCCGAGCATGCCCTCGAAGAACACCCACCAGCCCGCCACATGCGGCAGCTCCTGGCGCTGGATGCGTGCATAGGGCCGCACGCCGATCGCATTGCCGGTCTTGTTTTCGATCTCGTGCTTGATGGTGAAGAGATAATGATCGCTGAGCGAGATCGTGCGCTTGAAAACGATGCCCTCGCCATTGTCCCAGGTGAGGGTAACGGGCGTGTCCGGTCCGAGCACCGCGCCATCGGGCGCCGTCCATTGCGCCTTGGGATCGGGCAGCTTGACGGCACTGCCATCTGAAATCCACCCCTGTTCGGCAAAATAGCCATTGGGCGTGCCGGAGGGCGACAACAGGACGACGGCCGGGCTCGCCGGATTGACCGTCTCGCGATATTCGACGAGTTGCAGGTCGTCGAAGGCCGCACCGGTGAGGTTGATCGAGCCCTCAAGGTCGGGCGACTTGATCTTGACGCGCGATGTGGCGGCGATTGCGTCGGCGCGGGCGAGTTCCGGCGTCTGCGGCGTGCCGGGAACCTGTCCGCCGCCCGAGCCCTGCTGCTGGGTTTGCGTCTGCTGGGTCTGCTGGGCCAGTTCGGCCTGCTGGCGGGCAAGCTCGGCCTGCTTGGCGGCCTGCGGGGCAAGATAAAGGAAATGATAGGCGCCGATCACCAGGACCGAGAGGACGATCGCCAGGATGAGGTTCTTGTTGTCGCCCGTCATGAATGCTCCGTGTCGTCCCGTCTGCCGTTTCCGCGGTGAAATCGCTGCAGGGCTGAAGCGAGATCGCCCTTGAGCGCGTCGAAATCGCGCGTGATGGTCCCTTGCCGCCCGATCAGCACATAATCATGCCCGTCCAGCGCCAGCCCCGGCAAGGCTAAGGCGGCAGCGGCACGCAGGCGCCGCCTGATGCGGTTGCGGATCACGGCGTTGCCGAGCTTCTTGGTGACGGTAAAACCGACGCGCGCCGCATCCTGGTCGCCGCGGGCCCGCATCTGCACCACGACGCCCGGCAGCGCGCATGACGTGCCCTGTGCCGCGGCGAGGAAGTCCCGCCGCAGCCTGAGGCGATGCATGGCTTGATGCCCGGGAGGAGTCCCGGTCCCGAGCGGCTCTTCAGGCCGACAATTTCGCACGGCCTTTGGCGCGCCGGCGCGCGATGACGCGGCGCCCGCCCTTGGTTGCCATGCGGGCGCGGAAGCCGTGGCGGCGCTTGCGGACAAGCTTTGAGGGCTGATAGGTGCGCTTCACGCTTCGTCTCCATGTTTCCACCCTTGCGGCAGCTCGAATGGCCGGGCCTGCGCCCGCCGCGCCGCGAGGGTCTCGTCGATCTCGCTTGCTGGATTTGGGCCGGGCTTATGTGCGATAGCGCAGGAAATGTCAATCAGCACCGGTGATTTCAAGGCCGAATTGCGGCGCGATTGGAATGGCGGCCCGATTGGGCTAAGTCATTGGCAAGTATGACCGCCGCGCAATTGAGCCCTCGCGAAAACCGCCCCGGCCTCCTGTATGGGCTTTCGGGGAAGGTGCTCATCTTGACCATTCTGTTCGTCATGCTGGGCGAAGTCCTGATTTTCCTGCCCTCCTTGGCCAATTTCCGGCTGACCTGGCTGAAAAACCGGGTCGCACAGGCCGAGATTGCCGCGCTCGCCGTCGAGGCCGCGCCCGACCGGATGCTTTCCGGCGATCTGCGCAACGAGCTTCTGATGGGAGCGGGCGTGCATGTCGTCGCCCTCAGAGAGGGCGACACCCGCCAGCTCGTGCTGCGCGGCGACAGGGCGCCGATGATCGATGCGAGCTATGACCTGCGCGATGTCGGCTGGGTCGAGGCGATCTGGGATGCCTTCCGGGCGCTGGCGGCGGGCGATGGCAGGGTTATCGGGGTGATCGACACGCCGCCCAACATGTCGGGCGACCTCATCGAACTGGCGCTCGACGAGGCACCTTTGCGCGATGCCATGCTGCGCTACACGGTCTCGATCCTCATTGTCTCGATCATCCTGTCATTGATGGTGGCGGGTCTCGTGTTCCTCGCCCTCAACCGCGCCCTGGTGCGCCCCATGCAGCGCCTCACCGCCAATATGGTCGCCTTCGGTGACGACCCGGAAAATCCCGGCCGCATTATCGAGCCGGGCCGGCGCCGCGACGAGATCGGCGTTGCCGAGCGCGAATTGCACGCCATGCAGACCGAACTTTCGGGATTGCTGCAGCAGAAGAACCGCCTGGCGGCCTTGGGCCTTGCGGTGAGCAAGGTGAGCCATGACCTGCGCAATCTGCTTGCCTCCGCGCAATTGATTTCCGACCGCCTGGCGATGGTCAATGACCCGACCGTGCAGCGCTTCGTGCCGAAGCTCATCGCCTCGCTCGATCGCGCCATCGATCTTTGCGTCAAGACGCTCAAATATGGCCGCGCCCAGGAAGCCCCGCCCAGGCGCGAGAAGATGGCGCTCAAGCCATTGATCGACGAAGTCATCGACACGGCGGTGGTGCAGGCCTCGAGCCGCATCGTCTTCTACAATCATGCGCCGCCGGGCCTCGACGCCGACGCCGATCGCGATCACTTGTTCCGTATCCTGACCAATCTCGCCCGCAACGCCATCCAGGCGATCGAAGCCGTTCAGGCCGAAGACGAAAGCGCTCCCGATGGCGCCGTGACCTTGCGCGCCTGGCGCGAGGGCACCATCGTGACGATCGAGGTGAACGACACCGGCCCGGGCATCCCCGAGCGCGCGCGCGAGCACCTGTTCGAAGCCTTCCGGAGCGCAGGCCGGCAGGGCGGCACCGGGCTCGGCCTCGCCATCGCCGCCGAGCTCACCCGCGCCCATGGCGGCGACATCATGCTGGCCGGGACGGGCCCCGCGGGAACCTCCTTCCGTCTCACCATCCCCGACAGGGTGATGGAACTGCATGCCGGCCGGCGCGGCGAACGCCGGTCCGCCACAGGGGCATGATCGGGTGAACATCCCGGCCAGGGGCCTGCGCAATCTCATCACCGACGTCGCGGGCCTTAGCGTCGGCAATGCCGAGGACCGGCCGGGCATGACCGGCACGACCGTGCTTCTCTGCGACCGGCCGATGACCGCGGCGGTCGAAATCCGCGGCGGCGCGCCCGGTACCCGCGAGACGGCCGCCCTCGATGCCGTCAATACCGTCGAACACATCCATGCGATCGTCCTGTCCGGCGGCTCCGTCTTTGGCCTGGATGCGGCGTCGGCCGTCACTTTCGCGCTGGCCGGGCGCGGCATCGGCTTCCGCTTCGGTACGCAGCCGTGGCCGTGTCCGCTGGTGCCGGCCGCCGTGCTTTTCGACATCAGCAATGGCGGCGACAAGACCTGGCCGGCTGAGCCGCCCTATCGGCGCTTGGGGCTGGAAGCGCTGGAGGCGGCAGGCGCCGATTTCCGATTGGGCAATGCCGGCGCCGGCCTCGGCGCGGTTGCGGGCGAACTCAAGGGCGGCCTCGGCAGCGCCTCGATCCGCTGGAACGATTACACACTGGGCGCTCTGGTTGCGGTCAATTCGGTGGGCTCCCCAGTGATGCCAGGTTCGGCGCGGCTCTGGGCGATGGATTCGGCAATCGGCGATGAGATGGGGCCGCTGCAGCCGCCGCGGGGCGCCGACCACGCGCCCTTGCCGCCGCTCGCCCATACCAAGCTTGCCTTGCGTGACGTTGCAGCAGCGACCCGCAATACCACCATCGCGATCATCGCCTGCGATGCGCATTTGTCGGTCGCCGAGACGAGCCGGCTCGCCATCATGGCGGTCGACGGCATGGCCCGCGCGATCCGGCCGATCCACACGCCCTTTGACGGCGATACGGTCTTTGCGCTGGCGACCGGCGCCCATGCCTTGCCCGAACCGCGCATGCCGGCGCTCGCGGCGCTCGGCACGCTTGCCGCCGATTGTCTTGCGCGCGCCATCGGCCGGGCGATCTGGGCGGCCGACAGCCTCGGCCGCTGGCCCTCCTACCGCGCCGCACATAGGCTCTGACGCTTTGGCTTGCCTTTGCAATTCGTGCGTATTAGAGACTGCGCCCGAACGGCCGGGGCGTTATTTTCGCCCGGCGGCCGCGTGCAGCGCCCGTAGCTCAGTTGGATAGAGCACTAGACTACGAATCTAGGGGTCGTGGGTTCGAATCCTGCCGGGCGCGCCAATCCACAAATTGTGTACGACCCGGAGACCTGGGTAACAGTTTGTACC
Source organism: Hyphomicrobiales bacterium (assembly GCA_016793355.1). Classification (GTDB taxonomy): domain Bacteria; phylum Pseudomonadota; class Alphaproteobacteria; order Rhizobiales; family Aestuariivirgaceae; genus JAEUMG01. Next base: position 7,547 of record JAEUMG010000104.1, read on the forward strand.
CAAGACTTGGGTAATCACCAGCCGAGCCACGCGACGCCGAAAACTATGGCCGCAAATGCGATGATGAAGACGATGCCGAACGTCCTGAAGGTGCCCTCGCCATTATTTGCGATCATGCGTTCATAGGCTTCGTCGCCCATTTCCTCCCGTTGCAGCCGCTCGCGCAGACCGCTTCTGGCTTCATTCTTGAGTCTCTCGGGGTCGAGCTTGTAGGAGGCCATGCTGGTTCCCGGATTTCCCGCCCTGACAATCGCCGACTGGGGATCGCGATGCAACCCGGCTCTGTTACCGATCCCGCAAGCGGCGTATCTCCCGCTCGTCGAGTTCTCGCCTCGCGTTCCGGCCATCCCTGGACGAGACCAGGAATCCGACCGCGAGGATGATGGCCGCCGCCGCTATCCCGGCGCTGATGACGCCCGCCGGCGTGATCCGGGCGCTGGCGTTGACTGTCACCAGGTTGCCGAGGCGCAGTTCGCAATCGGCACGGATCTCCTCGGGATGCGAGGAAACATCGCGCGCATGATTATCCTGAACATCCGGCATGTGCAGCTCCGCTTCGGACCTTGCGCTTATCTCTGCTAAAAGCAGGACGAGCCTTAAGAAAACTGGCATGCTGAACCAACGCCCCGGCTGACGGGTGTTCGGGGACATGGGAACTCGCGTGGTTTGGTTTCAGGCGCCGAAGCCGAACCCGATCCGGCAATGAAAAACCCGCCCGGTTTTTCGCCGGGCGGGTGAATCCTGTCACTGTCGCTTAGTAGCAGGGCGGATAGGGGTAGTAGCCGCACGGCGGCGGATAATAGGGATGGCTCGCCGCCGCGGCACCGGCAACCGCGCCAACCGCGGCACCGGCATAGAAAGCGCCGGGAACATGCCAGCCATAGCCGCCATGATACCAGCCGCCATGCCAGCCGCCATGCCAGCCACCGCCATGCGCGACGAACCAGTCGATGAAGAGCGCCGCGGCGCCCTGGGCGCCATCGAGGCTGCCCTCGAGGACCGACACTTCGAAAGTGAGATTCTCGCCTTCGATCTTGGGCTTCTTCAGAACGACCACGGCGTCGTCGACGGTCTTGCCGTCGGCGCCAAGCACGGAAATGGTCGCGTTCGGCGGATCCTTGGCGAAGCTGTCGCGGCCTTCATCCCATTCCGAGATGAAATGGGCTGTGTTCACATGGCCGGCCATGCGGGCGGGGCGGTCCGAGAATACGATGGTATTGGGCGCGACGCCGACCAGTGTGAGCTTGTCGCCCTCAAGTGTGGCGCCGTGCGAATTCAGCACCGCCAACGAGGGTACAGGGCTCGTGCCAGCCTGGCCGATCGTTTTCTGGCCGGGGACATGCGGCTTCTTCGCCGCGTCCTGGGCCATTGCCGCGCCGCTTGCCAAAGCGAACCCGGCTACCAGCATGGCGATGCCGGCAAGCTTATTCAGTCGCATCATGAAGTGACCTCCTGTTGAAACCAATCCGGACGATGGATGCGCCGGCCGAACCCGATTGCGGACGATGCCCACTCCAGACACGGGGCCCGGCGAGCGAACCCCGGCATCGTCTAGCACGACACCCTTTCCCAGACATGACCGGCATAAAATTAATTCGCCACGGTCAATCTTTCATTACGGCTTGGCAACTAATAAGGGTGCCCGCCAGAATACAGGGGGATTGCATGTCCGCAGCGCTTCCGGTCGTCTACCTCGCGCGCCACGGTGAAACGGCCTGGAGCATGTCAGGCCAGCACACCGGGCTGACCGACATCCCACTTACCGAACGCGGCGAAAGAATGGCTTTGGCGCTTGGCGAGCGTCTGAAGGGCATGTCTTTCGCAACCGTTCTTTCCAGTCCGTTGCAGCGCGCCTATCGCACCTGCGAGCTTGCAGGTTTTGCCCGCCAAGCGACCGTCGATCCCGCTCTCGTCGAGTGGAATTACGGGCAATATGAAGGGCTTACATCGAAACAGATTCATGCCGCGCGACCTGACTGGAACCTGTTTCGCGATGGCTGCCCGGGTGGCGAATCCCCGGATGCAATTTCTGCGCGTGCCGATCGGCTGGTGGCGCATCTGCGAGAGCTTTCGGACCCAATTCTGCTTTTTTCCAGCGGTCACATTATCCGGGTCCTGGCGGCACGCTGGCTTGGTTTGACGGTCGAGGTCATGGCGGCGCGGCTTCTCCTCGGTACCGCAAGCCTGAGTGCCTTGAGCTACGAGCATAGCCTGGCCGAGCCCGCCATACGGCTGTGGAACGATACCCGTCATCTGAATAACGTAAACTGATGCTTAAGCGCCGGCAGATGTCGGCCCGGGAGGATGGAGATGAGCGAGGACATGCTGCAGGCTTCGAAGTCCGGGGCGCCGATCTCCAAGGCTTTGGCGCGGACCGCTCTGTGGGACACTTTGCTCGGCCGCTATGGCCACGGCGCCGTGCAACTGGCGGGCGAGGACAACGCCTTTTACGAGCGCCATCTTGTCTTCGACAATGTCGTCGATCCGGCTTTCGCGCAGCCGCGCGAGCGTTTCGAAGCCTATGCCCGTTCCGTCCGCGATATCATGGCGCGGCGCTGGGTGATGACGCGGCGTGCCTACAACACGCAAAATCCCAAGCGGATCTACTATCTCTCGATGGAATTCCTGATCGGTCGCTCGCTGCGTAACAATGTCGGCAATCTGCAACTCGATGAAATCGCCAAGGAGGTGGCAAGAGAAAACAACATCGACTGGCGCGATATCGTCGAACAGGAACCGGACGCGGGTCTCGGCAATGGCGGTCTTGGCCGGCTGGCGGCGTGCTTCCTCGACTCGATGGCGACGATGAGCCTGCCGGCCATGGGCTATGGGCTGCGCTACGAATACGGGATTTTCAGGCAGCTCATCGTCGACGGCTGGCAGCAGGAGCAACCCGACAACTGGCTGCGCCATCCCGATCCGTGGGAGGTTGCGCGTCCTCATGAGCTCGTCGAAATCAAGATGAACTGCTCATATGAGGTTCAGGGCGGCAAATTGCGGGCAATTCCCAACCGGCCGTCGAGCCTGTTCGGCATCCCCTACGACCGGCCGATCGTCGGCTATGGTTGCAAGACGGTGAATACCCTGCGCCTGTGGGCCGCGGGAGCGCCCGACTACTTCGATTTCAAGGAATTCAGCAGCGGGGATTTCGTGGGCGCATTGGCGGAGACGCTTGCCGCTGAATCCGTGACGCGCGTGCTCTACCCCGACGATTCGACAAGCCAGGGTCAAGCTCTTCGCTTCGTCCAGGAATACTTCCTCGCCGCCTGCTCACTTGCCGATCTGATGCGGCGCTTCCGGCTCCACAATCCCAATATTCACTCACTGCCGGACAAGGTGGCGATCCAGCTCAACGACACGCATCCCGCCATGACAGTGCCGGAGCTGATGCGCATCCTTCTCGATGAAGACCATCTCGGCTGGGACGAGGCATGGGACATCACGACCCGCACCCTTGCCTACACCAATCATACCCTGTTGCCAGAGGCGCTCGAGCGCTGGCCGGTTGCCTGGTTCGAGTTGATGATGCCGCGGCTGCTCGAGATCATCTATGAGATAAACCGCCGCTTCCTCGACGCGGTCCGGGCGAAATATCCCGGCGACGATGCGCGCGTGCGGCGCATGAGCCTTATCTATCAGGACGGAACGCGCAAGGTGCGCATGGCGCATCTCGCGATCCTGGGGACGCACAGCACCAATGGTGTCGCCAAAATCCATACCGAATTGCTCAAGACCAAGACGGTCCGGGATTTTGCGGAGATGTTTCCGGAGCGCTTTTCCAACAAGACCAATGGCGTCACGCCGCGGCGCTGGCTCCTGGCGGCCAACCCGCCGCTTGCCGCCCTCATAACCGAGGCGATCGGCGACAGCTGGATCACCGACTTGTCCCACTTGCAGAAGCTCAGGGCGCTGGCCGATGACAAGGCCTTCCGCGACCGGTTCCTCATCGCAAAGCACGCCGCGAAAGTCCATTTCGTCGAATGGCTAAAGGCGGCATCGGATGTCGAGCTCGATCCGGAGACCATCTTCGACTGCCAGATCAAGCGCATTCACGAGTACAAGCGCCAATTGCTCAACGCCTTGCGGATCGTCGTGCTTTATGACCGGCTCAAGCAGAATCCGGCGCTGGACGTGCCAAAGCGGACTTTCCTTTTCGCAGGCAAGGCGGCTCCCGCCTATTGGCTGGCAAAGGTAATCATCAAATTCATCAACAATCTTGCCGGTACGATCGACGGCGATCCGGCGGTGAACCGGCGCATGAAGGTACTGTTCTTGCCGGACTATCGCGTCACTCTCGCCGAGCAGCTGATCCCCGCGGCTGACGTCTCCAACCAGATCTCAACCGCTGGTTACGAGGCAAGCGGTACCAGCAACATGAAGTTCATGATGAACGGTGCGCTCACCATCGGCACGCGCGACGGCGCCACCATTGAAATGGCGGAAGCCGCCGGCGAGGAGAACTTCTTCCTCTTCGGTCTTACCGCTGAACAGGTGGCGGACAGCCGTGGCTGGTACAATCCGCATTGGCACTACGACCACGAGCCGGAGACCCGCTCCGCGCTCGATCTCATATTCTCGAATTACTTCAGCCGCTATGAGCCGGGGGCCTTCGAACCCTTGCGCGATGCCCTGTTGACCCATGGCGATTTCTACATGCATCTCGCCGATCTGAAATCCTACCTTGCCGCCGACCAGCAATTGGTCGATCTTTATGCCGATCCGCAGGAATGGGCGCGTAAGGCGATTCTCAATATTGCAAGCTCGGGCGAATTCTCGAGCGATCGCACAATCGCGCAATATGCATCCGGCATCTGGGGGGCAATGCCGTGTCCGGTCCCGGAGACCCGGCAGGGCATTCCGACGGATCCGGGCAGTTGATGCTGATAAACGGCTGAGCCGAGGAACTGTGATGATTTCGCCACTGGCGGGAAAGCCCGCGCCGAAGAGCATGTTGATCGATATTGCCGACCTCGACAGGCAGTTTCACGAGCGCTCGCCGGACGTTTCCGATCCGGCACAGCTGGTCAGCTTCGGCACCAGCGGGCATCGCGGCACGCCGTTCAACGGCACCTTCACCGAGGCGCATATTCTGGCGATCACCCAGGCGATTTGCGAATACCGCAAGGCACAAGGTATTTCAGGACCGCTTTATATGGGCAAGGATACTCATGCCGTATCGAGCCCGGCGCAGCGCGCGGCCCTGGAAGTCCTCGCCGCCAATGAAGTCGAGACCTTCATCCAGCGTGACGAAGGCGTCACGCCGACGCCGGTCATCTCGCGCGCCATCCTGGTCTATAATCGCGATCATCAGGGCCCGCGCGCCGATGGCATTGTGATTACGCCCTCGCATAACCCGCCGGAGGATGGCGGCTTCAAGTATAATCCGCCCAATGGCGGGCCGGCCGATGTCGATATCACCGACTGGGTGCAGAAGCGCGCCAATGATCTGCTGCGCGACGGGAACAAGAGCGTCAAGCGCATGCGCTACGAACTTGCCGCCAAGGCGTCGACGACCCATCGCGAAGACTTTATCACGCCCTATGTGGAGGACTTGAAGAATGTCGTCGATATGGATGCGATCCGCGCTTCGGGATTGAAGTTGGCGGTCGATCCGCTTGGCGGCGCGGCGCGGCCTTACTGGGAGCCGATCAACGCGACCTATGGGCTCGATGTCACCATCGTCAATCCCGAACTCGATCCGACCTTCTCCTTCATGACTGTCGATCATGACGGCAAGATCCGCATGGATTGCTCGAGCCCCTATGCCATGGCGCGGCTCGTCGGACTCAAGGACAAGTTCAGTGTTGCCTTCGCCAATGACCCGGATTCGGATCGGCATGGCATCGTCACGCCGTCCGCTGGATTGATGAATCCCAATCACTATCTCGCCGTCGCGATCCAGTATCTTCTCACCCATCGCGAACAGTGGCCGGCGCATGTCTCGGTCGGAAAGACCCTGGTTTCGTCCAGCATGATCGATCGCGTTGTTGCGAGCCTGGGGCGTACGCTTTGCGAGGTGCCGGTCGGATTCAAATGGTTCGTGCCCGGGCTTTATGACGGTACCCAGTGCTTCGGCGGCGAGGAAAGTGCGGGCGCAAGCTTCCTGCGCCGTGACGGGACCGTCTGGACCACTGACAAGGACGGCCCGATCATGGATTTGCTGGCCGCGGAGATTGCCGCAAGGACCGGCAAGGATCCGGGCGAGCATTATCGCATGCTTGAAAGCAGGTTCGGTTCGCCGCTCTACACCCGCATCGATGCCGCCGCCTCAGCCGAGCAGCGGGCCAGGCTCAAGAAATTGTCGCCCGAGGCCGTTACGACGTCGACATTGGCGGGCGAGAAGATCACGGCGAAACTGACCCGCGCGCCCGGCAATGATGCGCCGATCGGCGGGCTCAAGGTGGTGGCCGAGAGCGGCTGGTTCGCGGCGCGGCCTTCGGGCACCGAGGACATCTACAAAATCTACGCCGAAAGCTTCAAGGATCGCGCCCATCTCGATGCGATAGTGGAGGAAGCGCAGGCAATCGTCAGCAAGGCGATGGGCTGATGCCGCAGATCGATCTCGTTTTTCTCGTCGATGTCGACAATACCCTGATCGACAATGACGCGGTACGCGAGGATTTCCGCCGCGACATTGCGCGCTCCTATGGAACCGCCTATCGCGACCGCTATTGGGCGATCCAGGAGGAGCTGTTCGTCACGCTCGGCTATCGCGACTATCTGGGCGCCGCCCAGCAATTGTGGCTCGAGAGCGGTTACGACATGCAATTGCTGTCCCTGGCGGCCTATCTTCTCGACTATCCCTTCGCCCGGCGGCTCTATCCGGGCGCCCTCGAGGTTCTGAGGGCCTTGCGCAGATGGGGATCGGCGGTCATTCTGACCGATGGAGACGCGATCTTCCAGCCGCGCAAGATCGAGCGTGCCGGTATCGCAAAGGCCGTCGACGATCGCATCCTGATTTTCGTTCACAAGGAGGACGCACTGGACGATATCCGGCGCCGATACCCTGCGAGGCATTATGTGCTGATTGATGATAAACCCCGCATCCTCAGTGCCTTCAAGGCGAGCTGGGGCAGGGATGTCACGACCATCTGGCCGCGCCAGGGCCAGTTTGCCAGTGATCCGGCGGCGCAAACTGCGCATCCGGCACCCGATCTGACCATTTTGCGGATCGGCGATCTGCTCGAAATCGACCTAGAGGCCCACCTTCAACGCAAAACATCGATGGTGACAACATGAAACCGACCCAAAAGCTTCACGATCTCGGCCAGAGCCTGTGGCTCGACAACATCACCAACGATCTCCTCACCAGCGGCACGCTCAAGCGCTATATCGACGAATGGTCGGTGACCGGCCTTACCTCCAATCCGACGATTTTCGATCATGCTATCAAGGGCAGCACCGCCTATGACGCACCGATCCGCGAGCTTCTCGCCAAGGGCCAATCAGGCGAAGCCTTGTTCTTCGACATCGCGCTTGCAGATCTCACCCAGGCCGCCGATCTGTTCAAGCCGATCTGGGAGAAGACCTCTGGCGTCGACGGCTATGTCTCGCTCGAGGTCTCGCCCCTCCTTGCCTACGACACCAAGAGCACGCTCGCCGCGGCGAAGGATCTCTTCGCGCGCGCCAAGCGGCCCAATCTCTTCATCAAGATTCCCGGCACCAAAGAGGGCCTGCCTGCCATCGAAGAAGCGATCTTTGCCGGCGTTCCGGTGAATGTGACCCTGCTCTTCTCGCGCGAGCAGTATGTCGCTGCCGCTCAAGCCTATATGCGCGGTGTCGAGCGGCGCATTGCGGCGGGGCTCGACCCCGATATCGCCTCCGTCGCCTCGCTCTTCATCAGCCGCTGGGATGTGGCGGTCGCCGGCAAGGTGCCGGATGCGCTTCACAACAGGCTTGGCCTTGCCATCGCCCGGCGCGCCTACAAGGCCTATATCGACCTTCTCGCATCGCCGGCCTGGCAGCGGGCCTATAATTCCGGCGCTCGCCCGCAGCGCCTGCTGTGGGCCAGCACCGGAACGAAGGACCCGAAGGCCTCCGACATCATGTATGTGAAGGAACTTGCTTCGCCCTTCACCGTCAACACCATGCCGGAAGGAACCCTCAAGGCCTTTGCCGATCATGGCGATGTCGGCGCGCCGGTTCCCATGGACGGCGGCGACTGCGAGCAGGTGCTAGCCGAATTTGCCAAGGCCGGCATCGATATCGACGCGCTCGCGGCGAAACTCCAGGATGACGGCGCCAAGTCCTTCGTCAACTCCTGGAATGAACTGCTCGGTGTCATCGTTTCGAAGAGCGCGGCCCTCAAAAAGGCGAGCTGAGCAATGGCGGCAGTTCAGCCAGCAACTGCGCGATCCGCCTGGAAAGCGCTGGAAGCTCATTACCGTTCAGTCGGCGGCATGCATTTGCGCAAGCTCTTTTCCGACGATCCCGCGCGCGGCAAGCGCCTCACGCTTGAGGCAGCAGGGCTCTATCTCGACTATTCCAAGAACCGTGTCACCGACGAAACGCTCGGGCTTCTCGTCAAGCTTGCCGAGGAGTCCGATCTGCGCGGCCGGATCGAGGCGATGTTTGCGGGCGAGAAAATCAATATCACCGAGAACCGCGCTGTGCTTCACGTCGCCCTGCGCGCGCCGGA
>JAEUMG010000142.1 GCA_016793355.1 Hyphomicrobiales bacterium
CAACAAAGCGAACCATCGCTCCGCTGCCATCCGTGGCGGCTGCCATGCTCCCTCGATCCTCACCTGGTTTCATGTTCTGGTTGCCATGGGGATCATAATCAGTCACGACGCCGGAGGGAAGATTCCATTGTCCGGCGCCAGACGGCCCGCTCACGACTGAAGCGGGCGCAGTTCGCGCAGCAGCTTAGCCTTGATGGCGCGGGCAAAATCCTCGAAATCACGCGCCTTCTCCACGAAGGCATCGGCACCGCCGATCACCCGGTTCTCGTAATAGAGACCGAGGCCCGGCTCCTCGCCCTCGATCGCCAGGCCGTTGATGGTGATTCCCGATCGCAGCGCGGTTTCCCTGAGGGCGGAGAGGTCGAGACCGGCATTGTCCGGTCCGTCTCCCGAAATATCGATAACCCGGCGCTGGCCTTCAAATTCATTGCGATCGAGCAGGCGGGCACCGTCGCGGATCGCCGTCGCTATGGAGGTTGAACTCGCATGTTGCCATCTTCGGGTTAGGCCGATCAGGTAAGCAAAGGCCTTGGCGTCCCTGGCGCTGGCGATGTGCATCCAGGGCACGGATACATTCGATTCGCCGGGGCCGCCCCATTGCAGCACGGCGACGGCGACCCCCAGCGGCTTGAGAGTTTCAACGGCGGCGAGAACATCGGGGTCGCGGAAGGCTCCGGCCAATCCCTGAATCTGCAGCCCATACTCTGATGCATCGACACTGGCCGAGCAGTCGAGCGCGAGGACGAGCTCGATTGCGACGGGCTGGTTTGCCTTCGCCGGCAGGGCCAGCCCAGCGATGGCAACAGCAAGACCCATAAGCAATGCTCTCATGGACGCGCCCGTTCCTGCATGGCAATCTTGGGGCTCAATTCGCGTTTGAGCTTGCGCCGGAAGGCTTCGGCAAAGGCCTCGAAGTCGTTGGCCTGAATGACAAAGGCAGCAGGCCCGCCAATCACATTGGCCGCGTAGTAGCCGGCCAGGCCGGGATCGTCGCTGGTGATGGCGAGTCCGTTGATAGTGATGCCGCGCGCGGCGGCCTCATCGCGCATCCGCGCGGGGTCGGGTCCGGTATTGTTGCGGCCGTCGCCTGAAATGTCGATCTTGCGCTCGTCGCCCTCGAAGGCGTTGGTGTCGATCAGGTGGGCCGCGAAGCCGATCGCATGACCAAGCGCGGTGAAATTGCTGAGCGCGCGGCGCGGCGCGGTATCGATCATTTCGGAAAATGCGAGGGCGCTCGCTTCATCGGTGAGGTGCTGCCAGGGCACCGGCTGATCGGCCTCAAAGGTGCCGCTCCAGTGCGTCATGGTCACGGCGACACCGTGCTTGTGCTGGCGGATCAGGTCGATCACGTCCCTGTCGCGAAAGGCGGCGGCCATACCCTTCATCTGCAGGGCATATTCGATGTCGTTCACGCTCAATGAGACATCGACGGCGAGCACCAGCTCGATCGAGACCCTCTCGCCGCCATGGGCGGGTGCTGCGAGCAGAAACAATGCCAGAAATACCCGCGACGCTCTGCCGCGCGGGTCTGAGCATAATCGCGCCAAGTTCGAAAGCGAGCCTCTGCGCATGCGCCGGATCGCCCTTGAGATTGCCTTTGCCACGCTCCTCACCATCGGGGCGGCAGTATCGCTTGCCGCAGCCGCCATGGCGAGTGACGTGATGGTGATGAACGCCTATGCCCGGGCCTCGGCGACCGCTTCGGCCAAGAGCGGTGCGGTCTATCTGACCATCATGAACCACGGCAGCGCGGCAGACCGGTTGATCGGCGTTTCGACCGGCGTCGCCAGGCTGGCCC
>JAEUMG010000090.1 GCA_016793355.1 Hyphomicrobiales bacterium
CTCGTGTTCCGAAGTTCGTGAAAGAGTTTGGAAAAATCGGCGCGGCCATAGAAGGCGCAATCCGCTCCTATGCCGAGGACGTCCGTGCGCGGAACTTCCCCGGTGATGAACATACTTACGAGGTCAAGGACTGAATGGTCGCCTCATGATCTCGCGGCGCGCACTGCTCAGTCTGGCGGCGGCCGGAATGGCCGCGCCGCGGTTTGCATTCGCGCAGTCGAGTGATGGCGTCATCGAAATCCGTGCCATGAAGCTCGAAGGCCAGGTCCTCGATGCGGGTCAGCCAGGAACCGAATTGTGGAGTTACGGCCCGACCTGGCCGCAGCCGATCCTTCGCGCGAGACAGGGGCAGGAATTCGTCGCTCGATTCGTCAATGAACTCGACGCTACGCTATCCCTCCATTGGTATGGAGTGCGCGGCCCCGCCGAGATGATGAGTCTCAGAATTGCGCCGGGCGACGCCAATGCCTTCGAATGCCGCTTCACGCCGCCCGACGCTGGCACCTTCTGGCTTGGGCCGATAGCCGATGTGTCGCGCCAGCGTGAAATGGGCCTCTACGCCATGCTGATCGTCGAGGAGAGCGAGCCGCTCTCCAGCCTCGTCGAAGTGCCTCTCGTTCTTGATGATTGGAAGTTGGACGACGAGGGCAGGATCGACGATGACTTCGACGACATCGAAGAAGCGATCGCGCAAGGTCGGCTCGGCAATTGGTTTACGGTGAACGGCGGCTATCGCCCGCGTATCGAAGTTCCGCGCGGCAGGATCGCGCGCTTGCGCATGCTCAACACCGCCAATGTTCGCACGATCGGGGTGCAGTTCAAAGGCGCCGATCCTTGGATCGCCGCGCTCGATGGTCAGCCGATCAGGCCCGTCAAGGTCGGAACCGGACCGCTCTTGCTCGCGCCGGGGCAGCGCGCCGATCTGTTGCTGGCCGAGAGCGCGGATGAGGTGATCCTGGCGCTCGATCTTTTCGAAGACGTGGTCGAGATCGCTTATATTGAGCGTGTCGGGGACGGGACGGCGAGCTTGCCCGATGATTTCATGCTGCCGCTCAATCCTCTCCCTCCCGATATCGACGTGAAGGCCGCTCGCAAGGTGCCCTTTGTCATCGAAGGTGGTGCAAAGGGCGGTCTCAAATCGGCGACCTATGGGGGCGAGAAACTGGACATCCGTGCGCTCCTCGAAAGGAATTTGGCATGGGCGTTCAACGGGACGGCGAGCCTCGCCGCCGACCCATGGCAGACTTTCAACCTGGGCGAGGTTGTTCTCCTCGATGTCGAGAACCGGACGGCCTTTGCCCAGCCGCTTCACATCCACGGACACGTCTGGCGGGAGGTCGAACGTGCCGGCAAGCCTATCGTCGACGGACCATGGCGCGATACCGCGGTGATCCCTCCAAAAACAAGTGCCAAGCTGGTGATGCGCTTCGACAATCCGGGCGACTGGGCGCTGCAATCGACCATCGCCGAGCGCATCGATACGGGCCTGATCACCGCGTTCCGCGTTTCCGAATCCGCCTGAATAGACGCTAATTCCTGCGACACTTCCAGAATTGCCTTGATTTGGCCAACCGGCTGACTTACCGCGCTGTTCTGAGGGTAGTACCGCCGATTTGAGGAGCGCGCCGCGTGAGCGATGAATCCCTGTTCCGCGAGGTGGATGAGGAAGTCCGCCAGGATCAGTTCAAGAAATTATGGGCGCGTTACGGCAACCTCTTCGTTGCGCTGTGCCTTGCCGTCGTTGCGGTCGTGGCAGGCATCAAGGGTTGGCAGTATTGGCAAACCCGACAGGCGGAACAGGCTGCCGAAGCCTATGGCAAGGTCTTGGCCGAGATCGAGGCCGGCAGGACTGCAGAAGCCGTGCCGCTTGCCGAGAGTATCGGTCATCAGGGTTATGCCCTTCTGGCGCGAATGGCTGAGGCTGCGGCGCTCGGCAAGGCCGGCAAGACCGCCGAGGCTATCAAGATGTATGACGCAATCGCAGCAGACAGGGCCGTAGGTTCCGCGATGAAGGATGCCGCGCGGGTACGGGCGGCATATCTTCTGGTCGATACTTTATCGCCGAGTGAACTTGCAGCCCGGCTTTCTGGCCTCGACGCCGACAACAGCGCCTGGCGCAATGCAGTTCATGAGATATTGGCGATTTCTGCCTACCGCACCGGCGATTATGCACTGGCCGATCGCCATGCCAATGAGATCGTTGCGGACATCACGGCCGCCCCGTCGCTGCGCCAGCGCGCCCAGATGATCGTTCAACTCGTGACGCCGTTGCTTGGCTCCAAACCGGTGCAGCAAACCCAGCAATGAGCACAGCTAGACAGACACGCGCCCTCGTACTTGTCCTCACATTGGGACTCGGCGCCTGCTCTTCCGCCTCTCAGCTCCTCGAGGGTGTGACGGGCGAGAAGGACACTAAGCTTCCCGGCCAGCGCGAGGCAATTCTGAGCACGAGCCAGGTACCGGTCACCTCCACCGCCGCGGCGACCGACCCTGTCGTCGTGCCGGCGGCCGTCGACAATAGCAGCTGGCTGCAGCCCGGCGGTTCGGCCTCCAATGCGCCTGGCAATCTTGCCGCGGGCGCCACGCTGGCGCGGGCCTGGTCCGTGAACGCCGGCGAAGGGTCAAGCAGCACGGGCCGGCTGGTGGCGAGTCCGATCGTGGTGGGGGGTACCGTCTATGTGCTCGACGCCAAGTCTCGTGTCAACGCCGTAACGTCGGGCGGCAGCCGCGCCTGGAGCGTGTCGCTGGTGCCAGGCAAGGCCGATCCCGATGGCGTCATTGGTGGCGGTCTGGCCTCCGACGGCACGCGAATCTATGCCACAACCGGTTTCGGCGAGGCCATCGCGCTCGATGCCCGCACCGGCACGATCGCCTGGCGCAAGAAGCTCAATGTCTCCCTGCGTGCCGCGCCGACCGTCCATGACGGCGTGATGTATTTTACCGGCATCGCCAATGAGGTCTTTGCCTTGCGGACCAGTGACGGTAGCGAGATCTGGCGCACGGAAGGCACCGGCCAGCGCGTGTCGATCATCGGCAGTACCAGCCCGGCGGTCGCTAGGGACGTAGTCGTCGTACCGACAACCACCGGCGACGTCATGGCCTACAACGTTCAAGACGGCTTTCCGACCTGGGCCGACTCACTTGCATCGTCCGACCCCGTGACCGCCTCCGCCAACATAGGCGCGGTGGGCGGCCGC
>JAEUMG010000148.1 GCA_016793355.1 Hyphomicrobiales bacterium
GACTTCCGCCGCGAGGGCGAAGGATAGCAGCCTCGCCCGATGGTCGAAGATGTGGCCGGTCAGCATGAGTTCGTCGGCTTTGGTCAGGGCAAGAAAATCCTCAACCCGCTGCTGGATTGTATTCTTGGTACCAACAAAAGAGTAGCGAAGTGCCGACTCCACCCCTGCCCGCTCGGCGGCAGTCCAATCCGCATCCGCGGTGGCAATGGGCGGCGGCAATTTGCCGGGAGTTCCGCGGCGCAGGCGCACGAAGGCCTGCTGGATGGAGGTGAACAGGAGCCGCGCCTCCTCCTCGGTGTCGGCGGCGATCACATTCGCCGCCACCATGGCATAGGGCCGGGCGAGCTGATCGGAGGGCGTGAAGCGCTCCCGGTAGATTTCGAGTGCCGGCAAGAGCGCGTCGGGGGCGAAATGAGATGCGAAGGCAAATGGCAAGCCGAGAATGGCGGCCAGCTGCGCTCCGAAGAGGCTGGAGCCGAGGATCCACAGGGGCACTTTCAGGCCGGCGCCGGGCACCGCAATGATTTTCTGGCCCGGCTCGGGATCGTCAAGGAGGCTCCTGAGTTCGACGACATCCTGGGGGAAGCGGTCGGCGGCCTGTGCCGGGTCGCGGCGCAGGGCACGGGCGGTCAACTGGTCGGTTCCCGGCGCCCTGCCGAGACCGAGATCGATTCGCCCGGGAAAGAGCGATTCAAGGGTGCCGAACTGTTCCGCGATCACCAGCGGAGAATGGTTCGGCAGCATCACCCCGCCCGAGCCGACCCTGATCGTTGAGGTGCCGGCGGCAACATAGGCGAGCGCGACGGACGTGGCGGCGCTGGCGATGCCCGGCATGTTGTGATGCTCGGCGAGCCAGAATCGGTGATACCCCAATCTTTCGACATGACGGGCAAGGTCCAACGAATTCCGAAGCGCCGTGGCGGCGGTTGCTCCCTCGGGAACCGGCGAAAGATCGAGAACGGAAAAGGGGATCATCATAGGTTGTCCGGTAGATTCGTTAGTGTGAGATAGGGCGTGCTTATTGCGGTGTTAAGTCGCCCCATCTTCATTTGGAGCGCCTGTCTTGCATGGAAGCTTTGCGTTTCCTGCCCTATAGAGGACCCACGATCAGGGAGACGCCATGAGGACTAACAGATTCGAAAAGCTCGGGCTGGCCGGGGAGGCCGTCCGAATTACCCAGCAAGGTGAGATCGCCGCTCCCCATAGCAAGGGGCGAGCTTTTCTGGCGTATGTAATGCCTCTGGTCACGCTTGCGGCGGCATTCGTCATCCAGCACTTGAGCGGCGCTACCATCGTGCACGAGGGCGCCAGCGAAATTGTCATTTCGATGATTGCCGCCGCCCTGCTTCTCGGAACGGTGTTTATCGTGCTTCACCATGCCGAGGCGCTGGCAGTCGAACTCCGTGAGCCCTTCGGCACCCTCCTGCTCACCATCGCCGTCACGATCATCGAAGTGTCGATCATCGTTTCCGTCATGCTGCATGGCGACGCCAATCCCTATCTCGCGCGCGAAGCGGTATTCTCGGTCGTCATGATTGTGTGTACCGGGCTCGTCGGAACCTGTCTCACCCTGGGCGCCCTGCGCAACTACGAACAGGATCTCAAACAACAGGGAACCAGCGCCTTCCTGGCGGTCTTGTTGACCCTGGCCGTTCTCATTCTGATTCTTCCCGACTTCACCTTGACCGCGAACCCGGGCTCGTTCTCTTCGCTGCAGCTTGTGTTTGTCAGCGCGCTGTCCCTGCTGCTCTATAGTGCGTTCCTGTTCATGCAGATGGTGCGCCACCGGCGTTACTTCATCGACGAAAACGCCGAGCGTCACAAGGAGGCCGTTCACCCGACCCGCTCGGGACTGGAGATTGCCCTCCACGCGACCTGCCTTGTCGCCGGACTGCTTGCTGTCGTCATGCTCGCAAAGCGCGTTGCGGCGGGTGTGGAAGATGGGCTCCACGTCCTCCAGGTCGAGCAGGGCGACGCGATCGTCGGCGCCTTGATTGCATTTCTTGTGTTGCTGCCGGAAGCGCTCGTCGCCATTCGCGCGGCAATGCGCAACGAGTTGCAGCGGGCGCTCAATGTGGCGTTGGGTTCGGCGCTTGCAACCATCGGACTGACCATCCCGACGGTCGCGACAATCAGCCTGCTCACCGGAACCGAGTTGATCTTGGGCCTCGATGGCGGCGACATGGTGTTGCTGGCGGTGACGCTCACGCTGTGCATCATCAGCTTTGGAACCGGGCGAACCACGGTGCTGACCGGCATCGTGCATCTGGTCGTCTTCGTCGCCTATGTGCTGCTGATCGCAATACCGTGAATTGATATCGGGCCGGCCGTCCCCACACTTGGTTTCAGCACCTGAAACTCGATTTCGTGGAGACCGCACATGCTCATGCGCAGTCTGGCCGGCATTCCGTTTCTGCTCGCAACCCTCTTCGCGACTGTCCCTGCCAATGCCGTCGCAAGCGACTGTCTGGCGATGGCGCAGGGACCCGGCCTTGTCCAGCCTGCCGCTTATGCACCTACCGCGCTCCAAGCCGACCAGGTGCAACTGACCTTCGTAGGGCACGCAACTTTTGTCATCGAAAGCCCCGGCGGAGTGAGGATTGCTACCGATTATGACGGCTATGCCGGCGATGTTCTTCCGGACGTTGTCACGATGAACCACGCCCACTCCAGCCACTATACCGACAATCCGGATCCGGCGATCAAGCATGTCTTGCGCGGTTGGGGCGAGGACGGGCAGCCGGCGCAGCACAATCTCACCGTCGGCGATGTGCGCATCCGCAATGTGACGACCGACATTCGCGGCGGCATGACGGGGCGGCGGGATGACGCCAACTCGATCTTCATCTTTGAAGTCGCCGGACTTTGCATTGGTCATCTGGGACACCTGCATCATGAGCTGACGCCGCAGCATGTTGGATTGATCGGCCGGCTCGACGTCGTGCTGGTTCCCGTGGACGGCGGCTACACCATGGCCCAGGCGAGCATGATGAACGTGCTCAAGGACCTGAAGGCGCGCCTGGTGATCCCGATGCACTTTTTCGGTCCAACCACCCTGTCGCGCTTCATCTCCAATGCTTCGGCCGATTTCGAGGTGGAGATGGCGGCGAGTCCGGTGACGATCGTCTCGGCTAGCAGTTTGCCGCAACGGCCAAAATTGCTGGTATTGCCCGGGCATTAGCCCGTCGCGGGCGGTGCCTCGGCTTTAGGCGCGTCAAGCGGCTGGACAAAGCGGGCATAGAGGTAGCCTATGCCGACGAGGCAGAGCCCAAGGCCGACGAAGGATGCGATCCGGTAGAGACCGGACAGCCCTGACATATCAAGGAGGAAGACCTTGACGACGACGAGCGCCGTAACGATTAGGCCGGCATAGCGCAGGTATTTGCGGCCGCGCCAGATGCCGGCAATCAGCAGCGCCAGGGCAAAGACGAGCCATACGGCTGAATAGGCATAATTTTCGGCGTCGCTGAGGGATTCCAAAGTCAGGACAGGGCCTTGGAAATAGCGCTTCGTCTGAAGCGTGAGGTAAACGAGCGCGAGAATGAGCGCGAAAATGCCGAACAGCGGCTTGGTACCGTCCCACCCTATCCGGCCGAGCCGCGGAACGATGAGGGCAACCAGCAGCGCCGGCAGCAGATAGGCGAGCAGAAGCGTATTGCCGAAGACCCCGCCTTCAATCTGGCGCTCGGTAACGACCGGATTGAGCGTGCCGAGATTGCCGAAAATCAGGATGGCACTGGCTGCAAGCACCAGCAGGCGGCTGCCCCAGACGGGCACCGGCGAAGGGGCATGTTTTAGACGATGGAGCAGCCCGAATGCGGCGCCGAGCCAGGCTAGGGCATGGGCGCTGGATTCCAGCAGACCCGGCTCGGGGGCGCTGACACCGCCGCCGATCAGGACACGAAGTTCCAATGAAATCAATGCGATGGCAAGGCCGAGTGCGGTGCCTTCCAAGGCTACGGCCGGCCTTGTGTTCTCTCGCCTGCGGAAGACGAGACTGGACAGCCAGAACAGCACGGCGGGTATGCCGTAGGCATAGAGCACAAAGTGAGGACCAAGCCATAAATTGTTGCTATCAAACCATAATTCGCGCGCCGACAGAAGCCGGATGGTAACAACCGCGGCGAGTATCGAAGCGATCGCGCCAAGATAGCGGACCGGAAGACCGTAGGCGATAACCGCAAGCACGGGCACGAGCAGGCTCCAGGCCATCGTCAGGCGAACGCCTTCGAGCAGCATGGCGCAGGCGAACGCCGCTAGGGCGGCCGCGGCGATGCCGTGAAGGCCGAGCGCGGTGTTAAAACCCCGATCGGTGATGCGGCGGCGGCCGGCAAGCATGCCGACCAGATGCAGGACAGCCAGCCCTGCGGCGATCCACATCCACTGTGTATCGCTGATGGCATTGGGGGCGCGGCCATAGGCGACGAAACCATAGCCCAGCACCGTGCCGAGGCCCGTGGCGGCCCACAGCGCCGGATTGGGCCGCGCCCACATGGCGATGTAACAGACGACAATGAAAGCCGCGCCAAAACCGGCCATCCAGCGCAGGAATCGCAATGATTCAGGCCCTAAAACCAGCACATAGGTGCCGAATTCGTCATAGGCCGGGGCGGTGAAATCGCGCGCACTCCAGCCCGCCAGCGCTACGAGGCACAGAGCAACCGCTTCGGGCGCCAGAAAGTCGAACTTTTCGCGCATCGCGCCGATGAAGGCGATCGCCGCCGCAGCCGCGACAAGGCTGAGCGACGCTGGCGAATGCCCGTCCCGCACCGCCAGGGCGGCGAGCACAAGGAAACCCGCGAGCGTTCCCAGAAATGCAGATATTTGAATGCTTTGGCCAATCGGCCTGCCGGCGAATGCCAGCAGGGGCACGGCCACCAGCGCCACGGCGAAGAGGCCGATCGGCACCATGTCGCCCGGTTCATAGATACCGGATCCGATCCACAGGGCCGTCCAGGCCAGGGCGCCGAGGATTGCGGCAATCCCCAGCCACCACCAGCCGGAGCGGCGGCGCTGGACCGCGAAGGATGCCGCCAAGATGATGAAAAGATAAGGAAAAAAGGTAGCAGCCGTCGGGTCCACAGAGGGAATTATGGCCGGCGTCGCATAGGATCCGATGAGGCCCAGAGCGGCAATCAGCGGTCCCTGCGCCAGCGACAGCGCAAAGGCGCCGAGGGCAACGATGGCGAGGCCGGCAAAGGCGGTTTTCGGATCGATGAGACCGTAAAAACTGTAGGCCGCAAAGATGCTGCCGAAGGCTATGACGAGGCCCGCGGCGGTCACTGCGGCCGGCACGTAGGTTTCACGTGCAACAGTCCGTCGGCGGAGCAATTCGCCGGCCAGAATCAAAATAAGCCCGAATATCAAGCCGACAGCGCAACGCATCGCCGGCGAAAGCAATTCGTTGTCGACCGCGTATTTGACGAAAAGGACGCCGCCCACGGCTATGGCGATGCCGCCGACCCAGACGAACCAGCGCGAGGCCACGGCCTGTTCGACATCGCGCTTCGGCGGCGGTTCGGCGGCGACCGCTTCATAGGCCGACGGCAGGATCTCGGGGGCCGGTTCCGGCGCTTCGACGGCTGCCACAGGCTCCGGCGTCGGAGCTGTTTCGGCAACGGGAACAATGGGTTGCGGTGCGCCGGCCTTGGGGAGCATGGCCGAAAGGCGGGCCACTTCACGCTCGAGCCTGGAAATCTTGGTGAGCGCGACAAGCGCCAGGATCAAGACGATCAGCAGGCCGGCGATTTCCATGCAGCTTCCCGAATCGCTCTGGAGAGAGTCCCCAAGTTGCGTCTAGACTAGC
>JAEUMG010000186.1 GCA_016793355.1 Hyphomicrobiales bacterium
ACCGGGCCTGCGCGCGGCCGCCCCATTGCCTTCACCGAGGCAATCCAGCCACAATGATCGAAAGAGGTGAGGGACGATGACAAGATTTCGCGCCATCCAGGTGAACAAGACCGATTCCGGCCAGGAGGTCGCCTTCGTCGATCTGACCGAGTCCGATCTGATGGACGGGGATGTGACCGTCGCCGTCGAGCATTCGACGGTGAATTACAAGGACGGCCTCGCCGTCACCGGCAAGGGCCCGATCATCCGCAAATTCCCTCTGATCCCCGGCATCGATTTTGCCGGAACGGTCGCTTCCTCGAGCAATGCCGAGTGGAAGCCCGGCGATCGCGTCGTGCTCAATGGCTGGGGCGTGGGCGAGACGCATCATGGCGGCTATGCCGGCCTGGCGCGCGTGCCGGGCGACTGGCTGGTGCGCGTGCCCGAGCCGATGACCACCGCCGATGCCATGGCGATCGGCACTGCCGGCTATACCGCGATGCTGTGCGTCATGGCGCTCGAGCATGAAGGCGTGAAGCCGTCTGACGGCGACGTTCTCGTCACCGGTGCCGCCGGCGGCGTCGGCTCGATCGCCATTGCCGTTCTCGCAAAGCTCGGCTTCAAGGTCGTCGCTTCGACCGGACGTCTTGAGGAATCCGACTACTTGAAAGGCCTCGGAGCCGCGTCCGTCATCGATCGCAAGGAATTCGACACGCCCGTGAAGCCGCTCGCCAGGGCGCGCTGGGCGGCTGCCGTCGATGCGGTCGGCTCCGTCACGCTCGCCAATGTCCTGTCGCAGACCAATCCGGAAGGAACGGTTGCCGCCTGCGGCCTCGCGCAGGGCATGGACCTGCCGACTTCGGTCGCTCCCTTTATCCTGCGCGGCGTCAAGCTCATCGGCGTCAATTCGGTGACCTGCCCGAAAGCGCGGCGTATCGAAGCCTGGCGGCGCCTCTCCGTCGATCTCGATCTGGCGAAATTGCGCGGCCTGTCGCGGCATGTGAAGCTTGACGATGTGCCGCGCATTGCCGCGGACATCGTCGCCGGAAGGATTCGTGGCCGCGTGGTGGTCGATCTCTGACGAGATGCCATTCGACACGCTTTTCATCGGTTTCTTCATTGGCCTTGCGATTGCGGCGCCGGTTGGCCCGATCAATCTGATCGTGCTGCGGACTGCCTTGTCGCGCGGCTTTGCCGGGGGTCTCTTTGCGGGCCTTGGTTCCGTACTGGGCGATGGCTGCTTCGCATCCGTCGCTGCCTTTGGCGTGCGCCAGATCGAGGAATTCATCATGGCGCATGCGACATGGCTCGGTGCGGCCGGTGGTCTGATCCTGATCTTTGTCGGCATCAGGACGAGTCGCGCCCATGTCGATCCCGATGCTTTGGCCGAGGCGGCGGGCCCCAGCGGCGGTCAGGCGGCGGGCCGCAAGATTCTATCGACCTTCGTACTCACAGTCACCAACCCAGCCACCATGATGGGCATGCTGGCGATCTTCGGCACCATGGGTGCCGCTCTCGAACTTGCCACCGCGCCGGCCCGCGCCGGCATGACGGTTTTGGGTGTCATGCTGGGCAGCCTCGCCTGGTGGGCCTTCATTTCCGGCATGGTCGGTTTCCTGCGCACGCGCATCAACGGCGTCTGGCTCGACCGCATCAATCACGGGGCCGGCATTCTCATCGTCGCGCTTGGCCTCGTGTTTCTCTTCGATGCGCTCGCGCCTCTGTGGGGATAGAAATACGACCTCGCCCTGAGGTGCCGCAACGCCGCCCTCGAAGGGCATGCCGGTCCATGTGCTTCGAGGCCCGCTGCGCGGGCGCCTCGGCACGAGGATAAATCCTGTGGACACTACTGCTTCGTCTGAGCGACCGTGAACTCGCCGGCCCTGATCCGCTCCGGCAGGCGCTCGGCAAGCTTCGCGACCGGCTCCTCGCCGTAGCAGGCGATCATATCGGAAAAGGCGGCGAAGATCGCAGCGGTCGCGATGCAGTCGGGATCGAGCCCGTCATGCACGGCTTCCTCCCAGGCATCGATGATATAGCGAAGCGCGGCGCGCTTGGCCTCGTTCGCATCCTCGGAGGATGGCGGAGCTTCGATGAATTTTTCCATTCCCTGCCCGTCCAGCGGTGTCACGCCGTCCCACCGGCGTTTCGAAGCGCGAACTTAGCGGAGAAGCGGGGTGCCACGACCACTTCCTTTCGAAAGGGTTAACGGAATTGGTTGGATTTGTCTTAAGCGCCGAGCAATTCTCGCGCGCGCCGGATGATTGCCGGCGTTCCCTCGGTCATCTTCAGCCCGTCGAGTTCGGATATCTCGGCAAAGCGCGCATCCAGCGCGTCGCTGGCCGGAACCGGCTCGCCCGAAGTCCAGAGACCCGTGTAGCAGGCAACCGCGTAGTGGAAGGCGAGGCTTCCATCGGCGCCGTAACGGATAATGTCGACAAGATCGACGAGCCGCTCGAGCGCGGCCGTCACGCCCGTCTCCTCCGCAAGCTCGCGCGCCGCCGCCGCCATCGCTGTCTCGCCCGGTTCGACCGCGCCGCCGGGCAGGCTCCAGATTCCCGCAAGCGGCGGCTTGCCGCGCTGGACGATAAGCACGCGGCCCGCGCGCCACACGCAGGCGCTGGCGCCGAGCTTCGGGAGTGCCGGGGCGGATGACATGGCGGCAATCCATCCCACATCCCCGCCGGGCAAGGAAGCCTCCCCGATTTGCCGCCTACAGCACTTCGCAGTAGAAGCCTCACCGCGGCACGAGACATGAGTCCCGAATGAGCGAAACACGATCGGCTGACGGTTTTCCCAAGGTCACGCGCGAGGACTGGCTGAAGCGCGTCGACGCCGTGTTGAAGGGCGCACCCTTTGCCGAAAGCCTGATTTCGTCGACCGCCAGCGGCATATCGATCGAGCCGCTCTATGGTGAGATCAACGGTCCCCGGGCGTGGCGCCGGGATGCCTCGCCCTGGATCGTCTCGCAGCGCATCGATCTTCCCGATCCGGCCGCCGCCAATGCGCAAGGGCTCGACGATCTCGAACATGGCGCGACCGGCCTTTCCTTGATTTTCCAGGGCGCTGCCTCCGGCCATGGCTTTGGTCTCACCGGGCATGACGAGCCTGCGATTGCGCGCGCCCTCGCCGATATGCGGATCGATTGCATTGGCCTGCGCATGGAACCCGGCCCGCATGGCCGCCGCGTGGCGAAGGCGCTCTCGGCCCTCATAGCAAAGCAGCCCGTCGACCCTGAGCGGCTCGACCTCGACTTCGGCATGGATCCGATCGGCGCGCTTGCCGCGCGCGGCGATCTCGACGCGCCCTGGCCCGAGACGGCCGCTCGCCTATTGTCCACGGTTGGCAAGCTGCGCGAGCAGAATTTTGCCGGTCCCTTCATGCGTGCCGATGGCCGCATCTGGCATGAGGCCGGCGCCACGGAGGTGCAGGAACTTGGGCTTATACTTGCGACCTTGGCCGCTTACCTGCGTGCGCTCGAGACGCTTCCCGATGACGCCCTCGCGCAATCCATCGCTGTCACGCTGGCGGCCGATGAAGACATGTTCGTCACCCTCGCCAAATTCCGCGCCATGCGGCTTCTGTGGGCACGCATTCTCGACGCCTGCGATCTCCCCGATACGCCGCTGAAGCTTCACGGTGAAACATCCTGGCGGATGATGGCGGCGAAGGATCCGCATACCAATATGCTGCGCGCCACGGCTTCTGTCTTCGGGGCCGGCCTTGGCGGCGCCGATTCGATTGCCGTCTTGCCTTTCTCGAATGCGCTGGGCCTGCCCAATGCGTTTTCGCGCCGGGTCGCGCGCAATGCACAAAACATTCTCATCGCCGAATCGCATTTGTGGCGCGTCGCTGATCCCGCTGCCGGCGCGGGCTATGTCGAGAGCCTGACGCAGCAACTGTGCGATCGCGCCTGGAAGGAATTTCAGGCGATCGAAAATGCCGGGGGTATCGTCGAAACCCTGCGCGGTGGCGTGATTCAGGCCCGTCTTGCGGAAGCGCGAAAACTGGCCTCGGAAAAAATCGCCGAGGGCAGGCAACCGATTCTCGGCGTCACCGCCTTTGCCAATCCCCAGGAGCCCGCACCCGATATCGAAGCGGCGATCCCGGTGACGCCGCGCCCGCGCATGGCCGCGGCCGTTCTCATCGAGCCGCTTCCCGCAACGCGACGCGCCGAAGCCTTCGAAGCGCAAGCTGCTGCGAGGGCCCGCACATGAGCCGCATTCCGGACTTCACGGCAATCTCCTTCAGTGCGCGCGATTCGGCGCTTCCCGAAAGCGCGCCTTGGATCGCGCCCGAGGGTATCGCGGTCAAATCCGCCTATCGCGCCGCGGACGCGCAGGGCCTCGCCGAAATGGCGGGGTATCCGGGCCTGCCGCCTTACACGCGCGGGCCTTATGCGACCATGTATGTGACGCAGCCCTGGACGATCCGCCAATATGCCGGCTTTTCCACGGCGGAGGATTCCAACGCGTTCTACCGGCGCAATCTGGCGCAGGGCCAGATGGGCCTGTCGGTCGCCTTCGACCTTCCGACCCATCGCGGTTATGACAGCGATCATCCGCGCGTTGCCGGCGATGTCGGCATGGCCGGCGTCGCCATCGATTCGATCCTCGACATGAGGACTCTCTTCGACGGCATTCCGCTCGACCGGATGAGCGTATCGATGACCATGAACGGCGCGGTGCTGCCGATCATGGCGCTTTACATCGTCGCGGGCGAAGAGCAGGGCGTTCCGCCCGAGAAGCTTTCCGGCACCATCCAGAACGACATTCTCAAAGAATTCATGGTGCGCAACACCTTCATCTATCCGCCGAAGGAATCGATGTGCATCGTCTCCGACATCTTCGCCTTTACGAGCGAGAAGATGCCGAAATTCAATTCGATCTCGATCTCGGGCTACCACATGCAGGAGGCCGGTGCGACCGCCGACCTCGAACTCGCCTACACGCTTGCCGATGGCGTCGAATATGTCCGCGCCGGCCTTGCCGCCGGCCTCGACATCGATCGCTTCGCGCCGCGCCTTTCCTTTTTCTGGGCCATTGGCATGAACTTCTTCATGGAAGTCGCCAAGATGCGCGCCGCGCGTGCGCTCTGGGCGAAGCTGATGAGGCAATTCGCGCCACGCGATGCGCGATCCCTGCTTCTGCGCACCCATTGCCAGACTTCGGGCTGGAGTCTTGCCGCACAGGATGTCTTCAACAACGTGACGCGCACCTGCATCGAAGCGATGGCGGCGACGCAGGGCGGCACCCAGTCGCTCCACACCAACTCGCTCGATGAGGCGCTCGCCTTGCCGACCGATTTCTCGGCCCGCATCGCCCGCAACACCCAGCTCTTTCTTCAGCAGGAGGCGGGCACCTGCCGTGTCATCGATCCCTGGGGCGGCAGCTACTTCATCGAGCGTTTGACTGCCGATCTCGCCGCGCGCGCGGAGATCCACATTGCCGAGATCGAGGCCATGGGCGGCATGGCCAATGCGATTGCCGCCGGCATTCCCAAATTGCGCATCGAGGAAGCCGCCGCGCGCACCCAGGCCCGCATCGATACCGGTGAACAGCAAATCATCGGCGTCAATATCCATCGCGTCGCGAGCGAGCCGGCGATCGATCTTCTCAAGGTCGACAACAGCGCGGTGCGCGCCCGCCAGCTCGACAAGCTGGCGCGGCTGAAGGAGAAGCGCGATGCGCAAGCCTGCGAATCCGCTCTTGGGCATCTGACCGCGATCGCCCGGAGCGGTGGGGGCAATCTGCTTGCTGCGGCCGTCGATGCCGCGCGGGTCGGCGCCACGGTTGGCGAGATGTCGCTTGCGCTGGAACGTGCCTGGAAGCGGCATGTGCCCGAGATCCGTGCGATTTCCGATGTCTATGCCGAAGCCGCCCATGGCGCCGAGGCTTTCGAAAGGGCGCGCGGCATGGTTCGCGCCTTTGCCGAGAGCGACGGCCGCGCGCCGCGCATCCTCGTTGCCAAGGTCGGCCAGGATGGCCATGACCGCGGCCAGAAGGTAATCGCCTCTGCCTTCGCGGACATGGGCTTCGACGTCCGCATCGGGCAGCTCTTTGCGACCCCCGAAGAGGTCGCCGCCGCGGCGATCGATGCCGATGTTCATGTCGTCGGCATTTCCTCGCTCACTGCCGGCCACATGACCCTGATCCCGGCCCTCAAGGCCGCGCTCGCCGCAGGCGACCGCGCCGATATCGCGATCGTCGTCGGCGGCATCGTGCCGCCCGGGGATGTCGAGGCCCTGATGGCGATGGGTGTGCTCGCGGTCTTCCCGCCGGGGACCCCGATCCCTGAAGCGGCCCGCACGCTTCTCGATCGCCTCAATGAGCGCCTGGGCTATGCCCAGAAGGCTGCGGAGTAGGGTGGCAACCAGAGTGGCTATAGTTCTTCCTACGTTCATGGAAACGTAGATAGAACACGCTCGCTCCCATGTCAAGGAATATTCTTCCGCCTAGCCTTGCCGCAGCGCCGCAACTGCAGGTTGTCGATACAGCATGATCGCCGGAATGGTTGCGAACAGCGCCCCGGCCAGGACAAGCACCCCGGCGAGCTGCAATTCGGGAAGGCCCGGCAACGGTTGAAGCGTAATGCCGGTCTGCCGGGCGAGAATCGCCGAAACCGCATGCGCAAATCCAAGACCCACCGCCAGTCCCAGCACCGCGCCGGCCGCCATGACAAGGGTTACGTAGAGCCAGACGGCGGCGAAGATGTAGCGCCGCGAAGCGCCGAGCGCGCGCAGGATCGCATACTGCCGCCGGTTGGTCTCCAGCAGAACGGCGAGTGCCGCGAGCACGGCGGCGATGACGAGGACCTGCGTGCCGATGGCCAGCGCGCTCATCATCACCCGCATGTCGCCCAGAAGCTCGTAGAGCGAAACCAGCGTTTCCGCCGGGAAGAAGGCGGTCGTCCGTTCGCTGCGGTATTTGCTGCGCAATCCATAAGCGGCAATCAGACTTTCCGGCTTGATCACGATCGCCGGAACGCCCGGCGTGAAATCCGGATCGAAAGGCGGACCGACGCGTTCGGCATGTTCCGGCGCATGGCCGTTCGGAAGGCCGTGCACTTCCCACGTGAACTCGATCGGCACGATTACCGCGCGGTCCCAGGGTGAGCCCGTCGGCTTCATGCGCCCCACGATGGTGATCTCCGCGCCATGCTCGCCTTGATGCGCGTCATGGCCATGCGCGGCATGAATCTTGTCGCCGATGCGCAAGGGCGAGGCGGCGCCGATCACCGCCTCCTCATGCGCGGCGAACATCCGGCCTTCCCCAAGCTCACCGCTCGAGAGGTGATTGACGAGACCGGCCGTCGTGCCGACCACCGGATTGCCATCATGGCTGTCGCCGAAGCCGAGCGGTGCGGCGAGCGCCGCTTTCGGTTCTGCCAGAATACGCAACGTCTCGTCTGGCGCGATGAGTTCCGGCGCACCGGGCCTGAGAAACACGCTTTGCAACAGCGCTTCCGTGTGCGAGCCCGGCGCGGTGACGATGATGTCGAACTTGTCGGCGGCCCTCGCGCTGCCCTTGCGCAGTGCTCGTTCCTGCATCGTCATCGCCATGCCGAGACCGGCGGCGACGGCGATCAGCAGGACGAAGATCGCAATGCGCGAAGGATGCGCCTTGAATGTCGCGAGCACGATGGGCCAGGGATTCATCTCACGCCGCCTTCAGGAGGCCGCGGTCGAGGCGATGAACCCGCGCCGCTTCGCGCAGCAGCAAGTCATCATGGCTCACCGCGACGACGATCTTGCCCAGGCCTGCCGCGTCGGCCAGCAGCCTGGTGACGAATTCCGCATTGCTGCGATCGAGGCTCGCCGTCGGTTCATCGGCAAGCAGCAGCGGCGGATCGAAGAGCAGCGCCCGGGCAATCGCCACGCGCTGCTGTTCCCCGCGCGAGAGATCCTCGATTCGCCGGCGCGATTGCGGCACGCCCAGCTGTTCCATCAGCGCCGCTCCGCGGGCCTTGATTGAATCCCGATTTGGCCTGCCCCCGAAACTTCCCGGCAGGACGACATTGGCAAGCGGCGACAATTCGGGAATCAGCTGAAAGTCCTGGAACACCAATCCGGC
>JAEUMG010000207.1 GCA_016793355.1 Hyphomicrobiales bacterium
GTTCATCTTTCATCCAGTCAATCCATCAATGACGAAGCCCGCGAGGGTGAGCAGGCCGAAATATTTGTTGGAGAGGAACAGCGCGCGGCATCGTTGCGGGTCATGTATGTCGAGCCGCAGCATTTGCCATAGGCCATGTGCCGCGGCCGCGGCAACGCCGATATGCGATGGCGTTCCGCCATGGGCTTGCCACACGGCAAGATCGATCAGGACGAGTGCGGCAATGAAGAAGCCGGCGATCCAATAGGGCGAAGCGGCGCCGAATTTGAGCGCCGTCGACTTGACCCCGATCAGCGCGTCATCCTCGATGTCCTGATGCGCATAGATCGTGTCATAGGCAAGCGTCCAGGCAATGCCGCCGGCATAGAGGAGGAGGGGCGCGAGGCTTAGGCCCCCGGCAATCGCCGTCCAGCCGACCAGACATCCCCAGTTAAAGGCGAGACCCAGGAAGAATTGCGGCCAGTAGGTGAAGCGCTTCATGAAGGGATAGATCGCCACCAGAAGCAGCGAGGCGATGCCGAGCGCGATGGTGAAGCCGTTGAACTGAATGAGGACCACGAAACCGATCAGGGCCTGCAGCACCAGGAAGGCGAAGGCAGCCTTTACGCTGACCTGGCCGGACGGGATCGGCCGCGAGCGGGTGCGCGCTACCATCGCATCGAAATCGCGATCGGCAATGTCGTTGAGCGTGCAGCCGGCGCCGCGCATGACGATGGCGCCGATCAGGAAGAGCGCCGCATACCAGAAATTCGGCCCCGTGCCCTGGCTGCGCTCGGCAAGCGCCTGGCCCCACCAGCAGGGGATGAGCAGCAGCCACCAGCCGATCGGCCGGTCGAGGCGGGCAAGCCGCGCATAGGGGCGTAAACTCTCAGGGACAAACCGGTCGACCCAGTTGCCCGAGGCCGCATCCGCCACCTTGATGTCCTGGCCGCTCGCATTGTTCATGGGGGCGTGTTAGCGCACCAGCCTGCCGCAAAGCCAGAGGGCCTGTCCCGTCATGAAGCCAGCGCCGCGTCTTTTCCTCGATCACAGCCTGTCCCGGCATGGCGAGATCGCATTGTCGGACGACCAGCGCCATTACCTGGTGAATGTATTGCGCCTGGTTTCGGGCGATCCGGTGCGCGTCTTCAACGCGAGCGACGGCGAATGGCTGGCGCATCTGGCGACGGTGACCAAGCGGCATGCGACCTTGCGCTGCGAGCGCCACGTCGCCGATGTGAAGCTTCCGCCAGACATCGACTATCTCTTCGCACCCCTGAAACATGCCCGCCTCGACTACGTGGTGCAGAAGGCGACCGAATTGGGGGTGCGACGGCTCCGCCCCGTCTTGACCCACCGCACCATTTCCGAGCGCATAAATCTCGAGCGCATGCGATCCAACGTCATCGAGGCGGCCGAGCAGTGCAATCTCGTCTTTGTTCCGGAGATCAGCGAGCCGCAGCGCCTGGTCGAGCTTTTGTCCGATTGGCCGGTCTCCCGATGCCTCATCTATTGCGATGAAACGGCGCCGGTCCGCGATCCCCTGGCGGCGCTGGAAGGCTTGAATCTCCCGGCGGCGGTGCTGATCGGGCCGGAAGGCGGCTTCACCGCGGAAGAGCGCGACATGCTCAAGTCCGTCCCCACCGCGACCGCCATATCGCTCGGTCCGCGCATCATGCGCGCCGATACGGCAGCGGTTGCGGCGCTCAGCTTGATCCAGGCGAAGCTCGGCGACTGGCATCAAGAACGCTGATGGATCGTCCAAATTCTTTGGCTTGCCTGGCCTTTGCCGCCCGCCTAAATCGCTGGCGATGGCAACCCCAGGACACTTTCCGTGAGCGGACCGACACCCGACTCAGCTGATTCCCGCGCGCTCATTGAGAACAAGCGCCAGCTCGTCGACTTTATAGCCCAAGGCGCAAAGCCCAAGAGCGACTGGCGGATCGGCACCGAGCATGAAAAGTTCCCCTTCCTCACCGATACATTGGCGCCGGTGCCCTATGACGGGCCGCGCTCGATCAGGGCCTTGCTCGAGGGCCTGCGCGATCGCTTCGGCTGGACCGGCGTCTACGAAGGCGAAAACATCATCGCGCTCAGCGATCCGCGCGGCCTTGGCTCGGTCTCGCTCGAGCCGGGCGGCCAGTTCGAATTGTCGGGTGCGCCGTTGAGCGACGTGCACGAGACCTGCGAGGAGGTTAACGACCATCTTCAGCAGGTGCGCGAGATTGGCGACAAGCTCGGCATCGGCTTTCTCGGCCTTGGCGTGACCCCGACCTGGACGCGCGCGCAGATTCCGGTGATGCCCAAGGGCCGCTATGCGATCATGGCGCCCTATATGGACAAGATGGGCCGGTATGGCCGCGACATGATGTTTCGCTCATGCACCGTGCAGGTCAATCTCGACTTCGGCTCCGAAGCCGACATGATCAGGAAAATGCGCGTTTCGATCGCGCTGCAACCCGTCGCGACCGCGCTTTTTGCCAATTCCCCGTTTCTCGAGGGCAAGCCCAACGGCTACCTCACCTTCCGTTCGGAAATCTGGCGCCACACCGATCCCGATCGCACCGGCATGCTGCCCTTCGTTTTCGAGCTGGGCTTCGGCTTCGAGCGCTATGTCGATTACGCGCTCGATGTGCCGATGTATTTCGTCTATCGCGACGGGAAATATCACAATGTCGCCGGCGCCAGCTTCCGCCAGTTCATGGAAGGAAAATTGCCGCAATTGCCGGGCTGGCGCCCGACCATGAAGGACTGGTCGGATCACTTGACCACCATCTTCCCAGAGGTCCGTCTTAAGCGCTACCTCGAAATGCGCGGCGCCGATTCCGGCCCCTGGCGTAGACTGTGCGCGCTTCCGGCGCTGTGGACCGGCATATTCTACGAAGACACGTCACTCGACGCCGCCTGGGACCTGGTGAAGGACTGGACCGCCGCCGAGCGCCAGGATTTGCGCGATCAGGTGCCGAAGCTGGCGTTGAACGCTGAAATAGCCGGCCGTTCGGTGCGCGATGTCGCCCGCGACATGCTGAAACTGTCGCGCGCCGGTCTTGAAAAGCGGGCAAAGACCGGTTGCAAGGGGCGAAGCGAAGCGGCCTTCCTCGATGTGCTCGATGAGATCGTCGCCTCGGGCCGCACCCCGGCCGAGGATCTGCTCGCGCTCTACCAGGGGTCGTGGAAACAGGATATTACTCGCGTTTATCGCGATTTTTCATATTGAGATTCC
>JAEUMG010000223.1 GCA_016793355.1 Hyphomicrobiales bacterium
CCGCGCTTAGAAAAGCCGCGGCTCGCACCCTAACCCGGTTATGGCAGGAAATCGCGAACACCCTCAACACCTTCTCAGCGCAAGAATGCGCCGCCTATCTCAAACACTGCGGCTATGCCAACTAAACGGGATTTGCTCTAAAATCCAAATCCGATGCCGGCTAGCCCTTCGTGCTGCTGAAGGTTCGAGCCCTCGGCATTCGTATTCGCCTATCGACATCCATGCTCGGCCAGACGGAAGGAGGGATGCGGGGCACGATTTTCACGGAAATACTGCAGGTAGGGAACAGAAAATGAGCAATCACATCCGGGCCGACAGCCCGTCAGACAGAGCTTACTGAGGCACACTTGTAGTGCTACTTTAGATTGCGTAACACTACACTTGCTATTGTGCCGCGCATTCCATCGACAGCGATTTCGACATGCGGCGTACCACCTCGTCGAAGGCGTTGTGTTCTTCGACCGGATACTTGATCCACAAATTCGCGGTCAATGTCGGGCAATTCGCCGAAATCAGACCTTTCTGATAGTAAAGATAGCTCGCATCGGTGGCGCCGACTTCAAACCAAAGCGGATCGATATGCTCGAGGGTCACCTCGATACCGCCAAGCCGCATCGCGTCGATCTGCGCCTCCGCCAGGGCGGCAAAGGCGAGCGTGAGGTTATTGCCCCTCAAATTTGGATCGACATCCTGCGACCCATAGACAGTGATCGTTTGTTCGCCGTCTTGCGATGTCATGGTCAATTCGTCGCCGCGTTCCCCCAATTCATAGACGAAGCCCGATGCAGGTATTTCTACGCTCAAACCGTAGCGTTCGTTGGTGTAATAGAACCATCCCTTGTCGATGGGCTTGCCCGGAAGCTGTTCCAAACCGACAGCCTCCTGGGCACCGGCATGGGCAATGACGCTCGGCACAAGCAGGGCCAGCATCACCGGGCGAAACAGGAGATGCATGATCTCACCCACGGCCATCAGCCCCTGACATGCTGCCGGCCGACCTCGATCAATTCCCTCAGCATATCCACCCTGGCGCGTTCCTCGGCGACCACCTTGCCGTCCATTTCGGCGGCAAGATCGGCCACTTCAAGAATGGCGTCGAAAGCGGCAGGACGATCGATGGCGAGCCGGCCTATGATCTGGGCCGTTTCGAAGGGGCTGGGCACATGCCGGCGCGCCCACCGGACGGCGCGCGCAACTTCGCCATCGGCGGGGATGACACCCACCTCCCTTGCCCGCACATCGGCGAAGCGTTGAAGCATTTCCCTTTCCCGGACATGGTACACGCCATCCGCCATCGCCACTGTCATCAGGAGCCGCAACTCTTCGCCGACCTCGCCGATAACCGAGGGCGGCGCCTGCGTTGCATCCGCCAGCGCGAGCTCGATGCTGAGATCGATCGAATCGGGTTCGCCTTCGTCATTGACGATTAGGTCGTCGACACGCGCTGTTGTGTCGCCGCTCTGAGCGAGATGCGGCCCCAGCCAGCGGTCGCCCTCGCTGAGAAGGCCAAGCTTATGACCCTGGTGAAACGCGTTGATCACGCTGGGCGCGCCGGGATCGGCGCGCAGTTCAATTGCGTCGCCGGCGCCTACCCGATCGCGCACATAGGGCCCCGCCCCCATCCGCGCGAGGCCGGTGACCGAGCATTGAAATTGCTTCCGCATGGAGACCCTCTACCGGAAGCCGGCCACCCGGAAAAGAGCGGGCTGGCATCGCGGGCTCCCGTCGTTAATGCGACTTGACGATAGCCCGCGGCCTGGGGCAAGGGGTCAAGGCGGTCACCTGCGAAAGCGATGCCCACATATCCCGCCGGAGGGGTGGCAGAGCGGTCGATTGCGGCGGTCTTGAAAACCGTTGAGGGTGCAAGCCCTCCGGGGGTTCGAATCCCTCCCCCTCCGCCAGTACCTCTGGGTCCACTCCTGAGTTGTTTCCCCCGTTTCTAGGCTTCGCCATACCTGGAACCATAAGGAGAAACCCTGGGCTCTCGCCTGGGTTTCAGAGTATCGCGGCGCTATGGCCTCCCACTTTTGCTTGCCATCGAACTGACCTTAAGCAAAATTGACGGTCACAAACGGAGAGAGTCGCAATGGCCAAGCAACCAAAGAACCACGGCAAGCCTTGGTCGCCGGAAGAACTTGAGGCGCTCAGGCAGTTCGTGAAGGCTAATACTTCCGGACCCGAGATCGGATTGAAGCTCGGGCGTACCGAAGATGCGATTTATGCGAAAGCGGCTGAGCAGAACCTCTCGCTGAGGCGGACGAGGCGGCGCATATTCAACCGCCAGAAGTAAGTATGCGTCGACGTTCAAGCGCCTCGCGCCTGGACCAGCTTTAGCGCCCCAATCCTGCCCGCGCAGGCCATCTTGCTCCGCCGGTTACATGCCAGGGACCTCATTGACCAGGCCCATCTGCTGCAACAGGGCGAGCGCGTCGTAATTCACCCATGACTCAACAATACGTCCCTCCCGCACACGATTGATGTCGATTCCCGAATAGCTCACGATACGCCCGGTTGGCGCGGCCCCAAGAAACGGGCCGCGATGGGTGCCGCGCGCCGAGAAACGCGTGACGACGAGGTCGCCCTCGGCAATCTGATCTTCGACCGTGTATGAGAGGTCCGGAAATGCTTGGCGAAAGGAGGATACCGCTTTCTTGATCCCCTCAACGCCCTTGACCTCGGCAGGTTCCGGGCCGTGCCCCACATGATCGATGTAGCCGGGCGCATAGAGCTCGTCGGCGAGTTCAAGCCGCCCCTCGCCCCACATCGCCTCGAGCACCAGGCGTCCGATCCGCTTGTTGGCATCGACAGCCGTCTTTTGCATCGGCTCCTCCTCCTGGTCACGGCGAAGAATGGTCGCCGGCCGCGCCCGCAGACCGGCGGGCGGGCAGCGACGAGCTTGTCAGCGTCTGAGGACAGGCCTCGTGCGAGCGTGAGCTTGCCTCCATGGAAACCGTCCCATTTTCTAGCGGACGCTATCGATCCCTGGGATCATAGCCAAAAACCTCGAAATCCCGCGCAAAAAGCTCCGCCACGATCGCGTAAGATGCATCGGTATAAAACTGCGCCCGCTTCGAGGCGGCGGAAGTCCGGTGCGGGGCGTCTTCCCGGACAAGTGTCTTTGCGTCCCGCCAGGGAGCGATGCGGGCCACAATAGGCGGAAAGTCGGCGTCGATGGTTTCCAGACGCGCGACGAAGTCATAATCCGCGATCGGCAGCACCAGATAGTCGTGCTGCGGCGACCAGTGGTGGTCGACATAGAGGCCGCCCTTTGCGAGATAGCGGCAGAAGCCCTCGAAATCGGGTGGCCCGGTGCCGCCCGCGTCTCCTCCGGCATCCCGCTTCAGCGGATGCTCCGGCTTCAGCTTGGGGTAGCGTTTGACGACTTTGCTCAGATAGGCCGACAAGGTCCGGTCATACGGGTTGCGGGCGATCAGAAACTTGGTGAATGCACCCAGATCGTCCACCTGCGCGCGCGTGAGTTCGGAGACATTCTGAACGACTTTCTTCGAATACCGCTTGTCTTCGATGCGCTCGGCCAGCTCACCGCCTTCGAAAATATTGAGCATCGTCGATACGAGCGAGGAATTCCCGTTTTTGGGGATGCGGTGATAGAGCACCTTGTGTTCGGGGATAACGACGCAGCGCAGGTCGACGTCACGCAGATTCATCGCACCCTGATAGGGGTAACGGGTAAAGAACGGCGATGCCGCAATTCGCCTCTCTTCAAGCGACAGCAGCTTCCTGCGCAGTGCTTCCGGATACCCCTTCTGGAGGAACTGCTGCTTTGCATAGCGAAAACGGGACATCGGGATCAACTTGCTGCCGGACGTCGTCCGCCCCGCATGCTTGCGTCAGTTGGCCTGGGCCTGCCCCGGCATCTGATTGGGAACATCGCGGCAGACATTGACGTTGCAGAGCCACACACGGCCCGTATAGCGGTTCATGACGAAAGTGCCGACCGCATTCGCATTGGACACCGGCACGATCGTATAAGTACCGCCGATGA
Organism: Hyphomicrobiales bacterium; assembly: GCA_016793355.1. Lineage (GTDB taxonomy): Bacteria > Pseudomonadota > Alphaproteobacteria > Rhizobiales > Aestuariivirgaceae > JAEUMG01. The sequence continues at coordinate 4,007 of JAEUMG010000223.1, forward strand.
AGTAGCTTGCCAGGAGCAGGACGATGCTCAGGACAGCCACGTAAACAATATTCATTGGACCCCTCCCGGACGGATAAAGCCACGACGTAAGATCATCGACCATAGACATCAGACAAGCCCGACTCCTTCGCCGAGTCGCCTGCCTAGCCGGTTGAGGAGGATTTGTCAGCCCTCTCGGAATGTGTGCGCAATCTGGTCGGTCAAAGGCTGGAGGAAATAACTGAGCGGCGACCTTTCCTGGGTCTGGATGAAGGCTTCCGCAGGCATTCCCGGCCTGAGCTTGTTCGAGCCCAACAACTTGACCTGGTCGGGGCCCAAGCGCACCCGAACCGCGAAATAGGGCGGCGTATCCTTCGAAGCTTGCGTCAGATCCGCGGCCACTTGTACGACCTCGCCTCTGATTTCTGGCGTCGTGCGGAGATCGAAGGCGGGAAACCTCACCTGCGCGCTTTGCCCTAGACTGACCTGGTCGATATCCTCGGGCCGCACATGCGCATCGATGACGAGTTCGTCGAGCTCGGGCACGATCGCCATCATGTCGGCGCCGGGAGCGATCACCCCGCCGATCGTGTGCACGGCAAGCTGATGCACGATGCCGGCTCGAGGAGCACGCACCTCCATGCGCTTGAGCTTCGCTTCCGCGGCGCCCCGCCGTTCCAGCGTTTCGGCCACCCCGGCTTCGGCCTCGCGCAGCTCGCTCAAGGTCTTGGTGCGGGCATCGTCTTCAAGCTGGATGATCTGCAGTCTGGTTTCGCTGATCCGGCCCTTGGTGGAGGCGATCCGCGCCACGAGTTCTCCCTCCTCGCCTTCGAGCCGCGCCCGCTCGCGATCGAGCGCAAAGACTCGGTTTGCCTGCACCAGCCCCTGCTTCAGCAATTGCTTGAGGTTGTCGAGCTCCTCGCGCACCAGCGCCGTCTGCTCCTTCTTCGAAGCATACTGCGCCTCAAGGCCGGCGACTTCCTGTTCGAGCTGGCCGATCCGTTCGGTGAGCTGCTCGATGCGCCCCGTCAAAGCCGCCCTTTGAACGGAGAAGAGCTTCCGCTGCCCCGCAATCAGATCGGCAATGCGCTGATCCCCTGAGCGTTCCTCGAGACTTTGCGGAAAGCTGATCTCCGTCATGCCGTCGCGCTCGGCGACAAGCCTTGCCCGCTTGGCCATGAATTCGTCGAGCATCGATTGAAGGATTGCAAGTTCGGCGCGGGTATCGGTCTCGTCAAGCTTGATCAGCAGGGCGCCTGCCTCGACATGATCGCCCTCCTTTACGGCGATTTCCGACACGATGCCTCCGTCGCGATGCTGGATGCGCTTGAGATAGCTTTCGACGACGGTAACACCCGGTGCGATGACCGCGCCCTGGATCGGCGCCATGACCGCCCATGCACCGAGCACGCCAATGAGAAGGCCGAGCCCAAGGAAGCCGGCGATCTGGTAGCCGCGTAGGGTACGCGCAGTAGATGATCCGCTCATGCGCCTTTCGCCTCCGCGACGACGGTCAGGCCGCCCGGTCTTCCGCCGCTGTCGACGGGCCGAGCAAGGACCTTGGCGAGGATTTCATCCTTCGGTCCGAATGCGGCGACTTTGCCCTCGCTCAGCACCATGAGCTTGTCGAGCGCACCGATGGCACTGGGGCGATGTGCGATGACGATGACCGTGCCGCCGCGCTCGCGCACCCCGGCTATGGCACGAACCAGTGCCATTTCGCCGTTGGAATCGAGATTGGCATTGGGTTCGTCCAGAACCACAAGCGACGGACTGCCGTAGAGCGCGCGTGCCAGGCCGAGTCGCTGCCGCTGGCCCGCCGAAAGCCGCCGCCCGCCCTGCCCGATCACCGTGTTATAGCCATCGGGCATGGCGAGCACCAAGGCATGGATGTCCGCCTGCTGCGCGGCCTCGACAATAGCCTTCGGATCGGGCGAGAGTTCGAAGCGCGAGATGTTCTCGGCGATCGTCCCATCGAACAATTCGCTTTCCTGCGAAAGATAGCCGATCGAGCGGCCAAGCACGTCCGGGTCCCATTGATCGGGTGTCGCGCCGTCGAGGCGAACGGTACCTCTCGTCAAAGGCCAGGCACCGACAAGCGCGCGCGCCAGCGTCGACTTGCCGGCACCGGTCGGCCCGATAATGCCGAGGCCGCCACCCTGCTCCAAGTTGAAACTGACATTTCCCACCAGCGGCTTCTCCACGCCGGGCAGAAAAGCGGAGAGATTTTCAACGGCAAGCTTGCCGCTTGGCCGAGGGAGTTCCATGCGCGGTCTGGATTTCGGAACGTCGGCAAGAAAACGCTTGAGCCGATGCCAGGACCGTCGAAAGCTCTGGAATTGCGGCCACTGGCTCACCGCCGTCTCGATCGGCGCGAGCGCGCGCGCCATGATGATGCTGGCGGCGATCATGACCCCCGGAGAAACCTCGCGTCGGAGCGCCAGATAGGCGCCAAGCCCGAGAACGGCCGACTGGAATACAAGCCTCAGGGTTCGCGACAGCGTCGTCAGCAAACCGCTGCGATCGCTCGCCAGCATATGACTGGCAAGCGCTTCGTCCTGTGTGTGCGCCCAGCGGTCGCGCAAGCGGCCGAGCATGCCGAGAATTGTGGCAGCTTCGATTTGGCTGCGGCACTGGTCCGCCTGCGCGCCGGCGTGTCCGATTGCCTTTTGCGCTTCCGCCGCGTGCCTGCGCGTGGCTTGCTCGGTGAGGATCGCAATGATTGTCAGGACGACGCCCGCAATGAGCGCCAGCCACCCGAGCATGGCGTGCATGGCGAAGATGATGGCGAGATAGATCGGCGCCCAGGGCATGTCGAGAAAGGCGATCGGCCCGTTGCCCTGCAGGAACAGGCGGATCGTCTGCAGGTCGCCCAGCGCTTCGCTGCGCTTTCCCCCGCTCCGGAATGACTGAAGGGCCACCGCGTCAAACACCCGGCCGCGCAGGCTCTCATCGAAAATCCGCCCGATCCTCACGAGCAGTCGCGAGCGGACGAATTCGAGGAAGCCATAGAGCCCGTAGAGGACCGCCGCCAGGATCGCCAGTGCCATGAGCGTCGGCATGCTGCCGCTGGTCAGGACGCGATCATAGACCTGCAGCATGAAGAGCGGCCCGGTCAGCATCAGCACATTGGCAAACATGCTGAAGACGGTCAGCGATATGACCGCCGACCGGCATGGCGCGAGCGCAACCGAAAGCTCGGAGCGTTCAACATTTTGAGTGTTTGCCATCACTCCCAGATCCGCGCCGACTCACCCGGCGGAGGCAGTCATTTCGTCTTACCTCAAGCGCCCCGCAATGCGAAAGCATAGCCGAAACGGGATAACACCCCCTTTTCTCATGATGCTCAAGATTGATTAAACTTGTTCCGACTGGCGCGCATTGCGGGCCGTCCTGACAGGCGGCCTGATGTCTCTCCGCCGGGTACTTTCGCGCTCCATGATCTTGAAACCGATATCGATGCGTCTGCGAGGCGGCCGCTTGCCGGAACCGCGGATGATCTCAAGCACGATTTCGGCCGTCTTGCGCCCCATCTCGTAGCGCGGCGTCAGCACCGAGGTGAGCGAGGGATACGCGCAGGCCGCATATTCGAGATCGTTGAAGCCGATCAGCGAGATCCGTTCCGGAACCGAAATGCCGAGCCGGTGGCATTCGAACAATGCGCCCAGCGCAAGATCGTCGTTGCAACAAAACACGGCCTCAAGGTCGGCACACCTCTCGACGAGCCCGCGCATGAGTTCGCCGCCGAGCACGACACTCGATGGATTGGAGCTGCGTCCCGCAAGCCCGGTCATGTCGAGTCCTGCTTCTCTCATTGCCCGCTCATAACCGGCGATGCGATTATGCAGTCGGGAGTCGCGTGGCGCGCCGATCACGCCGATGCGCCTGTGACCGAGTTCGATCAGGTATCTCGTCGCGGCGTAGCCCGCCGCTTCATGCGAGAGGCCGATATTGATGTCGATCGGACTCTTCGCAAGCTCCATCGTCTGGACGACCGGAATTCCGCTGCGCTTGAGAAGCTGCCGCGCCCGCGGCGTCTGATCGATGCTCGAGACGATCATCGCCTCGGGGTGCTGGCCGAGCAGTGTGGCGATCGCCGTCTCCTCCTCCCCGGGAACATAGCGGCTGTCGAGGACCATGACATGGAAGCCTTCCGGCAGAAACAGGTCGTGCAGCGCGCGCAGGAAATCGGCGAATACGCCATTGGTCAGGGAGGATACGACCACGCCGATGAGCCGCGTGCGCGAGGAAGCGAGCATGCTCGCCGCCCGGTTCGGCACATAGGCAAGCTCGTGGATCGCCTTGTCGATGCGCTTGCGCAATTTCGGCGTCACCATCTCGGGATGACGGATGGCGCGCGACACCGTGACGGCGCTCACGCCGGCGCGCTCCGCCACATCCGACAGCCGGCTGCGCGAGCGGTGTTCGTGCCTCTTGCTCATGTCTCTTCGAAGTTCATTGACAGCGCTTTCATTCCTCTATACCCATATCGCCGTCCGGAACCAACAAATCTCGCGTATTGCAACTGCGAAGAAGCGCAGACCGGGCAGCACAAAGCCACTTCATTGGCTTTCATGGGAGGAATACATGATCTCTAAGTCTCTTGCATCCCGGCTTGCGTCCTTCGCCAGCGCAATAGCGGTTTCCTGCGTTCTCGCAACCGCCGCTCACGCCGGACCCGAAGTCGTCGCAGGTCCCTCGGCCGATCCGGAATGCTACGTGCCATGGACTGCAGACACGAAGTTCTTCAAGTACCCGAAGAAGGAAGGCCCTTACCGCATAGCGCTTGCCAACGGTTTCATCGCCAACACCTGGCGCATCCAGATGATCAAGACCGCCAAGGCCTATGCCGAACAGCCCGAAGTCAAGGCGAAGCTGAAGGAGTTCAAGGTCATTTCGACGGGTGAGGACGTCGCGGCACAGATCGCCGCCGTCAACAACTTCATCGACTCGGGCTATGACGCGATCGTAGTCAATGCCCAGAATCCCGACGCCTTCAAGCCGGTGATCAAGCGCGCCAATGACGCGGGCGTCGTGCTGGTCGCCTTCGACAATATTCTCGACACGACCGACGCGATCAACGTGAACGTCGATCAGAAGGGTCTCGGCGTCCTGTGGGCCAACTGGCTGAACAGCAAGCTGCCCAATGGCGGCAAGATTCTCGAAGTCCGAGGCGTCGCCGGCACGTCGGTCGACACCGATCGCCACAACGGGATTCACGAAACGCTCGCCGCGACCGGCAAGCCCTGGGAGATCGTCGAAGTCGTCGGGAAGTGGGACGACCCGACTGCGCAGAAGGTCACTGCCGATGCGCTCGCCGTCCACAAGAAATTCGATGGTGTCACGGCACAGGGCGGCTCCACCGGCACCGTTCAGGCGCTGATCGACGCCAAGCATCCCTTCGTACCCATGGGCGCCGAGACCGAGAATGGCTTCCGCACCTTCTGCGGCAAGTACTCGAAGGAAGGCCTTGTCTGCTCGTCGGCCGGGACCGGCCCGGCCCAGGTCGCCGTCGCCATCAAGACGGCGATCGATGCGCTTGAAGGCAATGTGGTCCCCCAATCGATCAAGCTGCCGCTGGCGATCGTTGAAGATCCGGACTTCAAGGACGGCGAAAACTATTACTCGGATCAGTCTCCCAATTTCTTCGTCGGCAACGCGTTTCCGACCTGCGGTATCAATTTCACCGCGCAGGAAATCATGGGACAATCGGAAGCCAACCAGTAATATCGGCTGATGGAAATGGCGCCGCGGGATAACCCCGCGGCGCCGTCTTCGGGGGGTGGAATGGAGCCGGTTTCGCCTGCGCTCTTTCGCGCGGATGGCGTATCCAAACGCTATGGTGGCGTCAGGGCGCTTGAAAAGGCCGAACTCGACGTTTTCGGTGGCCGCATCCACGCGATCCTGGGCGAAAACGGCGCCGGAAAATCCACTCTGATCAAGGTCATGTCCGGCGTTGTGCAGCCCGATGAGGGCCACATGCTGCTCGAGGACCGGGAGGTCAGGTTCGGCAGCCCCGCCGCCGCCAACAAGGCCGGCATCGTCTGCATCTTCCAGGAATTGTCGCTGATCCCCGATCTCTCCGTCGCCGACAATGTCATCATCAGCGATCCACCGCAGCGCTTCGGCATGATCGACCGCAGGGCCCAGCGCCGCCTGGCGGAGGCAGCGCTGGCACGTGCCGGTGCCGAAGACATCCATCCCATGGCGCCGGTGAAGGACCTGCCCTTGTCGCGCCGCCAGATGGTCGAGATCGCCAAGGCTCTCGCCCGCAATCCGCGCATCCTGATCCTCGATGAAGCGACCTCCGCGCTTACCGCAGCCGATGTCGCCAGGGTATTCGCCGTACTGAAGCGCCTGCGCAGCGAAGGCCTGGCGCTGCTCTACATCTCGCATCGCATGCACGAAATCGCCGAACTGGCCGATGAATGCACAGTCTTCCGCAATGGCCGCAATGTCGCGACCTTCAAGGCCGGCACCAAGACCGACAATGAAGTTGTGGAGATGATGATCGGCCGGGAATACAGCCACGTCTTTCCGCCCCGCCCTGCCCCGCCTGACAGTTCGGTCAAGCCGATGATCGAAGTGAAAAAGCTCTCATGGACCGGCCGGTTGAAGGACATCTCTCTTTCCGTCCGCCCGGGCGAGGTCGTGGGTCTCGGCGGACTGGACGGCCAGGGCCAGCGCGAATTGCTGCTCGCACTTTTCGGCGTCCTGCGCGGCGTATCCGGTGAAATCCGAATTGACGGCCAAAAGACACATATCAGCAGCCCGCGCGCCGCCAAGTCGAAGAAGATCGGCATGGCTCTCATCCCGGAGGATCGCAAGACGGAAGGGCTCATGCTGCCGATGTCGGTGCGTGATAATCTCTCCTTCGCCGCGATCAGCCGGCTTTCGCATCTTGGCATTGTCGACCGTGCCGCGGAGCGCAAGGCGATCGACGAGATGATCCAGCTTATTGCCATCCGCACGGCCGGCACCGACATCCCGGTCGGGGCGCTGTCGGGCGGCAACCAGCAGAAGGTCGTGATCGCCAAGTGGCTGATGGTGAACCCGCGCATCATCCTTCTCAACGATCCGACCCGCGGCATCGATGTCGGCACAAAGCAGGAGCTCTATCAGCTGTTGAGGAAGCTCGCCGAAAGCGGCGCGGCAATCCTCTTCTACTCCACCGACTATGACGAGCTGATCGGCTGCTGCGATCGCGTGCTTGTTCTCTATGACGGTGGCATCCGCAAGGAGCTGGTCGGCGCCGAAATCACCGAGCGCGCCTTGATCAGCAGCGCCCTCAACATCAATGCCGAAACGGGGGAGTCCGGCGCCAGGCCGGAAGGACGCGCATGAAGGACTGGCGTTACCATTTCGCCGAACATCGCGGCACTCTCCTCGCTGCCGGCGTATTCGTGCTGATGTTCATCATCTACGCCAGCAACCACTCCGCGGGTTTCAGCTCCAATGTCGTGACCACGGCCTCCAACAAAAGCGTGCTACTCGCCCTTGTCGCCATGGCGCAGACCATGGTCGTGCTGACCGCCGGCATCGACCTCTCCGTGGGCATGGTCGTCGTTCTGACCAATTGCGTCGCCTCGTGGATCGTCGTCGGCAGCGGGCTTACGACAATGGCCGGCATCTTCGGCGTTCTGCTGACCGGGGTGGTCTGCGGCGGAATTAACGGCCTTATTGTCATCTATGGCCGTCTGCAGCCGATCGTCACCACCATTGCGACCGGCGCGGTCTTTTTCGGCGTCGCCCTGGCCTTGCGGCCTTTCCCCGGCGGTGGCGAAATCAATGAAGACCTTGCCGACAGCATAACCGGCAAGCTTCCTGGAGGGATTCCGGCAAGCCTGGTTTGCCTGATCCTCATCGTGCTGATCGTCTGGGTTCCGTTTCGACGATCGGTCTACGGCCGCGCCGCCTATGCCGTCGGTTCGTCCGAAGTGGCCGCCTACATGTCGGGCGTGCCAATCAGGGAGGGCAAGTTCGCGGCCTATGTTCTCTCCGGGCTCCTCGCTTCACTCGGCGGCCTCTTTCTCACCTTTTTCACCTACTCGGGCGAAGCTTCCGCGGCCAATGGCGGGAACTATACGCTCTATTCGATTGCCGCCGTGGTGCTTGGAGGCGTGTCGTTGTTCGGGGGCTCGGGAAGTGCGGTCGGCGCGATCTTCGGTGCCTTCATGTTCTCGACCATCGGCGATCTGCTGTTCGTCTTCGACGTGGAACCGCTCTGGCAGCCGCTGTTCCGTGGCGTGGTGCTCGTCGCCGCTATCAGCCTCGGCGCCATCAGATTGTTCCAGATCCGCAACCGCCTGGACCTCTTCGGATAAGCCATGAACGTGCGCGTGCCGACCTATCTCCAGCGCATCGACCCGGCAGTCGCCACGGCTTTCGGCTGCATCATCCTGCTGCTGTTCCTCGGAAGCCTGGTGCAATCGAACTTCCTGTCGCCCGAGTATCTTCTGCAGCAGTTGAAGGTTGCCTCGTTTCTCGGCGTCATCGCGACCGGCATGTTCATCGTTATTTTGCTCGGCCAGATCGACCTTTCGGTTCCATGGGTGGTCGCCGCGGGTGGCATGATGGCGGCGGCGATGACCGTTCATGGTCCCGTGGGCGCCGCGCTCGCGATACCTTTCGGAATCTCCTGTGGGGTCGTATTCGGGCTGATCAACGGCGTCGGGGTGGCCTACCTGCGCATTCCCTCGATGATCGTGACGCTAGCTGTCAATGCGGTCGCCCAAGGACTCATGGTCGTCTATACGGGCGGGTTCTCGCCGCAGGATGCGGCCTCCGACACCATGCGCTTCATCGCAACGGGCCAGCCTCTGTTCGGCATCCCCAATGCCTTGATCGTCTGGGCGATCGTCGGCGCCGCGACCGTGTTCCTCCTGACTCGAACAAGTTTCGGCCGCGCCGTCTACGCGATCGGCAATCGCGAACGTGCGGTCTATCTCTCCGGTGTCAACAGCCAGCGCGTCGTTTTGATCGCCTTCGCAATTTCCGGCGGGCTTGCGGCCTTTGGCGGCGTTTTGCTTGCGGGTTACGCTTCCAAGGCGGCGCAAGCGATGGGCGATGCCTATCTGCTGCCTTCGATTGCCGCCGTTGTGCTTGGCGGCACGTCGATTTTAGGCGGCCGCGGCACTTATCTCGGTACCGTCGCCGGCGTGATCCTGATCACCCTGCTCCAATCCATTCTCTCCGTCCTTCAGATGCAGGAATGGGGTCGCCAGGTGATCTACGGGATTGTGATCGTTGTCATGCTGCTGATCTACGGCCGCCAGCGCCCGCAGAACTAGGCGCTTTCGCTTCTGATCTGCTCTCCTGAATCGTAGCGCTGATAGGTGCGTCTGCCTCTGGCCTTGGCGAAATAGAGGGCCTGGTCGGCATGGCGGAGCAACCCGCTCAGGTCGGAATTGTCGAAGGGATAGGTGGTGTATCCGATCGATATGCCCGAGAGGAGCGTTGTATCACCGAGGTTGAGGGGTTGGCTGACCGCCTTGAGGATTCGCTCGGCGAGCTGTGCGGGATCGGAGCGCCCTATTCCGCCGGACAGAAGGATGGCGAATTCATCACCCCCCAGGCGCGCAACGAGATCGCCCTGTCTGACCGTGCTCTCCAGGCGGCGGGCAACCTCGACCAAGAGCTTGTCTCCCGCTTCATGCCCGAAATTGTCGTTCACCTCTTTGAAGCGATCGAGATCGAGCACCATCACGGTCAACTCGGTCTGTTCGGTACGAGCCTCATCGAGCCGGCGCATGAACTCGCGATGGAACTTGGCCCGGTTTGCGAGTCCCGTCAGAGGATCGTGGAAGGCCTGGTAGCTCAGTGTGTTTTGAAGTCGCTGCTGCTCGGTTGCATCGCTGACGATCCTGAGACTGCAACCATTCGCCAGGATCGTCGTCCGCAATGCGTAGGTCTTGCCGTCCTCGAGACCGATCATCTCCGCGCCCTCTTCGCGCAGGGCATGGAGCTTGCGCAGGACATAGTCATCGATACTCTCATTGCCGGGAAATTGCTCTTCGCCCAGCGCGATCGCCGCCTTTATGATATCGGCAAAATTCGCGCCGGGCCGGCGCAGATGCGCGGTGCGTGGAAACATTTCACGATAGCGCGCATTGCAGAAGACAAGCAGGCCGTTCGGATCGTAAATGGCCAGCCCGTCATGCATATTCTCAAGGGCGAGGTCGAGATAGACCTGCATTTCCTCCAGCTTGGCCTGCGCCCGTTTTTGCTCCGTGATGTCGCGATTCCAGGTAATGAGCGCAAATATCTTGCCGGACGCGTCCCGCACGGGCGCCTTGAGGGTGGAGACGAAGCGCGAGACTCCGTTCGGGAGCAGGATATGCTGTTCGAGTATCCGGTTTTCGCCTCCCTTGAGGACCGCGATCTCGTCCTGCCGGAAACCTTCCGCAATCTCTCTGGTATAGAAATCAAAGTCCGTTTTTCCGACCAGATCCTGCGGCGAAGCGCTATCCATCAGCACTGACGTTGCCGGGTTGGCGGCAAGGAACCGTCCGTCAAGGTCCTTGATGTTGAGGCAGTCGGGTAGCGCATTGACCATGGACTGGTAGTAGGCACTGCTCGTCAAGAGTTCGCGGCGCCGGGCTTCGAGGATGAGAACCGCGCCCAGCAGCAATGTCGCGCTGAATGTATAGAAACTTGGGATCCACAGCGCAGTCATGGTGACAAAGCTCGGAAATGCCAGTTTCATGAGGCCGAGGGTTGCCCCTACGACGGCGAATGCGAGAAGCACGACATGCGCAAGCATTACGGGTTTTCCGCGCCGCAGCGCATAACCGGCCAGGCCAATTGCCATCGCCAGGACGATGAACGACGCACCTGCGAGGAATGCACCGCCGAGATACGCCCGATACAGGAGCGCGGCAGTGCCGGCGAGTAGCGCGGCCGGCAAACCGCCGAAGAACCCGGCAAGGGTGATGATCGCCATCCGGAGATCCGTGTAGCGGCCCGGGGCAAACTCATAGGCCATCATCATCGAACCGAGGGTTCCGACCGCCATGAGGAGACCGAAGAGGATTTTCTGGGTGGTTGCGCTGAATCCGGCGACCCGTTCGCTTGCAGATGTCCATCCAACAAGCAGCGCCAGAATCACCGCAAGATTGGCGGCGAGAGACTCCCACATGACTTGACCGGCGCGATGCTCCCTTTTGCGCGAGCATCCTTGCAACCGGAAGTTTGGAAATCGCTACTCAGACTGACGCAATTTTTAGGGAATTTCCGCCATGCCGCCGGGTGGGTGTACGAAATCTTACCGTATCGCGCAAAACTCCATCAAGTTTTTTTATAGTTTTCCGCGATTCCAGCCGCGCCCGGCGTCGCCGAAGGGCTCGAAGCCATCCACGGTTACCGCTACGGTATCCTCAAGCTTGACAAAGCCGCGTCTGGGATGGGGCATTGTCGTTTCGATCGAGAGCACCATTCCCGCCTGGAGCGGCTTGTCGGCGTCATCGCCGGGATAAGGCACGGGCCCGTTGCTTGTGAGCCTCGGCGCCTCATGCGAAATGAGGCCCATGCCATGGGCACAAAAATGCATGTGCGCGCGGTTGGGCGAAGTCGAAAGTACCTTCTCGGCCGCTGCATAAACGTCACTGCCGACAGCACCGGCCCTGATGGGCTTCCGCGCCGCCTGCTGGACGGCATCCACTTCGGCGAGCAGATCCTGCAATTCTATGTCGGGGTCGCCCAGGATCGCCATGCGGCAGAGATCGCCGATATAGCCATGATAATTTCCGCCGGAATCGAGCGACAGGATTTCGCCCTTGTGCCACTTCTCGTCGGACGGTGCACGGTTGTTGCTGGTGCCGGTGGTGATGAGGCAATAATCGAATGTGAGGCCGCGCGCGACCTCCTCGCGCTTCAAGGCTGCAACCAGTTCGTGCTTCGTCGACCCAGGGCCGTGGCTCGACATGACGGCGAGCATGGAATCGACGACGCCTTCGGAAGCCTTCTTCAGCATTTCGAGTTCCTGCGGAGTCTTGACCGCGCGCAGCCGCTCAAGCGGGATCAGGCAGTCGGCAATCGCCGTATTGGCAAGGCCCGATTGCAGGAGACTATAGGCATCGGCCGGCAGGAATGCTGTCTCCACGCCGATCCTGCGCGGTGTCTTGCCGAGCTTGCCGACATAATCGAGCGCCGCGCGCATCGCATCGAGCGAGCCCCAGGTCTTGGTGATGACATTCGGCACCCAGAAGCGGCCAAGGGCGCGCTCATAGGCCTCCATCGAATTGGCGATATAGGCGGCGTCCTCGGGATGGCCTTTCGGGTAGACGAACACCGGCAGATAGCGGCTGAGCCCGATCGCATCCATGGCGTCGAAAAAGAAGAACCGGTAGCCGCCGAGGAGATACTGGATATTGTGTTTCGAGGTGACGATCAGCACGTCGAGTCCGGCCGCATCCATCAGCGCGTCGAGCTTTTCGCTGTCGAAGGGGATTTTGCCGGTATCAAAAACATCGTTGCTGCGGGCGGCTGCGGGCGCACTGGTCATGGACGGTATCCTCGGTTGGCACGGGCAGCTTCGGGCCCCCGGGCCGCACCGTCAAGCGCGTGCGTCAAAGAATCACCACATGGACCGTGCAACGGCCCGATGGTAGAGACCGCTGGAATCACTGCGAATAGGGAGAATTCAATGCGCCGCACCGCCAGCATCCTTGTTGCTGCAGCCTTTCTCGGAAGCTTCGCCGGCTCGGCGCTGGCAACCTGCCCGCCCCCCGGTCCCGCCGGATTTCCCAAATGGCTTCAGGGACTGAAGAAGGAAGCCGCCAGCATGGGCGTTTCACCGCGCGGTCTCGCTGTTCTCGACCATATTCAGTACGACAAGCGCGTCATCGACCGCGATCGCTCGCAGAGCACCTTTTCGCTGACCTTCCTGCAATTTCAGCAGAAGCTGATCTCCGCCAATCGCATGAGCAAGGCGCAAGGGCTGCTCAAGAAGCATGCGGCGCTGTTCTCGAAAGTGCAGAAGAAATACGGCGTCCCGGGCCCGGTACTGGTGGCCTTCTGGGGCCTCGAAACCGATTTCGGCTCGTATATGGGCGATTTCAAGACAATCCAGTCATTGGCCACGCTCGCCTATGACTGCCGACGCCCCGAGAAGTTCCGGCCGCAAGTCATTGCCGCGCTGCAGATCATCGATCGCGGCGATATGTCGGAAAACCAGATGGTCGGCGCCTGGGCTGGAGAAATCGGTCAGGTGCAGTTCCTGCCGGCCGATTTCCTCGAAAGTGGCGTCGATGCCGACGGCGACGGCCGCGTCGATCTGATCGGCAGCCTGGAGGACATCATGTTCTCGGCTGCCAATCTCCTCGTCAATCACGGCTGGCAGGCCAACCAGCCGTGGCTGCAGGAAGTCGAAGTTCCCCAGGACCTGCCCTGGGAAAAGGCCGATATCGCGATCAGGCTGCCGCGTTCACAGTGGGCAAAATGGGGCGTCACGATGCGCGGCGGAAAGCCGGTCAAGGCCGACAATGTGCAGGTTTCACTCCTCTTGCCGATGGGCCGGCATGGTCCGGCCTTCTTCGCCTATCATAATTTCACGAAAGTCTACCTGAAGTGGAACGAGTCGCTCGTTTACTCGCTCACCGCCGCCTATTTCGCCACCCGCCTCGCCGGCGCGCCACCGGTCTTGCCGGGCAACGGCCCCGTTGACGCGCTGGACTACCAGCAGATCATGGAGTTGCAGAAGGTCCTGTCGAGGAAGGGCTATGATGTGGGCGAAATCGACGGAAAGCTCGGATCAATGACGCGCGCGGCCGTGAAGGACATGCAGATCAAGCTCGGCATGCCCGCCGATTCCTGGCCCACACCGGATTTTCTGGCCAAGTTGAAGCGATCCTGAACAGCAAATTCCATTTTATAGGATTAAGGGCATAGTTTTGCCACATTCGCGGATTAACTCCTCTCTCGAATGGTACGAAAGAGGAACAACTGATGCGAATCCTGATAGCGGCAATGCTCCTCTGGCTTACGGCGACGTGGAGCGCTGCCGTGGCTGAAATCCGCCTCCCGGCAGCCCGGCTGCTCGCCTTCTCCGAGGAGACGCTGGCCAAAGCTGGTGCCAGCGAAGAGACAGCCGAGGCAACCAGCCACGCGATGCTGCACGCCTCGCTGCATGGCGTGGACAGTCATGGAATCCGTCTCCTGCCCTTCTACGTAAAATCCCTGCAAACCGGCCTGGCGAAAGGCGATCCGGCGATCACAATCAAGCCGCAGCGCCGCGCCGCCATCCTGGTCGATGCCGACGGGGGACTTGGCCACCTGCCCACCTACCGGGCCATGGACGAGGCCTGCGCTCTGGCGCGGGACTGCGGGATCGGCATGGCCGGCGTCATCAACTCGACCCATTTCGGTGCCGCCGGCGCCTATGCGCTGGCGGCCGCCAATGCCGGATTCATCGCCATGGTGACCTGCAATTCGGGCGCCCTGGTCGTACCACACGGGGGCGCGCGCGCCTTTCACGGCACGAGCCCGATTGCGGTAGCCGCCCCGCGCGAGGGAGGCGATCCATTTCTCCTCGACATGGCGACCTCAAGCATTCCCTGGAACAAGGTGCTGCGCTACCGCACGGAGGGATTGCTCCTTCCGGAAGGCGTGGCCATCGACGCAAACGGGGCCTTCACGCGTGACCCCCGTGAGGCGCGCGCGCTGGCCCCGGTGGGCGGCGTCGAATTCGGCTATAAGGGGGCCGCGCTCGCCGGCGTGGCCGACATCCTTGGCGGCGCGCTGATGGGCATGCGCCTGTCGCACGAGCAGGACGGGACGGCCCTGGGCGATACCCGCGTGGGCCATTTCGTCATCGCCATCGACCCGACGACTTTCATCGCCCAAGCTTTCTTCAACGAACGCATGGCGACTTACCTTGACGCTTTCGCCAAACAGCCCGGAACCATGCCGGCCGGCGGCCCGGA
>JAEUMG010000228.1 GCA_016793355.1 Hyphomicrobiales bacterium
TCACGCCCACGCCGCGGCGGCCGATATTGCCGGTCGCCATGGCGAGATTGGCCATGCCCATGACCATGGTCGAGCCCTGGCTGTGCTCGGTGACGCCGAGGCCGTAATAGATGGCGCCGTTGCCGCCGGTCGCGAAGAGCCTTGCCGCGGCGCGGACATCGGCGGCGGGAACGCCGGTGATCTCCTCCAGGGCTTCCGGCGAATTGCGCGGCTCGGCGATGAAAGCGGCCCAGCGCGCGAATTCGACCGGATCGCAGCGCTCGGCCACGAATCTGTGATCGACGAGATCCTCGGTGACGATCACGTGCGAGAGAGCGTTGACGACGGCGACATTGGTGCCGGGCATGAGAGCGAGGTGATAATCGGCCTCGACATGCGGCGATCGCACGATATCGGTGCGGCGTGGATCGACGACGATGAGCTTCGCGCCCTCGCGCAGGCGCTTCTTCATGCGCGAGGCAAAGACCGGATGGCCGTCGGTCGGATTGGCGCCGATGATGAGGATGACGTCGCTTTCCTCGACGCTCTTGAAGTCCTGGGTGCCGGCGGAGGTGCCGAAAGTCTGCTTCAGGCCGTAGCCGGTCGGCGAGTGGCAGACGCGCGCGCAGGTATCGACATTGTTGTTGCCGAAAGCGGTGCGGATCATCTTCTGCATCGCATAGACTTCTTCGTTGGTGCAGCGCGATGAGGTGATGCCGCCGATCGAACCGCGGCCATACTTGTCCTGGATCTCGCGCAGGCGCCGCGCGGTGTAGTTGATCGCCTCGTCCCAGGAGACTTCGCGCCAGGGATCGGAAATCTTCTCGCGGATCATCGGCTTCAGGACGCGGTCCTTGTGCGTCGCATAGCCCCAGGCGAAGCGGCCCTTGACGCAGGAATGGCCTTCATTGGCGCCGCCATCCTTATAGGGCTCCATGTTGACGACACGGTCGCCCTGCATCTCGGCCTTGAAGGAACAGCCGACGCCGCAATAGGCGCAGGTCGTCACCACCGAATGATCGGGCTGGCCGAATTCGATAATCGATTTTTCGGTGAGGGTCGCGGTCGGGCAGGCCTGAACGCAGGCGCCGCAGGAGACGCATTCGGAATCGAGGAAGCTCTCGTCCATCCCGGCCGAGATATGCGAGGCGAAGCCGCGGCCGTCGATGGTCAATGCGAAAGTGCCCTGCACCTCTTCGCAGGCGCGCACGCAGCGCGAGCAGACGATGCACTTGGCCGGATCGAAGGTGAAGTAGGGATTGCTCTCGTCCTTCGCCTTGTAGCGGAAATTGTCCTCGCCATCGCGCTTGGCAAAGACGTGATTGTCGCCGTCATAGCCGTAGCGGACTTCGCGCAGACCCACGGCACCCGCCATGTCCTGCAATTCGCAGTCGCCATTGGCGGCGCAGGTGAGGCAGTCGAGCGGATGGTCGGAGATGTAGAGTTCCATGACACCTTTACGCAATTGCGCGAGGCGGTCGGTCTGGGTCTTCACCTTGATGCCGGCGGCAACCGGCGTCGTGCAGGAAGCGGGCGTGCCCTTGCGACCCTCAATCTCGACGAGGCAAAGCCGGCAGGAGCCGAAGGAATTGAGCGAGTCGGTGGCGCAGAGCTTGGGGATCTTGGTGCCAAGCTCCATCGCGGCACGCATGATCGAGGTGCCTTCGGGAACGGTCACCTCGTGGCCGTCGATTTCAAGCGTCACCATCTGTTCGGATTTGGACTTCGGCGTGCCGTAGTCGGTTTCCCTGATGAGCGTCATGGCGTCACCTCCGATTCTCCCTCCGCCGCGCGAAGCGCGGGGAGGGTGGCGCGTAGCGCCGGGTGGGGTCGTTGAGAGTAACAAATCAGGCAGGCAGCGCGCTGAAGCACCCCACCCGTCGCGCCGGCGCGCGCCACCCTCCCCACGCCTGCGGCGTGGCGGAGGGAAAGGGATTTGTGCATCATTCTCATTCCGCGGCCTCGAGTTTCGCCGGCCGGTCGAAATCTCCCGGGAAATGCTTGACCGCGCTTTGCACCGGCATCGGTGTGAGGCCGCCCATGGCGCAGAGGGAGCCGTCCACCATCGTCTGACAGAGATCGTCGAGCAGCAACAGGTTCTTGTCGCGCTCGATGCCGGCAATGATGCGGTCGATGACTTCGATGCCGCGGATCGCGCCGATGCGGCACGGGGTGCACTTGCCGCAGGATTCGATCGCACAGAATTCCATCGCGAACCGCGCCTGTTTCGCCATGTCGACGGTGTCGTCGAAGACGACGATGCCGCCGTGGCCGACCATCGCGGCATTTGCGGCAAAGGTTTCGTAATCCATCGGCAGGTCGAACTGCGCTTCCGGCAAGTATGAACCGAGCGGACCGCCGACCTGGACGGCGCGGACCGGGCGGCCGGACTGCGTGCCGCCGCCGAAATCATAGATGAGCTCGCGCAAGGTGATGCCGAAGGCCTTCTCGACGAGGCCGCCATGCCTGATGTTGCCGGCAAGCTGGAAGGCCTGCGTGCCGCGCGAGCGGCCCATGCCGAAATCCTTGTAATACTGCGCGCCCCTGGCGAGGACCTGCGGCGCGGCGCCGAAGGTCAGCACATTGTTGATGACCGTCGGCTTGCCGAAGAGGCCTTGCAATGCCGGGATCGGCGGCTTGGGGCGCACCATGCCGCGCTTGCCTTCGAGGCTTTCGAGCATCGCGGTTTCTTCGCCGCAAATATAGGCGCCGGCGCCGGTTCTCACCGTGAGCCAGAAACTTTTGCCACTGCCGCGAATGTCATTCCCGAGATAGTTGGCTTCGACCGCATTGGCGATCGCCCGCTTCAGGGTTGCAATGGCGTGAGGATATTCGGAACGCACATAGATGTAGCCCTGCGTGGCGCCGGTGGCGATCGCGGCGATCGTCATGCCCTCGACGAGGGTCAGCGGATCGCCTTCCATCAGCATGCGGTCGGCGAAGGTGCCGCTATCGCCCTCATCGGCGTTGCAGCAGATATACTTCTGATCGGCTTCAGCGTCGTGCACCGTCTTCCATTTGATGCCGGCCGGGAATCCGGCGCCGCCGCGACCGCGCAGGCCCGATTCGGTGATCGCGGTCACGATTTCCAGCGGCTTCATCTCGAGCGCCTTCCGCAGGCCCTCATAGCCGCCATGGGCGGTGAAGTCGGCAATCGACACCGGATCGATCACGCCGATGCGCGCGAAGGTCACGCGCTCCTGACGCTTCAAATAGGGGATATCGTCGGGATGCCCATGCGACAATGCATGCCTGGCGCCGGAGAGGAAGTTTGCATCGAAGAGGCTCGTGACATCCTCGGGCTGCACCGGACCATAAGCGATGCGGCCCTTCGGCGTCTCGACTTCGATCAAAGGCTCGAGCCACAAGAGGCCGCGCGAACCGGTGCGCACGAGATCGATTTTCAGTCCACGCTTCTTCGCCTCGGCGGCAATCGCGATCGCGACCTCGTCTGCGCCGACCGAGAGGGCTGCTGAGTCGCGCGGAACGAAGACGCGAGTCATTCTTGAGCTCCTTTCCGCGTGTTCGTCATGATCTGATCGAAGCGCTTGGGATCGACGCGGCCATAGAGGCGGCCGTCGACCATCATGGCGGGCGAGAGCGCGCAATTGCCGAGGCAGTACACAGCCTGCAACGTCACCTCGCCATCGGCACTGGTTTCGCCGAAGCCGGTCTTGAGCGACGCCGTGGCGTGATTACACAGGGCATCGCTGTGCATCGACTGGCAGGATTCGGCCCGGCATATCTGGACGATATGGCGGCCGGGCGGTGAGCGGCGGAAATCGTGATAGAAGCTGACGACGCCGTGGACCTCGGCACGTGAAAGATTCAAGGCATGGGCAATCGCCGGCAAGGCGGCTTCCGGCACGAAGCCCAGTTCATGCTGGAGTTCGTGAAGAATCTCGATCAAGGCGTCCGGCCGGTCGCCATGCGCCGCGCAGATGGCCCTGGCGCGTTCGGCTTCCGGCGGCGGTTCGGGTCTGGTCAGCATTACCACTATCCTGCTTTGCCGGTCCCGGCGTAAGCTCAATGATTATATAATCATTCTAACTTCTGCGCGAATGGCCCCGCGGCATCAAATCGGTAGTTTCGATGGCCCTATCGGCCTTTCCGATCAGCCGGCCGGGCCCTTGTGCAGCCCCGTAGGGTCAAAATTCCGGGCCACATGCTGCACTGCAGCAACGATGGGCGCCAGAGGCTCGCGATCGACCACCAATAATCCAACGCCGTGCTCGACATCCGGTTCGCTCAAGGGGACGGCGGTAATGCCTTCGACCGGGCCCAAAGCCGCAAGGAAATATTCCGGCATGATGCCGGCCAGTCCCATGAAGCGCACATCCGACCACAGATTGCTGATCGAATTGGTCTCGAGCCGCGGCGTCGGTTGACATTGGGCGGTGCGGAAGGCGCGGTCGATGATCCGCCGGTTCTGCATATTGGGGGTGAGGAGGCACAGTGGCTCGCGGGCGGCTTCCGCCCAGGTCACCGTCTTCCGGCCGGCGAGAGGATGGGCGTTGGCGACGAACAGGCAATAGCGCTCGCGATAGAGCGGCGAGGCGACGAGGCCGTCGATCGGCTCATTGTCGAGATAGGCGACGCCGACATCGAGCGAGAAATCATTGAGGCCGCGCAGGATTTCCTCGGTCGAGTGCGACAGGATGGTGAAGTCGACGCCCGGATGCTGTTTCTGCATGGCGCGGGTGAGAAGCGCGGCCATGGGCAGGGCCGAGGGAACGACGCCAATCACGAGCTTGCCGGTCAAGGCCTCCTTGCGGCCTCTGATCTGGCCGAGCTCCTGCTGCATGGCCTGCCAGTTGTCGAGAATGACATGGGCCCATTTGAGCACCCGCTCGCCCTCGGGCGTGAGCCCGTGATAGCGCTGGCCGCGCTCGACGATCGGCACGCCCAGTTCCTGCTCGAGCTGGCGCAGGCGGCCGGAGAGGGTCGGCTGCGAGATGTTGCAGGCGGCGGCGGCACGGGTGAAGTGCTTCTCGCGCGCAAGCGCTGCGAGGAATTGAAGCTGGCGAAGGTCCATGGAGCCGTTATAGCGTTGGGCAGAAACAAAATCTCCCTCCCCGTGCCGTAAGGCATGGGGAGGGTGGACGCCGAAAGCGGACGGGTAGGGCCAATCGATCGAAAAGATACCCACCCGTCGTGCTGTCGCACGACACCGTCCCCGAAGTCGGGGAGGGAAGAGAATGGGGAGGATGGCAGTTGATCTCTTTCGACTATAGCGACAAGGCCGTGCTGGTCACGGGTGCGGGGCGGGGGCTCGGCCTTGCCATTGCACGGGCCTTCCATGAGGCCGGAGCGATTGTCTTCGTCAACGACCGCACGGCGGAGATGGTAGCGAGCGCCATGGCGAAACTAGGCGGCGGAGATCGGCTGATCGCGGCGCCGGCCGATCTGGCGACAGCCGCGGGTGCCCGGAAGGCCGTCGCGCCGGCCTTGGCGCAGGGCGCGCTCGACATTCTCGTCAACAATGCCGCAGTCAATATCGAGCGCGGAATCGAAGAGACCAGTGACGATCTCTGGGCCATCCATCTCGCCGTCAATCTCAAGGCGCCGTTCTTCACGGTGCAGGCGGCGCTGCCCTTGCTGGCCAAATCGCAAGGCTTGGTCATCAATGTCGCGTCCGAACTGGGATTGCATGCCATCCCCAACAATGTCGCCTATGTCGCGGCGAAGCATGGGCTCGTCACCATGTCGAAGGCGATGGCGATCGAACTCGCGCCGCAAGGCGTCCGCGTCAATGCGATCTGTCCCGGCACGATGGATACGGAACTGATGGCCGATTGCGCGCGCGATTCGGGCGATCCCGAAAATTACTACAGGAGTTTCCGCGCCTATCATCCATTGGGCAGGATCGCTTCGCCGGACGAGATCGCACAATTCGTCCTGTGCCTGGCGTCGCCCGCGGCCGCCTTCATGACGGGCTCGGCGGTCGCCATCGACGGCGGCAGCACGGCAGGGAGGGTGTGATGCGCCGTGTTCTCACTACCGGATCGAGCCGCGGTATCGGGCTGGCCATTGCCAGGCGCTTTGCGCGGGTCGGCGATGAAGCCCTTGTGCATGGCGTGACGCATGCGGCGGCGCTCGGCGCCTTGTCAAAAATCGACGGCAAGGCGCAAGCCTTCGGCGCCGATCTCAGCAAGCCGGAGCAGATCGAGAAACTCGTCAGCGATGTTGGCGAGATCGATGTGCTGGTCAATTGCGCCGGCATCTACGAGGACATGCCGTTTGCAACGGCGACGGAAGCCGACTGGGATCGCACCATCGCGGTCAACACGACGGCGCCGTGGCTGCTGGCGCGCGGTTTTCTCGCAAGTCTGCGGAAGCGGAAGGGCGTGATCGTCAATATCGGATCGGATGCGGGGGTGCTCGGCTATGCCGGCTGCGTCGCCTATTGCGCCTCGAAGGGGGCGATCATCGGATTGACCAAGGCCCTGGCGGTCGAATTGGCGCCGGAGGTCCGCGCGCTCTGCGTGTGCCCGGGCCCGGTTGCAACCGACATGATGGAGCAGTCGGTGATGAAGGCGGCCGATCCGGAGGCCGAACGCCTGCGCTGGGCCTCGTTCCCGCACATGAAGCGGATCGCCGATCCGGCCGAGATCGCGGAGGCCGTCATCTTCGCCGCCTCGCCCGACTGCGGCTTTGCCACGGGAAGCGTGATCATGGTCGATGGCGGGGTAACGGCCGGAAAGCGGGTCTAGGGACGAAAAGGGAACATAGGCTCTCAGGATGCCCCTGGAATCGCCCAGGATGGCCCAGGAGAAGCCGCGCGGGGTGGGCCGGTAGGGGGTAGCCCAGCGAACAAAAAGTGAAAACTGAACCGTTTAGGTGGGGCTAGCGTCTATTTCTACCTTAGATGGTTGTTCGTGCCATTTGTGGTAGAATGAACGGCTCCGGCGCCTTCGGCGCGGCGCCGACAGGCAGGTTAAGGCCAAAGACATCGCGCAGAAGTTCCGTGGTCAGGATCTTCTGCGGCCGGCCTTCCGCGGCAATCTCCCCCCGGCTCATGACGATCAGGCGGTCGGCATAGCTTGCGGCCAGATTAAGATCATGCAGGATCGCGAGGACACCGCCGCCGGCACGAGCGTAGCCTGCCGCAATATCGAGCACCAGCAACTGGTGCCTGATATCGAGGCTCGCGGAGGGTTCGTCGAGAAAGAGGTAGCGCGGGCTGCCGCGCAGGACCGGTTGCCAGGCCTGGCAGAGCACACGCGCCAATTGTACCCGCTGCTGTTCGCCGCCCGACAGACTCGCATAGAAGCGATGCTCGAAGCCTGAAAGATCGACACGGACGAGCGCTTCATGCGGCAGGTTGCGGGCGCGCTCACGATCGACCCCGTGGGTTCCCGCCAGCATCCCCAGGCGCACGACCTCGAAGACGGTAAAGGGGAAGGCGACGTCGATCGATTGCGACAGCACGGCGCGACGGGCGGCGAGGTCGCGCGGCTTGAGGCGATGCAGCGGCACGTCGCCATAATTCACAAGGCCCTGCCAGGGCGTGAGATCGCCGGCGAGGGCGCGCAGCAAGGTCGACTTGCCGGCGCCGTTGGGGCCGATGATGACGGCGATCTCGCCCGGCGACAGCGCGAAGTCGGTAACGTCGATGATCTTCTTCGTGCCGAAGACGATCTGGAGGCCGGCCGCGGTTATGCGCATGGGCTACACGCTTCCCTCGCCCCTCGTGGGAGAGGGCGACGAGGACCGAAGGTCCGAGGCGGGTGAGGGGGCGTGGCCAAGTAACAAATGGCCGTTGCGTTGCGACGCCCCCTCATCCGGTCGAGCCCTGCGGGCTCGCCCGCCTTCTCCCACGAGGGGAGAAGGGAAAGGCGGAGCATCATCACAAATCCACCAAAGCGCGGCGGCGCAGTAGGATCCACAAGAACATCGGGGCGCCGATGAGCGCGGTGACGATGCCGATCGGGAGCTCGGCGGGCGAAACGATGGTCCGTGCCACCATGTCGGCAAGTAACAGGAGGATCGCGCCGAGACAGGCCGAGGCCGGAATGAGATAGCGATGATCCGGGCCGATCATCAATCGCAGCATATGAGGCGCGACGATGCCGATGAAGCCGATGGTGCCGCTGACCGCGACCGCCACGCCGGTGAGGCCGGCGACAAGCAGGATCGCCCCGCGCTTCAGCCATTGCGTCGAGATGCCGAGATGGCTGGCTTCCGCCTCGCCGAGCGCCAGGGCATTGAGACCATCGGCGGAGAGTGGGGATAATGCCAGCAGCACGAGGATGACCGGACCGACGGCGAGGATTTTCGTCCAGTCGGCACCGCCGACGCTGCCCAGGCTCCAGAATGTCAGGTCGCGCAGTTGCTGGTCGTTGCTCAGAAAGACGAGGACGCCGACCGCGGCGCCGGCCAATGCAGCCAGGGCTATGCCGCCGAGGAGCAGGGTCGCCACCGATGTCGTGCCGTTGCGCGTGGCGATGAGGTACAGCATCAGTGTACTGACCAGTCCGCCGAGGAATGCCGCAACGGCCAGCGCATAGGGCTGGAGGAACTGGGGCATGTGGCCGATCCAATGGTGACCGAGCACGATGGTGGCAACCGCGGCCAGCGAGGCGCCGGACGAAACGCCGGCCAGTCCGGGATCGGCGAGCGGATTGCGAAACAGGCCTTGCATGAAGGCGCCGGAGACGGCGAGGGCCGAGCCGACGAGCAGGGCAAGTACCGTGCGCGGCAGGCGGATGTCGCGCACAATGGCGATGTCGCGAAGGCTGGCGGTACCGTCAGATGCAAACAATCCGGCGATGACGGCGCGAACCGACAATGGCACCGGTCCCGTCATCAGCGACGCGAGGAAGCAGACGAGCAGGGCGGCGAGCAAGACCGGCACTGCAAGGCGGCCGAGCCGGGTGCGATCGCCGAAATCGGCGCGCGCCGCGCCGGCACCAAGCACGAGTCCGCTCACGTCCTCAGCCGCTCCGAAGCTTCAGTTCAGGATGGAGGAAATGCGCGAGATCGCGCGCGGCTTCGGCGAGTCGCGGCCCGAAGCCCAGAAGATATGTGCCTTCCATCAGTGCAATGCGTTTGTTCGCCACTGCCGGGGAGGCGGCGAGCGATGCGGATGCGAGAACCTGATCGGCAGCATCGGGAGCCATAAGATTGCTCATCATCACGATGGCATCGGGAGACGCGACAACGAGCGCTTCGGCACTGGCGGCCTTGTAGCCGTCGAAGCCCGATATGGCGTTGACGCCGCCGGCAAGCGCAATCATGGCATCGGCCGAACTCTTCTCGCCGGCGACCGTCATCTTGCCATTGGCGGTGCTGAGGATGAACAGCACGCGCGGCTTCTCAGCGGACCCGGCGAGACTCGCCGCCAGGTCCTTCAGGTCCGCGCCGATCCTGGCGGACAGTTCCGCGGCACGCGATTCGACAGCGAGAGCCTTGCCGATAAAGTCGATCTTCTCGATCGCGCCTTCCGTCGAACTCCTGTTGGGAACCATCAGGACCGGCACGCGCGACCTTTCCAGTGCGGAGATCGCGGCCGGGGGGCCGGCGCCTTCGAGCGCCATGACAAGATCGGGCCCGATCGCGAGAACGCCTTCGGCGGAGAGCGCACGCATATAGCCGACATTCGGCAGGGCGCCCGCTTCCGGCGGATAGGTGCTGGTCGTGTCGATGGCCGCAATGCGCTTGCCTTCGCCGAGCGCGAAGATCGTTTCCGTCGCCGCGCCGCCGATCGAGACGATGCGCCTGGGATCGGAGAACGAGACGACCCGGCCCGTTGCATCGGCGAGTTCGGTCGCGATGGCCGGCTTTGCGGCCAACAGAGCACAGCCGCCCAGAAGAATTTGCAGGGATCGGCGACGGGAGGGCCGCGCAGATGAGAATATTTGCTTCATTGACCCGGTGCCGCTCATTTCGTCAACAACAGCCTGCCTGTCTTGGTGATGCTCAACTTGTAGATTTCATCCTCATGATTTATGTAAATCTCACGGTTTCCCTTAAACAAATCAGGACTCTTGATAACCTCGAACTGTTTACGCTCTAACTGGAGCGCTGAATTACTCGGATACATTTTCTCTTCTTCTTCCATCATGGCATGAATGGCAACCGTTAGTTGCATTTTTACTGCAAGACTGCAGCGCCTCCTCGCTTAGAGAGATTCTAATATTTTCCTATACTAGCTGGAAAATACTTGACCAAAATACTCAGCAATTGCTAATCGTCAAGTGCGGATGCGGTGTCGCATCCGAATCATGCTCAGCCAGCAAGCTCCCGCCGCGCGCTTCGCGCGGCCGCCAGCCAGCCAAGCTTCAAGACAGCAAGCGACGCGTGGGGGCGTGGAATATGACACTTCGATTTGGACGGTTGGCGGGACTGATGAGCGGGACCGCATTGATGGCTCTGGCGCTCGGCGTGGAAGCGGCGGCAGAAGATCAGGGCGAGGGCGGCAAGGGAGATCGCGAGGTGCTGCTCGATACGGTGACGGTTTCGGCGACGAAGACGCCGGAAAAAGCCGTCGATGTCAAAGCCGGCGTGAGCACGGCAACGCGCGAGGAGATCGACGAACGCCAGGCCTGGGACATCAGCGAGATCCTCAACCAGATGCCGGGCGTCTATACCGACAACAATGCGGACGATCCGGCAACCGCAATTAATATCCGGGGATTGCAGGATTTCGGCCGCGTGGTGGTGACGATCGACGGCGCCCGGCAGAATTTCCAGCGCTCCGGCCATAATGCCAATGGCGCCTTCTATCTCGAGCCCGAAGTCCTGAAGCTGGTCACGGTCACCCGCGGCCCGGTCGCCAATATCTACGGTTCGGGTGCGATCGGCGGCGTCGCGGCCTTCGAAACGGTCGGCGCCTTCGACTTCCTGCGCGACGGGGAGGACTACGCCGTCTATGAAAAGATCGGCTATTCGAGCAATGACGACGGCTTCCTCACCAACACCGCGGGCGCGGCGCGACTCGGCGAATATGGCGGGCTTCTCGCCAATGTCATCTATCGCGACGAAAACGAATATACCGACGGCGCCGGAAACGAAATCTACAACAGCGGTTCGGAGATCCTCTCCGGCCTGGTCAAGGCGACAATATTTCCGAGCACCTATGAAACCGTGACCGTCAGCTATCTCGTCAATGACGAGGATTATGACTCCGGCACTTCAAAGACGGCGACGCAATACAGCAACCACGTGCTTGCCGATACGACGGTGGCGCGCTACCAGCGCGCCAATCCCGACGAGCCGCTGGTCAATCTCAACGCCAGCATATACCTGACCGGCACAAGGGCCGAGCAGACGAAATACTGCTGCACGGGCCTGCTCGGCGTCAGCCGGACATTCGACATCGACACGGCCGGAACCGATATATGGAATACTTCTCTGTTCGCGACCGGAGGTTTCAATCACACCCTGACCATCGGCGGCGACGCCTTCGAAGACCGGGTCAATGTCGAAGACGAGTTCGGCACCGCAGACCTTTTCACGCCGGGCGGCAAGCGCGCCGTCTATGGCGCCTTCATCCAGGACCAGGTGCCGCTCAGCGCGTATTTCGATGTGATCGGCGCCCTGCGCTTCGACGGCTATGAACTGAACGGCACCGACAAGGAAACCGGCAAGCCGATTGAGAGCGACGGGCAGCGGCTGTCGCCCAAGATCACGCTGGGCGTCAATCCCTTCGTCGACACGCGCTTTGCCGGCATCACGCTCTACGGCACCTATGCCGAGGCCTATCGCGCGCCGGCAATCACCGAGACGCTGATCTCCGGCTTCCATCCGCCGCCGGCGACCTTCGAATTCCTGCCGAACCCCAACCTGAAGCCCGAGGTGGGGCACGATCTCGAGGGCGGCGTCAATATGAAGCATGACAGCCTTCTCATCGAAGGCGACGCCCTGCGCCTCAAGGGCGGCTATTTCCACAATCGCGTCACCGACTATATCGGCGGCGTGTACAACCCGATACTCCGCGTCTATCAGTACGAGAACATCGCCGAGGTTGTTCTCCACGGTTTCGAGATCGAGGGTGTCTATGATGCGGGCTTCGCCTTCATCGCGATCGGCGGACAGACCATGGAAGGCAATGACGAGACGTCGGACGAACCGCTGGGCACCGTTCCCGCCGACAAGCTGGTGACCACCGTCGGCTTCCGCGCCTTCGAAAATTCTTTCGAGGCGGGCATGCAGTGGCTTGCCACGGCGGCGCAGAACGATGTCCCGGAGGGCTTCGAGAAGAGCAAGTCCTACAATATCTTCAACCTGTTCTCGTCCTATGCGGTGAACGAGGACGTGATCGTGCGCTTCAACATCGACAATCTTTTCGACACGAATTACCGGCCCTATCTCGACCTGCAGAATGCGGAAGGCTTCACCGCCAAGGTGTCGCTCGCGATGCGGCTCGGCGGATCATAAGAGGAGAGAGAGTATGAATTTCATTGCGATGAACCGCTTCCTTGTGCCGAAAGAGAACGGTGCGGCCTTCGAGGAGCTCTGGATCAACCGGGACAGTCATCTCAACGAGATGGCGGGTTTCGTTGAATTCCACCTGCTGCGAGGGCCCGAAAAGGACGGCAACATCCTTTATTCATCGCACACGGTTTGGGCGACCCGGGCCGATTTCGAAGCCTGGACGAAGTCGGATGCTTTCCGCGCCGCGCATGCGCGGGCGGGCGGAGCGAGGAAGCTCTATGACGGGCATCCGCAGTTCGAAGGCTTCGAGGTCGTGCAGACGCTCACCTCGACGCGCCGGGCGGCGGAATGAGTCTTGCGAGCCCGGAGGCCAGCCGGCGCATC
>JAEUMG010000248.1 GCA_016793355.1 Hyphomicrobiales bacterium
CGCATGGCACTGAGCAAGAAGGCAACGCCCGTGGCCGAGGCGTTCTATGCCTATATGAGCTCGCCCGCGGCGCGCGAAATCATGAAGCGTTATGGTTTCGTGTTGCCGGGTGAAGCGGCCGCTGCAACAAACTGATGGACTGGACGGCGCTTTGGCTTTCGCTTGAACTTGCGGGACTGACCGCCGCACTGCTTTTGCCGCTTTCGGTATTCGCCGGACGATGGCTCGCCTATTCGAACTTTGCCGGCAAGGGTCTGGCGGAGGCGCTGGTGGCATTGCCTTTGGTGCTGCCGCCGACGGTATTTGGCTTCTACCTGCTGGTCGCCTTTGGCGCCAATTCCTTTGTTGGGCAATTCTGGCAGGCGCTCTTCGGACATCAACTCGTCTTCACCTTCGCTGGATTGGTGGTGGCATCGGTGATCGTCAACATTCCATTCGCCATCCAGCCGGCCCAGCGCGGTTTTGAGGGGGTGTCAGTCGAACTGCGCGAGGCGGCAGCGGCCTGCGGCATGGACCCGCTGCGGCGGCTCTGGAAGGTCGAACTGCCGCTCGCCTGGCCGGGGCTGATGACCGCGATGGTACTGACATTCGCGCACACGCTCGGTGAATTCGGGGTCGTGCTGATGGTTGGCGGATCGATTCCCGGCGAGACCAAGACGATTGCCATCGCCATCTATGACCGCGTGCAGGGTTTCGATGACCGGGGTGCCGCGGTCATGTCGGCGGCACTTCTGCTGATCTCGCTTTGCGCCATCGCCACAACTTTCGCCCTGTCGCGCCGCGTCGGCCGAAGGCTCTCCTGATGGCGCTCCGGGTAATGGCGCGCGCCGCCGCGCCTATTCCGCTGGATGTTGAGTTTGAGGTCATGCCCGGCGAGCTTCTGGCTCTTGTCGGTCATTCCGGATCGGGAAAGACCACGCTGCTGCGAACCATTGCGGGCCTGTGGCGGCCCCGGCACGCGCGTGTCGCGGTGGGTGACACCGTCTGGCTCGATACGGCGGCGAATGTGGATATTCCCTGCCATCGGCGCCGGGTCGGAATGGTGTTCCAGACTTACGCGCTGTTTCCCCATATGACCGCGGCCGAGAATGTCATCGCGGCGCTCCACCCTCTCGCGCGGTCCGAGCGGGCCAAGGAGGCGGAAAGGCTCTTGCACCTGTTGCATCTCGATGGCCTTTCCGGTCGAAAGCCTGCACAGCTTTCAGGCGGCCAGCAGCAGCGCGTGGCCATGGCCCGGGCACTTGCAAGGCGCCCGCAGGCGCTTCTGCTGGACGAACCGTTCTCGGCGGTGGACCGCGCCACGCGCGAGACCCTCTATCGCGAGATCGCAAAGCTTCGAAAGGCCCTCGACATGCCGGTGGTGCTCGTCACCCATGACATGGACGAGGCACGGCTTCTGGCCGACCGGATGGTTGTGATCGAGAAGGGCCGCATCGTCGCGCAAGGGACGACTGCGGACGTCATGTTCGATCCGGCAGCGCTCCGCGCGATGGGCCTGCGCGAAGTGGCATCGGCGCTCCATGCGCGCGTGGAAGCGCAGGAGGATGACGGTCTCACCCGGCTTTCGACCGCCGCCGGGCCCCTGCTCCTGCCGCGCATCGATGCTGCTCCCGGCACGCCTGTGCGGGTGCAGATCATGGCTCATGAGGTGATCCTGGCGCGCGAAGCGCCGCACGGTCTCTCGGCGCTCAATGCCCTGCCGGTCGAGGTGGTGGCGCTCAAGCCCGGCGACGGGCCGGGTGTTCTGGTGCAGTTGCGGCTGGGCGAGAATGCGATCCTCGCCCGCATTACCCGCCGTTCGGCCGATGCGATGAAACTTGCCCCGGGCGACCGTATCCATGCCATCCTCAAGAGCATGGCCGTGGCGCGCGATCATGTGCGGGGCGGCGCCGATTGATCGCCGCGGCAGCCGATGGGCTCTACGGTCTTGCCCGTTCCCTCATCCCCGTCCACAAAGGACCGATGCAGCGCGCCGACATTCGCACCCGGCTCTGGCGTCCATGGCCGGTGGCCTGGGAGGTTTCGCAAGGCCTCGTCCAGTATCCCGAAGCGGTTGCCCGCATGGATGCCGAGGTCGCGGCCATTTCCAAGGGCGATGCGCCCGAGCGCGTCTGGCTTCTCGAACATCCCCCGCTCTACACCGCCGGCACCAGCGCGGTACAAAGCGACCTTGTCGATCCGGAGCGCTTCCCGGTCTACCCCTCGGGCCGCGGCGGCCAGTTCACCTATCACGGGCCCGGCCAGCGCGTCGCCTATGTCATGCTCGACCTCAAGCGCCGCGGCGGCGATGTTCGCGCCTTTGTCGCCGCCCTCGAGGACTGGATCATCGCCGCCCTGGCCGAACTCGGCGTCGCGGGAGAACGGCGCGAGGATCGCGTCGGCGTCTGGATCAGGCATCCAACCGACACCGGCGAGGATGAAAGCAAGATCGCCGCGATCGGCATCCGGGTGCGTCACTGGGTGAGCCTGCACGGCATAAGCCTTAACGTTGCGCCGGAGCTTTCACATTTCACCGGCATCGTACCCTGCGGTGTCAGTGACCACGGCGTCACCAGTCTCAGAGCTCTCGGCCTTGCCCTGACAATGGCCGATGCCGACAGGGCGCTGGCGGCCTGTTTTGCGCGGGTCTTCGGGCCGATCACGCCCTGTTGACAGAAAGTGTCACTAACTTAGTTGCAGTTTATTGCGACCGGCGCTAGGACACTCCGCGACGGCCAACCGTCCTTGTTATTTATGGGAGCATCCATGAAACTCTACTACTCCGCAGGGGCCTGTTCGCTTTCGCCCCATATCGTTTTGCGCGAGCTTGGCAACAAATTCGAACTCGAAGCCGTCGATCTCGGCACCAAGCAGACCAAGTCCGGCAAGGACTATACGAAGATCAACCCCAAGGGCTATGTCCCTGCGCTCGAACTCGACACCGGCGAAGTCCTGACCGAGGGTCCGGCGATCGTCCAGTATCTCGCCGACAAGGCGAACAGCGACATCCTGCCGAAGCCCGGCACCATGGAACGCTACCGCGCCATGGAAATGCTGAATTACATCACCTCCGAGTTCCACAAGAGCATGGGGAGCCTGTTCGACAAGAGCATCACGCCCGAAGCCCGCAAGGCGACGATCGAGCGTATTTCCAAACGCATCGACCATCTCGACGGCATTCTCGGCAAGCACCCCTATGTGCTGGGCGACAAGTTCAGCGTCGCCGATGCCTATGCCTATACCGTGCTCAGCTGGGGCAAGTGGGTCGGCGTCGATATCGCCAAGTGGAAGAACGTGGCTGAATTCATGAAACGCATAGAAGCGCGCCCCGCCGTACAGGCGGCGCTCCAGGCGGAAGCCGCCTGAAGACAGGACTATGCCGTTGGCTGGATCGAGAAATCGCTCCAGCCTTCGTCATTTGCGCGGTGTCTTTCAATTCGCGAAACGGCCGCAAAGCGTGGGCCGCGCTCGGCCGCCGCGACGAGCCGTTCGAGCAATTCCGCCTTTCCACTGATCACCGCCTCGACACGGCCGTCGGCGCGATTGCGCACCCAGCCGGTGAGCCCAAGAGAACGGGCTTCCTCAGCGAACCATTGCCGGTAGCCGACACCCTGCACCCTGCCCTCGATCAACAGGCGGAGCGCCGGCCCGGCCATGGCCTCACGCGAATTCCATGATGACGGCATCGACGGCGAGACTGTCGCCCACCTTGGCCTGGACGGTTTTCACAATGCCGTCGCGCTCGGCGCGCAGGATATTCTCCATCTTCATCGCCTCGACCACGGCGAGCGCCTCGCCGGCCTTGACTTCCTGGCCTTCCTTCACCGCGATCGACACGACGAGACCCGGCATCGGGCAAAGCAGCCTGTTGGATGAGCCGGCGCGCGACGTCTCCGGCATCAGTCGCGCCAGCGCCGCCTCGCGCTCGCTATAGACATGGGCCTCGACGCTCGCGCCGCGGTGGCTGAGCCTGTAACCATTGAGGATGCGCTGGACCTGCAGCTTGACCGGCCGGCCATTGACGTCGCCCGACCAGACCGGCTGGCCCGGATGCCATTTCGAGCGCAGTTCCTGCGGCTTTGCACCCTCCTGGTGGATCGTGATCTGCGTTGCGGTATCGCCTGTCACCTCGAGCGAAATCCACTGGTCGGCGAGCTTGACGACGCGGCGCGGTGAGAACTTCACCGGCCTGCCGCGCAGCTGCCCGTCAATATGGCGCTTGCGCAGGTTCTCGGTATGATCGAGCGCCGCAGCGACGCCGGCCAGCAATTGGACGAGCTCCGAATCGAGCGCGCGCCCCGAAAAGCCGTGCGGAAATTCCTCGGCGATGAAACCGGTCGACAATTCGCCCGACCGCCAGCGCGGATTCTCCATGATCGCCGCGAGGAACGGCACATTGTGCCGGATGCCTTCGATATAGAAACCGTCCAGCGCCCGACCCATGGCATCGATGGCATGGCTGCGGTCGGCGGCATGGGTGCAGAGCTTGGCGATCATCGGATCGTAATAGAGGGAGATTTCGCCGCCCTCGTAGACGCCCGTGTCGTTGCGAACCGTGGCACCGTTCTCGGCTCCTTCGGCGGGCGGGCGATAACGCACCAGCCGCCCGGTCGACGGCATGAAATTGCGGTATGGGTCTTCGGCATAGATGCGCGATTCGACCGCCCAACCCTTGAGCTTTACATCCGACTGGCCGATCGAGAGTTTCTCGCCGGCGGCGACCCGGATCATCTGTTCGACGAGATCGATGCCGGTGACGAGTTCGGTCACCGGATGCTCGACCTGGAGTCGCGTGTTCATCTCGAGGAAGAAGTAGGAGCGGTCCTGCCCGGCGACGAATTCGACGGTGCCGGCCGAATCATAGCCGACCGCTCTGGCGAGCGCGACCGCCTCCTCGCCCATCGCCTTGCGGGTCGCCGCATCGAGCAGCGGCGAAGGCGCCTCCTCGATGACCTTCTGGTTGCGCCGCTGGATCGAGCATTCGCGCTCGCCGAGATAAATGATGTTGCCGTGCTTGTCGCCGAGGAGCTGGATCTCGATATGGCGCGGATCGACGATGAACTTCTCGATGAAGATACGATCGTCGCCGAATGACGACAGCGCCTCCGATCTGGCGCGCGCGAAGCCATCGCTCACCTCGCCGTCACTATAGGCGATGCGCATGCCCTTGCCGCCGCCGCCGGCCGAGGCCTTGATCATCACCGGATAGCCGATCTTGCGCGAAATGGCGATCGCTTCGGCCTCGTCGGCGATGATTCCCATATGGCCGGGGACGGTCGAAACACCGGCCGCGGCTGCGGCGCGCTTCGATTCGATCTTGTCGCCCATCGCATCGATGGCTTCCGGATTGGGCCCGATGAAAGTGATCCCGGCGGCGGCGAGCGCGCGCGGAAAGGCCGAGCGCTCCGAAAGGAAGCCGTAACCCGGATGGACGGCCTCGGCGCCGGTCCGGCGGCAGGCGTCGACGATCCTGTCGATATCGAGATAGGACTGGGCGGCGGGCGGCGGCCCGATATTCACCGCCTCGTCTGCCATCTCGACATGCAGCGCGCGGGCATCGGCATCGGAATAGACGGCGACCGTCTTGATCCCCATCCGGCGCGCCGTCTTGATGATCCGGCAGGCAATCTCGCCGCGATTGGCGATCAGAATTTTCTTGAACAAGGCCAATGTGTCGCCTCTATCCCCTTTCTTCCCCCTCCCCCTTGTGGGGAGGGCTGGGGTGGGGGTTGCGACGCTCTCTCATTTTTCTTGACGTCATACGGAGAGACCTCGAGACCCCCACCCTTTGATCCCTCCCCACAAGGGGGAGGGAGAACACTGCTCTAGCCTCTGCCCGGAATTGGAGCAACGGGAGGGCCGGCGGCTTGCTTAAGCGCCTAGATTTCCTTGGCCACGCCCTCGACCAGGGGCACAAAGCGGACCGGCAATAGGCTCTCGCGGTCATAACCGGCGCCCGTGCGGGTGACCCGCACCAGGTCCTGCTTGCCCGGGGCACTTTCGAGCGGAATGATCATGATGCCGCCCTCGGCGAGTTGTTCCAGAAGCGGCGGCGGAATTTCGGTTGCGGCGGCAGTGACGATGATGCGGTCGAAAGGCGCCTGGTTCGGCCAGCCCTTGGCGCCGTCGCCGACCATCTGGGTGATGTTGGTGAGTTGCAAGGTCTTGAAGCGCTCGCCGGCTTGCGCCGCCAGGGTGCGATAGCGCTCGATCGTATAGATGCGCCGGCAGAGCTGGGACAGGATCGCCGTCTGGTAGCCCGAACCGGTGCCGATCTCGAGCACCTTGTGGCGCTTGTCGAGCTTTAATCGGTCGGTCATGAAGGCGACGATGAAGGGCTGGCTGATCGTCTGGCCGCAGGAAATCGGCAAGGCATTGTCGTCATAGGCGCGCCCCGCGAAGATTTCTTCGAGGAAGAGTTCGCGCGGCACCGTTTCGATCGCTTCCAGCACCCGCTGGTCCCGCACACCCTGGTTGCGGAGCGCCATCAGAAGCTTGATCTTGCGATGATCGTCGATCACTTCGTGTCGAGCGCCAGACGCAGGGCTTCCATCGCCTCGATCTGGGTGAGGTTCATATGCAGCGGAGTCACCGAGATACGCTTGTCGAATACGGCGCGCAGATCGGTGCCGACCGGCGGATTGCCGCGCTCGCGCTTGAACCCAAGCCAGTAATAGCCATGCCCGCGCAGATCCACCCGCTCATCGACGAGCAACAGGTTCTGGTCGCGTTTGCCCTGGCGTGTCACCTCGATGCCGGCAACCTCGTCCGGCCGGCAATCGGGAAAGTTGATGTTGACGAGGATGCCTGGCCCGAGTTGAAGATCGATCAGCTTGCGGATGATGCCGGGCCCGTGTGTCTCGGCGACATCGAAGCGCACCCCTTCATTGTGGATGCCCATGACCTGCGACAGTGCAATCGACTTGAGCCCGAGCGCGGTCCCTTCCATGGCCGCCGCGATCGTGCCGGAATAGGTGACGTCATCGGCAATGTTCTGACCGCGATTGACGCCGGAAAGGATCAGATCCGGCATTGCCGGCATGACCTTGCGCACCGCCAGCAGCACGGAGTCGGACGGCGTTCCGGAAACTTCGAAGCGGCGGTCCTCGATTTCGCGCAGGCGCAAGGGATCGGCAAGCGTCAGGGAATGCGACGAACCCGACTGTTCCCATTCGGGAGCGACGATCCAGATATCGTCGGAGATCTCGCGCGCGATTTTTTCAAGCGAGACGAGGCCCGGCGCATTGATGCCGTCGTCATTGGTCAGCAGAATTCTCATCAAGTCCGTCCGATCTGTTCAAGTCCGCCCATATAGGGCCGCAACACTTCCGGGATTGTGACGCTGCCGTCTTCATTCTGGTAATTCTCAAGCACCGCGATGAGGGCGCGTCCCACGGCAACGCCGGACCCGTTCAGCGTGTGGACGAAACGCGCGCCCTTCCCGTCCTTAGGCCGGAAGCGCGCATTCATCCGTCGCGCCTGGAAATCGCCGCAGACCGAGCAGGACGAAATCTCGCGATAGTCATTCTGGCCCGGCAGCCACACTTCGATGTCGTAAGTCTTGCGTGAGGCAAAGCCCATGTCGCCGGTGCATAGAACGATGGTTCGGAACGGCAGGCCGAGCCGCTTCAGCACCTCCTCGGCGCAAGCCGTCATGCGCTCATGCTCCTCCGCCGATTGCTCCGGCGTCGTGACCGAGACGAGTTCGACCTTGGAGAACTGATGCTGGCGGATCATGCCGCGCGTGTCCTTGCCGGCCGCCCCCGCTTCGGCGCGGAAACAGGGTGTCCAGGCGGTGACGCGCATCGGCAATTGCTGCTCGTCTGTGATCGCCTCGCGCACGAGATTGGTGAGCGGAACTTCTGCGGTCGGGATCAGCCACAACCCGCCGCTGACGCTGAACTGATCGTCGCGAAACTTCGGCAGTTGCGCGGTGCCAAACATTGTTTCGTCGCGCACGAGCAATGGCGGATTGACCTCGGTATAGCCATGCGTGCCGGTATGGAGGTCGAGCATGAAGCTGGCGAGCGCCCGCTCCAGGCGCGCCAACTGCCCTTTCAGCACGACGAAACGCGCACCCGAAAGCTTGGCGGCCGTCTCGAAATCCATGAGCCCGAGCGCTTCGCCGATCTCGAAATGCTGCTTCGGCGCAAAATTGAAATTGCGCGGCTCGCCATGGCGGCGGACCTCGACATTGCCGTGCTCATCCGCCCCGTCCGGCACATCGTCCTGGGGAATATTGGGAATGGCGGCGAGATCGGCGTTGAGCTCTTCGCTGACCTGGCGCTCCCGCGCCTCGCTGTCGGCGATGATCTCCTTGAGCGCCGCGACCTCGG
The DNA here is from genome assembly GCA_016793355.1 of Hyphomicrobiales bacterium. Lineage (GTDB taxonomy): Bacteria > Pseudomonadota > Alphaproteobacteria > Rhizobiales > Aestuariivirgaceae > JAEUMG01. Next base: position 8,316 of record JAEUMG010000248.1, read on the forward strand.
CCTTGAGCGCCTCGGCCCGCGCCCTGTCGCCGGATTTCATGGCGTCGCCGATTTCCTTCGAGGCCGCATTGCGGCGCGCCTGCGCTTCCTGGAGCTTCTGCGTCCAGTCCCGGCGCGCCTCGTCGCGGCGGATCAGGGCAGCGGCCATGGGCGGAAGCCCGCGCCGGGTGAGTCCGCGGTCGAAAGCCTCCGGATCGTCGCGGATGAGCTTGATGTCATGCATGAGAAAGGTCCCGTTTCGGCCACCCCTATAGGGCCCGAAACCGGCCGCGCCAAGTGACGGCGTTGGTTAAAGGGTGGCGGCGTCCTTGGCGGCTTCGGCGGCGGCCCGGCGCTTCTCGAAGAAACGGACCGCCTGGACTGCGACTTCATAAAGCCCGATCAGCGGCACGGCCATGGCGATCTGCGAAATCGGGTCCGGCGGGGTCAGGATCGCGGCAATCGCGAAGACGCCGACAATCGCAAATTTCCGCCCGCTCTTGAGCTGCTCGTAGCTCACGACACCGATCTGGCCGAGCAGGGTCAGAATCACCGGCAACTGGAAGCACAGACCGAAGGCCAGGATCAGCATCATGACGAAGTCGAGATAGGACCTGACATCCGGCATGAGCTGGACCTGCGCCTGGCCATCGCCACCCGTGCCTTCGACCAGGCTGTAAAAGAAGCTGATCGCGACCGGCAGCAGGCCGAAATAGACGAGC
>JAEUMG010000302.1 GCA_016793355.1 Hyphomicrobiales bacterium
ACCACCCCTCCTCGTCGGCAATGCGGCGGACGACCTTCATGAGGAAGCCCCATTGCGGCACATCGCCCGACATGTCCTCGGGCGCGACATTGAGCATGATCACCACTCCGTTTCCGCCCGCCTTGCTGCCGAGCATGACGGCGAGATAGCCTGAGTTGAAGCCGCTATGGCCGAACCAGCCGCCCGTCGGCGCGGTGTCGGGCGCGTGCCCGAAGTGTTTGGTGAGATTGACATCGAAACCCAACCCCCAGGAGGAGCGGCAGGCCTTTGCTTCCGTGACGTCTGAGGGGAAACAGGCCTCGGGCGCGGTCATGCCGGGCTGGCGTTCAAGCGCGGCGCGCGCGATCTCCGGCGTGATCCGGCCTTGCGCCGTGCCGGCCAGCGCCTTCTGCACCGCGATCACGAGTTTCGCGAGGTCGCGGGGCGTGCTTGTAAGCCCGCCCGAGGCCGCCGCGATGAAGACGCGCGGCCCATCCGGCATGGCTTCATTCGCATCGAGGTAGGGTATCGCGACCCGCCGGGTGAACAACGCGGGCGTCGGCTGCGCGAAGGTGCTGTCGTCGAGCCGCAATGGCTTCAGAACAAGTTCATCCATGATCGCGGCAAAGGGCTTGCCATAGATGTTCATCAGCGCCGCCTGGATGATCGTGTATCCGGCCGGCGAATAGGCCCATTGCGTGCCGGGCTCGCGCACGGTTTCGATCGCCGGCGTGTTGGCCGGTGGAAGCCCCAGAAGCTCGTCGCGAATGGTCGGCAGCGCGTCGATCGGCCCCGGCGGTTCGCGCTGATAGCCATAGCGGTAGCCCTTGTAGCGAAAGGTGCTCGTGCCGGCGGTGTGCGCGAGCAGCATGCGGATCGTGACCGGTTTTGCAAAGGGGTTCGGCAATCGCCAGTCGGCAATGCTTGCATCGCCGGAGAACTGCCTAAGCAAATCGTTGACGGGCGTGTCGACACCCAGACGATTCTCATTGAGGGCTATCAGCATCGCCAGCGCGGCGATCGGCTTGCTGACGGATGCCGCCTGAAACAGCGTCTCCGGTGTCACCTGCACCTGCCGCGCCCGGTTGCTGTCACCGAAACCGGCAGCCCATGCGATGTCGAAGTTTCTGACGACGGCGATGCTGGCGCCGGGTATGCCGGCCGCGGCCATCTCCCTATCGAGCCAGGTTGCAAGAGCGGGTGAAGGGACTTCCGCACGCGCGCAGCCCGGATACAACAAGAGCGCAATTGCAATAAGCACCGGAGCGCGGAGAAGCATGCCTAGCCCGTTGCGACACATTCAAGTCTTCGGGATCCGGACCAGGGCCAGAGCCAGTCCACCCAGCACAATGAAAATCGACAGAAAAGCCATGGCCGGCCGCTGACTGCCGGTCGCCGCGCTCACGAGGCCGAAACTGATCGGCCCCAGCACCGCCGATGCGCGGCCGACCAGTGCGTTGAAGCCGAAGAATTCGGCGCTGCGCTCGGGTGGAATCATGCGCGCATAGATGCTGCGGCACAGTGCCTGGCTGGAGCCGATCACCAGGCCGCCGATCAGGACAGCCGCAAGCGGAACATGCGCACCTTCGCCAAAAGCCAGTAGCGCGAAGAGGCCTATCCAGACGGCCAAAGTGACATTGAGTGCACCCCGCTCCGACCATCTGCGTCCGAGCCATCCGAAGGCAACGGTCGACGGGATGCCGACTGCGTAGAAGAGCAAGGAAAGGCGCAGGATTTCCTCGACGGTCAGGCCGAAATTCGTCTTGAAGTAGATGCCGATGAAGAAGATCAGCGTCACGATCGCGTCATTGATGAGATAGAAGGCGAGCAGGAACTTGAAGGTCTCGCGATGCTCCCGCCAGCCGATCACGGTGTCGCGGATGCGGGTATAGGCGGTGCCGGGTCCCGCCGTTGATCTGCCGTCGGCCGGCAGAAGCGCGATGGCCGGCAAGGCGAGACATGCGAAAAACACTCCGGTCACGAGGAAGGCGAGCCTGAATATCTCGGGATCGGCGGTCTCGCTGCCGCCGCGAATGAAAGGCAGGCAGAGGAGGAAGCAGGCAATGCTGCCAAGATAACCCAGCCCCCACCCCGCGCCCGAGATCACGGGCAAGGACGGCCTGGTTCCCAGTTGAGGGAGATATGAATCGTAAATGGCCTTGGCGAGCATGAAGGCGACATGAGCGCCGACGAAGACAATGGCGGCTTGCACGATGTCGCCCGCGCCCGTCAACGAGAGCGTGGCCGTCAGGACACAGGCCAGCGCCGTGAGCAGCAGAAGAAGGCGGCGGCGCCTGTGCGTGGCGTCGGCATGGGCGCCGAGGAAAGGTGCGGCGATACCGGCAATGGCAAGCGAGATCGCGACGACAGCCGCCCACAGACTGTCGGCATCGGGACGTCCCCGGGCAATTTCGGCATGAAAGTAAGTGGCAAAGCCGATGGTCGGAATCATCAGCAGGTAGGCGGAGCTACCCATGCCATAGGCGATCCATGCGGAAATCCGCATTATGCCCGTAGTGCCGCCCAATCCAGCTACGGGAGACTTTGCAGCCAGGTTCGCTTCAGATGCGCTCATCGTCCGATCCGATCCTGGCGATTCTTGCAGACCCGCCCTTCTCACACAATTGGGAATTGCAGGTGCGGTTTGTGGGCTTCTCAATCCCGGCGCCACGGACTAGGTTCGCTCGGACCATTTGTGGGAGAGCAAGGTGAATCGCCAGATGCTAAAGCTATCTCTGTTTGGAGCCGCCGCAATTGCCGTGGCATTCGCGCCCGCCAAAGCCGCCTCGTTCAACTGCGCCCATGCCATCCTCGCAGCCGAGGAGGCGATCTGCGGCAATCACAATCTGAGCCGGCTCGATGAGCAGACCGCCGGCATGTATTTCCTCATCGTCGGCAGCGGTGCACCCCAGGCAACGATGAGCGAGGTCAAGGCCTCGCAGCGCAAATTCATCGAACAGCGCAATGCCTGCGGCGCCAATATCGATTGCCTGGTCGACGCTTATACTTCGCAGATCATGTTCCTCAAGAACGTGAAGAGCAACCTCGGACTCTAGCATTCGGAGAAGCCCGATGACCGCATTAGCACTCACGCGCCGACGCCTGCTTGCGAGCAGTGTTGCTGCCGGCGCCCTGCCCTTGCTGGGAAGCCTGCCGTCCTGGGCGCAATCTCCTGCCGTCGATCTGCGAGTAGAAAAGCGCGAGATCGAGATAAAGGGCCGCTCCGCCTCGGTGCTCGGCGTGCGCCAGTCTTCGGGCATCTCGGGTCTCACGCTCGATCCCGGGATGCCTTTCCGTGTCGACCTGCAAAACGCGCTCGCTGTTCCGACCATCATTCACTGGCATGGCCAGACGCCGCCGCCCGACCAGGATGGCGTGCCCGAATTCAACGTTCCGGCGCTGCTGCCGGGCGAAATCCGCAGCTATGACTTTCCGGCGCGCTTCGGAACTCACTGGATGCATTCGCACGAGGGCTTGCAGGAACAGTCCCTGCTTGCCGGCCCGCTCATCGTGCGCACGAAGGAGGATATCAGCGCCGACGAGCAGGAAGTCGTCGTGTTGTTCCAGGACTTCTCCTTCAGTAGTCCGGAAGAATTGCTTGCCAGTCTGACCGGCGGCGTCATGGGCGGCCATGATCACAGCAGCATGTCGCACGGGTCGTCCGGCAGCATGGCTGGGCATGACATGTCCAGCATGCAGTCGATGGCAGGCATGGATCACGGCGCAAAACCCGATCTCAACGATATCGATTACGATGCCTATCTCGCCAATGACCGAACACTGGAAGATCCCGAGGTCGTGCGCACCGAGCGCGGCGGCCGTGTGCGTTTGCGCCTCATCAACGGCTCGGCTGGCACGGCCTATTGGATCGATCTCGGCGGAACGGAAGCTACTGCTATCGCCGTCGATGGCGATCCGGTCGAGCCCATAGCCGGAACGCGCTTTCCGCTTGCCATCGCGCAACGACTCGACCTCCGCCTCACGGTACCGGCGGGCGCGATGGTGCCCGTGCTTGCGCAACGCGAAGGCGACACGGCAAGAACGGGGATACTTCTTGCAGCGCCGGATGCCTCGATCGTCAGGATTGACGGCAATGCCGCGTCCGAGGCCCCGCCGGCCGATCTCTCGCTCGAACGGCGGCTCAAAACGACCATGCCCCTCGCCACGCGCCCCGTCGATAATGCGCTCACTATGACACTGACTGGAACCATGACGCCCTATGCCTGGACGATCGACGGCAGGAACTGGGGCGACCACATCCCCTTGCGCGTCAAGAAGGGCCAGCGCGTCGGCATCAAGATCGTCAACAAGACGATGATGGCGCATCCGATGCATCTGCACGGCCATCATTTCCAGATCGCCGCGCTCGACGGCGTGCCGCTTGCGGGCGCCTTGCGCGACACGATCCTGGTGATGCCGGAGGCGACCGTCGATCTCATCTTCGATGCCGACAATCCCGGCCGCTGGCTGTTTCACTGTCACAATCTGATGCACATGGCGACCGGCATGATGACCGAAGTTGCCTACGATCCATCCTGAGCCTGTGACCGACGAGACTCCGCACGGCAGTCTCGACCGGGTCATCCGGCCGCCCGGTCTCATCTATGACGTCGATGAATATCCGCCGCCGCTGCAACTCGCGATCCTCGGATTGCAGTATGCGGTGGCCTCGGCGATCTATCTGGTGCTCGTTGCCATCATCGTGCGCCATTCCAATGCCGATGCGGAGACGAGCCTCAAAGTGATGCGGATCGCTTGCGTCGGCCTCGCGATCGGTACGATCCTGCAGGCGATTCCGCGCGGGCCCGTCGGATCCGGCTTCCTGGCGCCGCCGGTCTTCTCGGCGGTCTATCTTGCGCCGTCGCTGCTTGCCGCTGAGGCAGGCGGTATGCCGCTCGTTTTCGGCATGACCCTCTTCGCCGGAGCCGTCGAAGTCTGTTTCGGCCTCATGCTGCAGCGGCTGCGCCTGCTCATCACCCCGATCCTCAGCGGCCTCACCGTTCTGATTGTCGGCTTGCAGCTCGGCCTTGTCGGGATCGGCGAACTGCTCGATGTCAAGGACGAGCATCAGCCCTTCTTCGCCCACCACCTCATCGTCACGACGCTTACCCTTGCGGTCAGCGTTTATCTGAGCATCTGGGGCCGCGGCGTGTGGAAGATGACCTGCTCGCTTCTCGGCCTCGTGGTCGGCATGACCGGTGCCTATCTCGTCGGCATAGTCGGTTCGAGAGAGCTCGATACACTCGCGGCCGCACCATGGTTCGCGGTTCCCGTGCCGCTGTTTTTCGACCTCGAATTCGAGGCCTCGCTGATCCCTGCCTTCCTTGCGGCCGGCATTGCCGGTGCCCTGCGCTCGGTCGGCGTGCTCACCACCTGCCAGCGGCTCAACAATGCCGCCTGGCAACGCCCGGATTCCGGCAATCTCAAGCGCGGCGTGCTCGCCGACGGACTCGCCAATGTGATCGGCGGCACTATCGGCGTCACCGGCATGTGCAGCGCACCGAGCCTTGTCGGCATTTCGGGGGCGACAGGCGCGACTTCGCGGGTCATCGCCTATGCTGCGGCAGCCTTCTTGGTCCTTTTCGCCGCCTCGCCAAAGCTTTCAGGCTTCTTTCTCACCGTGCCGACGGAGGTGGCCGGCCCCCTCCTCGTCTTCACTGCCTGCTTCATGATCGCCGGCGGCATGGAGATCACGGTGTCGCGCCAGCTTGGCACGCGCGGCACATATATCATCGGCATCTCGGTCCTGCTCGCGCTCGGCCAGGACATCTTCACCGGCTACTTCGCCGCGCTCCCGGCCGTCGTGAAAAGCTTCACCGGCAGCATGCTGGCCGTGGGCCTGATCGCCGCGATTGTCCTGTCGCTCCTGTTCCGTTTTGGGGCGCGCCAGCGCAAGAGCCTGCCCTGGTCTGCGGCGCTCGACACGCTGACCGGCGCCGTCGACGGCTTGCGGGCCCAGGCGAAGAACTGGAGCATTCCGGCCGGCATCGCCGATCTCGCGGTCAGCGAAACGCGTGAAGTTATGGAGTTCGTGCGCGACAATCATATGGTCAAGCCCGACGCCAGTCTTGAGGCCGCCTATGACGGCATCAGTCTTCAGCTACGGGTGATCTATCAGGGCACCGAGGCCGCCAAATTGCCGCCCTTGAGGAGCGTGCATCTGAGCGATTCCGGCGAACTTGGGACCGAGGAAGAAGCCGTTTTCGCCGGACTTCGCCATTACCTTCATCACATGGCGGCCGACCGCAAGGAGATCGACGCGAAGGATGGCCAAGTCGTCATCCGGCTGACCTACACGCTATGAACCGCTGCCGTCGAGCTTGCCCTTCGAGCGCTGCTTGTTGAGCTGGGTGAACTCGGTCATCGTCGAAACCAGCACGCCGGTGGTCCAGCCAAAGGTGAAAAGGCCGGAGATCGCGATGATCGGGCCCATCAGCCGCCAATCATGCGGAAGCCTGACATTTCCGGCACCCAGTGTCGTGTAGTTCTCGAGCACGAAGATGTAAGAATCCATCCATGTCGGCACCAGGTTCAGGGCGTAGATTGGCAATCCCCAGAACATCGTCTCGATCAGATGCAGCGCGGTAAGCGAGGCGATCACCGTGGCAAGGATGATGTTGATCTTCCAGTGCGGCGTTTCGATCGTGACTCGCGCCCACAAATTCCCGAACTGGCCGTTGATCTTCTGGATGCCGATGCCGTGAATGAGAATGACGAGCGTCAGCCAGAAGACGCCGAGAGCCGTTTCTAGGACTGGATCCGGCGCCGGCATCGGAGTGCGATCAAACGTCGGAAGGGCGGATACGCTTCAGCATATCCCATGTCGGCAGCGCCGCGAGACCGCCAACGGCGCCCGCGACGTAGCTCGGCAGCGGGAAAGAGAAGATCCACTGCCAGATGACACCGGAGAGATAGCCCGCAGCGAGCATAACGACCACCGTGGCAATCAAACGCTGCCAGAATGGCAGGTACTTCATGACTCAGGGCCTCCGCGCCGATACCGCTTGCGCATCGTTGCCACTCGCGAGGTTGCTTGGCAAGCGCCCGGCTCGCGCGAACCGGGCGCCCGTCAGCCTGTCTACTGCTTGAGTGCCTTCATCTCTTCCCAGAGCTTGATCTGAGCGGCGAGCGAACTTCCGGTCAATGGCGGGAAGAGGATCGCGCTCTTCATGTGCTCGATCGGGTCGGTAAAGCCCATGGCGGCGACATCTTCCTTGTTGGCGATCTCGAAGGCCTTGATGTTGGAGTGGCCGTAGCCGCTTCCCTCGATGAGATTCTTGCCGGTTTCGGGGGATAGCCAGGCATCGACGAAATCATAGGCCGCGGCTTCGTCTCCTTTGCCCTTGTTCAGCATGGTGATGCCGCAGAACCAGGTGAAATAGCCTTCCTTGGGCTTTGCATAGGCGACCTTGATGCCCTCACGGGTCAGATTCTTGATTGTGTCGTTCCAGGCATAGGCTGCGACAATCTCGCCGGAGGCAAGACCCTGGTTGATCTCGGTCGCATCGTTCCACAGGAAGCGGCTGTTCTTGACCACCTTCTCGACCAGCGGCTTTACCGCTTCGAGCTTTTCGCCCTCCATGTGGAAGGCCTCGTCCGGGGTGTAGCCCATCAGCATGCCGCAAATCTGAACGGCGACTTCATTGTCGCTCATCGCCACCTTGCCGGCATAACGGTCGTCGGTGAAGATGTTCCAGCTTTCATTGGCGGCATAGTCGGGCTCGACCAGATCCGGGCGGTAGGCGATGCTGGAATTGCCCCAGTCGGCCGGGGCCATCACGACTTCGCCGTTTTCGACCACGCCCTGGGCGGTCTGCAATGCCGGGAACAAATCCTTCCAGTTGGAGAGTTTCGCCGTGTCAATCGGCTTCACCAGTTTTGCCTCGACGAAACGGCCGACCGAATAGTTGCAGGGGTGCATGAGGTCGGCAGCAAAACCGCCGAGCACTTTTTGCAGGGCGTCCTCTTCGGCGGCAAAGATCGAGAAATTCGGCAGTTTTCCGTATTTGGTAAGGAAGGGCTGGCAATAGTCCGGGACGTCATAGCCGCTCCACTCCATGACGGTCAGTTCGTCGGCCAGAGCGAGGCGCGGCAGTGCCACGAGGCCCACGCCGAATGCAGCGGATGCCTTGAGCATGTCGCGCCGGGATATCTTGCCCTGCGCCATGCGATCGATGAATTTCACGCGACTACTCATGATATTTCCTCCGTGTTGGTCCGATCGTCCAGATTACAATTTGTTTATTGAACGAATTTTCAATTTGACAGCCGTCCGCCTTCGATTGTCAATAACGCTTATTGAAGGGGCCGCCGGGACGGCCCGGAACGAGGACGAGGTCGGGTTGAGTATCGTGTGCGAGGCACGCCGAGGGTGAGCGTGGCCTCCTATGCACCAGCGGCCGGTTCGGGCGCGGCAGGCAGCGTATGGCGGCGGGCGGTCAATGCGCGCCCCTGGCTTGCCGGATACGCCCTCCTCTCGCCCATTCTCGTCCTGATGCTCATCATGATGGTGGCACCGATCGCCGCCCTCATCCTGATGAGCTTTTGGACCCAGAGCGGTTTTGAGATCGATACCGGCTTCACGCTGGCCAATTACTGGAAGCTGATCGCGCCCTCCGAGGCCACAACCTACTGGATGGGCGTTCCCTTCCCCTTCGAAAATCCGGTCTATGCGATCCTCCTGGCCAAATCGCTGGTCATTGCCCTCGTCTGCACGGTCTTTGTCCTGCTGCTTGCCTACCCGATGGCCTATTACCTTGCCTTCCGGGTCACGCGCCGCAAGATGTTGTGGCTGATCCTGATCACCATTCCGTTCTGGACGAGCTATCTCCTGCGCGTCTTCTCATGGAAGATCACGCTAGGCTTCAACGGGGCAATCAACACCGGCCTCAAGTCGCTTGGGCTCATCGACGAGCCGCTGGAATTCCTCCTCTACAATCCGATCGCCGTCGAGATAACGCTCGTCCATGCCTGGGTCGCCTTCGCGATCCTGCCGATCTACGTCTCGCTTGAGAAAATCGACCGCTCTCTCCTCGAGGCGGCGACGGATCTCGGCGACGGTCCCTGGATGCGCTTCTGGCGGGTCACGCTGCCGCTCTCCGCACCGGGAACGATTTCGGCGGCCCTCCTCGTCTTCATCCCGACGGTTGGCGACTACGTGACGCCGACGCTGGTCGGCGGCCCCAGCGGCACCATGGTCGGCAACGCCATCCAGAGTCTCTTCGGCAAGCAGAATGACCTGCCGCTCGGCGCCGCCCTGTCGATCGTCATGATGCTGGTGGTCACCCTGCTGGTCTGCCTCTTCCTGTGGCTCATCGGCTTCCGCCGCATGCGCGCAAAGACCGGCTGAGCGATGCACAGGACGCCCATACCGTTCGGCCTCTATGCCATCCTGTTCCTGATCTTCCTCTATGGGCCCATCCTGCTGATGCCCATCTTCTCGTTCAACGACAGCATTTTCGCGACCTTTCCGCTCAAGGGATTCACGCTTCGGCATTATGAGAACATGGTGAAGGAGGTTCGCCTCCTCGAGGCGCTGCGCAACAGCCTGACGGTCGGCGTGACGGTCGCCGTCATCAGCACCGCGCTTGGCCTTCTCGGCGCCATGGCCGCCACGCGCTATCGGCTCCCCGGCCGCGGGCCGGTGTTCGGATCGATCATGCTGCCGCTGGTCGTGCCGAGCATCATCTTCGGCGTCGCCATTCTCGTCATCCTGCGGCGCATCTTCAACATCGAACTGTCGCTGTTAACCGTCGGCGCCGGCCACGTGCTGCTGGCAGTCCCCTTCGCGATGCTGGTCCTGATCTCGCGGCTCGAAGGCTTCGAGAAGAGCCTCGAGGAGGCAAGCGCCGATCTCGGCGAGCGGCCGTGGATGACGTTCTGGCGAGTCACCTTCCCGCTCGCGCTGCCGGGCATCGTGTCAAGCCTGCTTCTCTGCTTCACCATCTCGTTCGATGAGTTCGTACTGGCTTTTTTCCTGTCCGGCACCGACCAGACGCTGCCGATCTTTCTTTTCAGCCAGCTGCGTTTTCCGCAGCGCCTGCCGGCGACGCTGGCTCTCGGCAGCTCGATCCTGTTTGTCTCGACCATCATCGTGGTTTTCTCGGAAATCCTGCGGCGGCGCGGCCTTGCGCCCGGGCGCCCTTCGGAGTTGTGACCTCATGGCGAATGCCGAAGCCATCATCCAGTTGCGGAATATCTCCAAGCATTTCGGGCCGGTGAAAGCCGTCGACGATGTCTCCTTCGACATCAGGCGCGGCGAATTCTTCTCCCTTCTCGGTCCCTCGGGCTGCGGCAAGACGACCCTGTTGCGCATGCTCGCTGGCTTCGAGCACCCGACGTCCGGCCAGATGCTCATCGACGGCCGGGAATTTTCCGGCGTCCCGGCCTATGACCGGCCGACCAACATGGTCTTCCAGAATTACGCGATCTTCCCGCATCTGACGGTCGCCGAGAACATCGCCTACGGATTGCGCCGGCAGAAGCTCGGCAAGGCCGGCACCGCCGCCAAGGTCGAGCGCGCCCTCGAACTCATCAAATTGTCGGGCTATGGCGGACGCGCCGCGCATCAACTCTCCGGCGGTCAGCGCCAGCGCGTGGCGCTCGCCCGCGCCCTGGTCTGCGAACCGCGCGTGCTGCTTCTCGACGAGCCCTTGGGCGCGCTCGACAAGAAGCTGCGCGAAGAGATGCAGATCGAGCTGCGGCAATTGCAGCGCACTGTCGGCATCACCTTCGTCTTCGTAACCCACGACCAGGAAGAGGCCCTGACCCTGTCCGACCGCATCGCCGTCATGTCGCTCGGCAAGGTGCTTCAGATCGACAGCGCCACCAGGCTCTATGAGGCGCCGAACTGCCGTGAAGTGGCCGAGTTCATCGGCACCATGAACTTCCTTCCCGGCCGGGTGAGCAGCATCGGCACGGACATCGCCGAAGTGCGCACCGGCAATCTCGGCATGCTCAAGGCGAAGCTCGGCTCGCCCGCACCTGTTGCCGGAAACGAAGTCGCGGTCGCGGTGCGCCCGGAAAAACTGCGACTGCACTGGCAGCATCCGAACGGCACGGCGAATGTACTCTCGGGCAAGGTCGGTGCGGTCGCCTATTTCGGCGATCGCAGCCACTATTATGTCGAGGTCGAGGGCATCGCCAAGCCCTTCGCCGTATCTGTTCAGAATGCTGCCGGCCCCGGCGAGGATGGCGATGCAACACAGAGGCCGGTGTGGCTGAGCTTCGAACCGGAAGCCGCACTGATACTCAGAGATTAGCAATGTGCGGGCGTGTGCGATTGGCATCGGATCACTCCGAGATCAAGATCGATCTCGGTCTCGCCGAAATCCTGCACGATCACTATGAAAAGCGCTGGAACGTCCCTCCGACATCGATGATTCCGGCCATCGTGTCGACGAATGGCCTGCGGGTTCTCGAGCCGATGCGCTGGGGCCTCATCCCGGCCTGGGCCAAGGACAACAAGATGGCCTTCTCCACCTTCAACGCCCGCGCCGACGGCATCGATACCAAGCCCGCCTATCGCGGTGCGTGGAAGGCCGGCCGGCGCTGCCTCGTCGTGATCGACGGCTTCTATGAATGGCGCAAGAGCGACAAGCAGCCCTTCTTCGTCTCGCTCGGCAATCGCGCGCCGATGCTGCTTGCGGGGCTCTGGGAAGATTGGCGCGCACCGACCGGCGAGAAGGTCAGAAGCTGCACGATCGTCACCACCGACGCCAATTCGCTGCTCGCCCAGGTTCACGACCGCATGCCCGTCATCATCGCGCCGGATGATTGGGCGACATGGCTGGGCGAGAAACCGGCCGGCAATGACGAACTGAAAGCCCTCCTGCGACCCTATCCGCCGGAGCGTCTTGTGCTGTGGCCGGTCGATCGCAAGGTCGGCAATGTGAGGAACGAGAGTGCCGATCTCGCCGACGCGATCACGCTCTGATTTGGCGCGGCGCGCGAGCCTGTCGCGTTAACATCGCGGTAACGAAAAATATCTCGCGCGGCCCCAATTTCTTCTTGAAAGCGACACACGAATCCATCATATCACGCGCGCCCAAAGTCGCACGTGCCTGTGGGCGTCCCCCGGAAATATCCGGGACGGTACACCAGCGGATGCTGGAAGCGGTTCTCCAACCGGGAAATCGCGG
>JAEUMG010000369.1 GCA_016793355.1 Hyphomicrobiales bacterium
TCGCGATGAAGGAGGGCGATGCGGTGCATCTTCCCTATATGTGGCCGCACTGGGTCAGGACCGGCGGGCGCTATTCGATCTCCATGGCGATGACCTGGAAGACGCCGGAGGTGAGCCGGCTCAACAAGATCAGGCTGATGAACGGAACCTTGCGCCGCTACGGCTTTCCGCAGAAGCCGCCGGGGGTGTCGGCGATGGGCGATGCGGCGAAGGTCGCGGCGCATGATGCCATGCGCGCGGTGATCGATCCGTTGCGGAAGTCGGAGACGGCGCGGCGCATCTTGCGCGGAATGATTTATGGGAAGAATGCAAACTACTATTTGAAGGACGCCAAGAAGACGGGGATGTGAGTCTCGCTGACGGCACGGGCGCAACGTCCCACGCCTTGCAAACAGTCTCGGATGGTATCAGTATCGACCTGCAAGCTCCAGCTTAGGAGCGGTGTTGCCAAGGGTAGTGGAGTGCATCCGAACTGTTGAAATGGGAGGTCAACATGGCGCAGTGGAAAATCGAAGGTCAATACATGGAGAGCTGCAATTGCGCTTTTCTATGCCCCTGCATTACTTCCAACCTCCAGGCAACGCCAACCGAAGGCGACTGCAAAGCTGCCATCGCCATGAAGATTGACCGTGGCGAGAAAGACGGCGTCAAGCTCGACGGACTTTCTTTTATCGTTCTCATGCGCGCTCCAGGCCCGATGTTCGAGGGCAATATCAAAGTAGGCCTGATTGTCGACGACAAGGCAAGTGCGGCTCAGACCGAAGCCATCAGCGCCATCGCGTCAGGAGCGGCGGGCGGGCCGATGGCAAATCTTGCGCCCTTGGTATCCGAGGTAGCAGGTGTTGAAAAGCGCCCCATCAGCTTCACTGCCAACGGCATGAACGTTGCGGTTAAAGCCGGCGACCTTGTTGACCAGGCGATCGCGGGCGTGGCCAGCATGGCTGATGCCGCTCAGCCGATCTATGTCGACAACACGGCTCACCCGGCAAACAAGCGTTTGGCGCTCGCCAGAGCAACGAAAAGCGTCTTCAACGCCTTTGGAATTACCTGGAAAGACGAAACGGGCACGCGCAACGGTCACTTCGCGCCATTTTCCTGGGCGGGGTGATTTCCCGAAGAACGCGAGTTATTGCTTGAAGGATGCAAATAAGTCGGGGATGTGAAAACCGCGTATCACACCCATAAGTCTCTCCATGGCCGCCCTTGAGGCGGCCATCCAGTCTTTCTCCACTTAAACACCTTCATTGAACTCTGGATGGGCGGGTCAAGCCCGCCCATGGAGGAGATAGGGCTGGCTTGCACTGGCTACTTCAAACTCGCCAGATACTCGGCGATTGCCTTGATATCGGGTTCCGGCAATTTCGAGATATTGGCCTGAACCGCGCGCATGCCGCCGGATGAGAGCTTGTCGTAGCCCATGATCTCGCCATATTGCAGCGCCGAGGCGAGGTCGTTCACATCCGTGTAGCGGCCGCGGCCGATCAGATCGCGCAATGAGGGCACGCGGCCTTCGCCCTCGGGATGGGGGCCGCCCATCAGGAAGCGGCTCATGTCGGAAGCCAAATAGAAGGTGCGGGGCGTGTGGCACTCGCCGCAATGGCCGGGGCCGTTGACAAGATAGGAGCCGCGATTCCAGCTTTCGCTCTGCGTCGGATCGGGCTTCCACGGCGTCGTGTCGAGACCGATCCATTGCCACAGGCCGATGCCGCGGCGAAGCAGGAAGGGCAATGGAATGTCGGCCGGCTTGTTGGGCGAGACGACCGGCGCGAGGCTCATCAGATGCGCCTTGATGTCGAGAATGTCCGCGGGGCGCATATGCGCATAGGAGGTGTAGGGGAAGGCCGGGATGGCATGGGCGCCCGACGGCGAGAGGCCTCTCATCATGGCATTGAGGAAATCGAGATCGCTCCATTGGCCGAGCCCGGTTTCGGGATCGGGCGTCAGGTTCGGCGGGTAGAAGGTTCCGACCGGGGTCTTGAGTGGGAAGCCGCCGCTGGGGATGGCGGGATCCATTCCGGCGGCATCGGCTGCCGGCTTATGGCAGGAAATGCAGCCGCCGATATTGTACATGAGCGCGCCATTGGCGAGGTCCGGCTGATGCGCCGGGACCATCGCTTGCGTCATCGGCCTGGGCGCGCTCAGAAACCAGGCAAGAATGGCGCCCACCAGGATGATGAGCGCCATACTCCATAAGAGCCGCTTTGAACGCTGTGTCAGCCGTTACTCCTTGGGGCGGCGGAACTTCTCGTGGCATCCGCCGCAAGCCTTGCCGAGCTCGGGGAACGCCGCCTTGAAGCCTGCCTCATCGGTCGAATCCTTCACCGCCACGAATTTAGCATAGAAGGCATCGCCCGCGGCATTGAAGCCGGCCATATCGGCCCAAATTTCGGGCTTGGCCCAAGTCTCGACCGTCTCGCCCTTCTGCGTATCCGGACCCCACCAGTCCGCCCAGCCTGCGCAGGCCGCGTCATGGGCGGCGATGGCCGCGTCGACGGCGGCCTTGTCATAGGGCTTCTCGCCTTTGAACATGGCGGCGAGGTCGCCCATCATCTTGCCGCTTGCCTTCATGCAGGCTTGCCGGCCCTTGATGGCATCGTCCGCCGACGCCAAGGCGAGTCCGGTTCCCAGACACAAGGCCAGTGCGGCCGCGGCCGCCGTGCAAATCACTTTCCCTGACACGATCATTCCCTCCAAAAGAATCCGCCCCTCGAGACTGCGGGCCCAAATGGTACGCAGCCTGTTACCAATTCCATTCATCACGATTTCGTGTGTCTTTTCTGCATCGTTCCGGCGAAATGAACCGCTGCCCGGCTGTTGCCGCAATCCCTCCCCAACTCCGCCGCCGCGCCCGCCTTATCTCGCCCCATGAACGGGCGATGAAGCACGCACGGGCACAACGTTCAGCAACGACAGGTTAGGAATTGGTTAGCCTGATCGTGGCATTTATCGAGATTGCGAGGGAGAATGGTGGTTATGCGTAACGAACGACAACAGGCGGCGGACAAGACCCGTGGCGGCTCCGAACAAAGGCTGAGCCCCGAACTGAGCGAATTTCTGCATATGCTCGAGGCGCTGGAAGGACAGGCCCGGACGCCCTCATCCAACAACCGCTGAGTTGTACCGACTGGGCCCCGCGAGCGGGCGCGGCCCCATCAATCCTCAAGCAGTTTGAAGACTAGCGGCCGCCGTCCAGCATGGTCTGGATGGCATCGTGCAGGGCATCGCGGCCGGCCGGCTTGGCCAGCGCCGAATCGAATTCATCGCGGATGCTCGCCACTTTCGCCGTATCGGCCAGGAATGCGGACAGGGCCATGATCGGCACATGGGCCGGCGCGCCACCCAATTCCCTGATCTTGCGCGCTGCGCTAACCCCGTCCATCACCGGCATTTCGATGTCGAGCAGGATCAGGTCGTAGGTGCGTTCGCTCGCGTGATGGAGCGCGTGCTCGCCATGCTCGACGGCATCGACCTCGCAGCCCATCTTGGTCAGCAGCGCCGCTGTCAGGGTGCGCGCGGCATAGGAATCCTCGGCAAAGAGAATGCGGGGTTTCGAACCGTCGCGGCACATGATTTGACGGGCCGCGGATTTCCCTCCACTCGCGCCGCCCGGCCGCAACCAACTCATCCACTCGCTCCCGCTATTCGCGGTTCATCGCCCGCTTGTCGGACTGCGATCTTTGCGGGGAAGCGTGAACAGGAGGTTAGCCGATCGCGATCAAGGCCGTGAAATCCGGCAAGGAGCGTTAAAGACGGGCCTATGCCTAATGCGCGCTTAACCGACTCAGGCGTCAGGCATTACTTGGTGCCGAACATCCGGTCCCCGGCGTCACCGAGGCCAGGCACGATATAGCCATGGCTGTTCAGGTGGCTGTCGACGGCGGCGGTGAATACATGAACATCGGGATGATCCTGCGCCACATGGGCGATGCCTTCGGGTGCGGAGAGCAGGCAGACGAGCTTGATGTCCTTGGCACCCTTCTGCTTGAGCCGGCTGATCGCGGCGGAAACGGAATTGCCGGTGGCAAGCATCGGATCGACGACGATGACACGGCGCTCGGCGATGTCTTCCGGCACCTTCATGTAGTATTCGACGGGCTCGAGCGTCACCGGGTTGCGGTAGATGCCGATATGGCCGACGCGCGCCGAGGGCATCAGGTCGAGCATGCCTTCGAGCAGGCCGTTGCCGGCGCGCAGGATCGACACGATGACGAGCTTCTTGCCTTTGAGGATGGGCGCTTCCATCTCGGCAAGCGGCGTCTCGATGGTCTGGTTGGTGATCGGCAGGTCGCGCGCCACTTCATAGGCGAGCAGCAGGCTGATTTCGCGCAGCAGTTGCCGGAAAACCGCCGAGGGCGTGTGCTTGTCGCGCATCAAGGTGAGTTTATGCAGGATCAAGGGATGGTCGACGACGGTGACGGTCTTGGGCAGCTTCGATTTGTCCATGGCGGCACTCTGAAAGTTCGCGTGCTTCCCTTTGTGACATCCCGCGCCTAAACTCAAGACGTACAGCTTTCAGCCCTCCGGCCCGGTCATGACATCGATCAATTTCCGCCAGCACGAGATCCTTGCGATCGCACGGCAGACCGGCCGCGTTACGGTCGAGGATCTCGCCGAACGCTTCGACGTCACGCCGCAGACGATCCGCAAGGACCTCAACGATCTCTGCGACCAGCGGCTGCTGACCCGCACGCATGGCGGGGCGCTGCTGTCGTCGGGCGTCGAGAATGTCGCCTATGAGGCGCGCCGCGAACTCGCGACGACGGAGAAACGGCGGATCGGCGAGCGGGCGGCGCAGCTCATTCCCAACAATGCCTCGCTCTTCGTCAATATCGGGACGACGACGGAAGAAGTGGCGCGCGCTCTGACCGGCCATGAAGGCTTGATGGTCATCACCAACAACATCCACGTCGCCTCGATCCTGATGCCGTGTCCGAAAATCGACGTGATCGTCGCGGGCGGGGTGTTGCGGAAGGCGGATGGCGGCATTGTCGGGGAAGCCGCCGTCGATTTCATCGGCCAGTTCAAGGTCGATTATGCGGTGATCGGCGTCTCGGCGATCGACGATGACGGGGCGCTGCTCGATTTCGACTATCGCGAAGTGCGGGCCGCACAAGCCATCATCGCCAATGCGCGTAACGTCATCCTGGTATCGGATGCGATGAAATTCACCCGTTCGGCGCCGGTGCGGATCGGCCATTTGAGCCAGATCGACGTGTTCGTCACGGACCAGCAGCCTCCCGAGCCCATTGTCGATATCTGCCGGCACAATGGGGTAACGCTCGAAATCGCGCCTGGGGACGAAAGCGCGGTGCATCTGGCGGCAAGCTGACGGCGGACCGATTTTCGATTGCCTTTTCGCTTTCTTTCGTTCTATAAGTCTCCAGGCGCGCAAAACCATCGTTTCTTTCGCATTTGCGGAATATCTCTTCGCAAACGCAGCAAATGAATCGAAATGAACATTCCAAAGCCGCGCATGGGGAGGACGGATGCCGGGCGAGGCAGGCGGCTACGATCTGGCAATTATCGGCGGCGGCATCAACGGCTGCGGGATTGCGCGCGACGCTGCCGGGCGCGGCCTCAAGGTCATTGTCGCGGAGCAGGGCGATCTCGCCGGCGCCACATCCTCTTCATCGACCAAGCTGATCCATGGCGGCTTGCGCTATCTCGAACACTACGAATTCCGTCTGGTGCGCGAAGCGCTGATCGAGCGCGAAGTCCTCTTGAAGGCAGCACCCCATATCGTCTGGCCCTTGCGGTTCGTACTGCCGCATCATCGGGGTTTGCGGCCCTGGCCGATCCTGCGGCTTGGGCTGTTTCTCTATGACCATCTTGGCGGCCGCAAGGTGTTGCCCGCGACGCGGTCGATCGACATCACCCGCGATGTCACGGGCACACCGCTCAAAAGCGAGTTCACGCGCGCCTTCGAATATTCCGATTGCTGGGTCGATGATGCGCGCATGGTGGTGCTCAATGCGCGCGATGCCGCGGACAGGGGCGCGTCGATCCGGCCGCGGACAAAAGCGGTCAAGGCGCGGCGCGAGGGCGCGCTGTGGACCGTAACGCTGCAGAATGCGGAGACCGGTGCCACGACCCAGATCGCGGCCCGCGGCCTTGTGAATGCCGGCGGACCGTGGGTGAGCGAGGTCCTGGGTCAGGTTGTCGGCGTCAATGCGCCGGATCGCATCCGCCTCGTCAAAGGCAGCCATATCGTCGTCGACAAGCTCTACGATCACGACGAGTGCTATATTTTCCAGAACGCCGACGGGCGCATCTGTTTTGCCATTCCCTACGAGCGCGAATTCACGCTGATCGGCACGACGGATGAAGATCATTCGGGCGACCCGGCGCGCCCCGAGATCAGCGCCGGCGAGCGCGATTATCTGCTCAATGCGGTGAGCGCCTATTTCAAGAAGCCGGTCACCCAGGACATGGTGCGCTGGACCTATTCCGGCATCCGCCCGCTTTACGATGACGGCGCAAGCAAGGCGCAGGAAGCAACCCGCGACTATGTGCTGAAGCTCGACGCGCCTAACGGCGCCGCGCCGCTCATATCGGTGTTCGGCGGCAAGATCACGACCTTCCGCAGACTTGCCGAGGCGGTGCTCGAAAAGCTCTCCCCGTTCTATCCGACGATGGGTCCGGCCTGGACGGCGACGGCGCATCTGCCCGGCGGCGACTTTCCGCAAGCCGAGACTGCGGAACGCATGGCCGATTTTGCACGCCGTCACGCGTTCCTCTCCCCGGTCAATGCCGCGCGCCTGTTTCGCGCCTACGGCACCCTTGCGGACGCGGTCATCGGCGATGCGAAGTCGGATGCCGGCCTCGGAATGGGCTTCGGCCTGCTGAGCGAGCGCGAAGTCGCCTATCTCATCGACCGCGAGTGGGCGCGAACGGCGGAGGACATTCTGTGGCGGCGGTCCAAGCTTGGTCTTCATCTCACGGATGGGGAGGTGGCTGCGCTGCGCGACTATCTCGGCGCCGCGGCGACCGCGTCGCAAAGGCGAAGTTCAACGGGCTAGCGAATGAGGAAGAGCGAAGAGACATAAGAGCTTCATTGCACGCTTTCGGAAGACGGCAATTCCCGCCGGAGGCGTGAAATGGATGGTTTGGCCGGGCGAGCGTGCGCTCCGGCCGGGCTTTCGAGCAAGCCGCACGCAAAATGGGAGGATTAAGCGATGTCGCTTAAGTACACTGTATCGGCAGCCGCGGTGCTGCTGGCGCTTGGCGTGACTCCAGCCTTCGCGGACATGGCGGCCGCGGAGAAGTGGATCGATTCGGAATTCCAGCCTTCAGTGCTTTCGAAGGAAGAGCAGATGAAGGAAATGGAATGGTTCATCAATGCCGCCAAGCCCTTCCAGGGCATGGAGATCAACGTGCTGTCGGAGACGATCCCGACACACACCTACGAGTCGCAGGTGCTGACGAAGGCCTTCGAGGAGATCACCGGCATCAAGGTCAATCACCAGCTGCTGGGCGAAGGCGAAGTCGTGCAGGCGGTTCAGACGCAGATGCAGACGAACCGCAATCTCTACGACGCCTATATCAACGACTCCGATCTCATCGGCACGCATTCGCGCCTGCAAAGCGCGACCAACCTGACCGACTGGATGGAAGGCGAGGGCAAGGACGTCACCAACCCCATGCTCGATATCCGGGATTTCATCGGCATTTCCTTCACCACGGGGCCCGACGGCAAGATCTGGCAATTGCCCGACCAGCAGTTCGCCAATCTCTACTGGTTCCGCAAGGACTGGTTCGATCGTCCCGAAATCAAGGAGAAGTTCAAGGCGAAATACGGCTATGACCTCGGCGTGCCGGTCAACTGGTCGGCCTATGAGGACATCGCGGAATTCTTCACCAACGACGTGAAGGAGATCGACGGGGTTCGCATTTACGGCCATATGGACTACGGCAAGCGTGCCCCCGACCTCGGCTGGCGCATGACCGATGCCTGGCTGTCGATGGCGGGTTCGACGTCGCCCGGCCTGCCCAACGGCCGGCCGATCGACGAATGGGGCATCCGCATGGACGAGGGCACCTGCAATCCGTCCGGCGCGTCGGTATCGCGCGGCGGCGGCACCAACGCTCCGGCCTCCGTCTACGCGATCGCCAAGTGGGACGAATGGCTGCGCAAATACGCGCCTCCGGGTGCTGCCGACTACGACTTCTACCAGTCGCTGCCGGCGCTCAGCCAGGGCAACGTGGCCCAGCAGATCTTCTGGTACACGGCCTTCACCGCTTCGATGGTGGCGCCCAAGAGCGAGGGCAACAATACCGTCGACGATCAGGGCAACCCGCTTTGGCGGATGGCACCTTCGCCGCACGGCCCCTACTGGAAAGAGGGCATGAAGCTCGGCTACCAGGATGCAGGCTCGTGGACGCTGTTCAACTCGACGCCCGTCGACCGGCGCAAGGCGGCGTGGCTCTATGCGCAGTTCGTCGTCTCGAAGACGGTCGATGTCAAGAAGAGCCAGGTCGGTCTCACGGTCATCCGCGATTCGACGATCAACCATCCTTCCTTCACCGAGCGTGCGCCCAAGCTCGGCGGCCTTGTCGAGTTCTACCGCTCGCCCGACCGCATTTCCTGGACGCCGACCGGCATCAACGTTCCGGACTATCCGAAGCTGGCGCAATTGTGGTGGCAGCAGATCGGCGACGTGAACTCCGGTGCGTTTACGCCACAGGAAGCGATGGACCGTCTCGCCAAGGAGATGGACGACATCATGGCCCGCATGCAGGCGGCGGACGAAGCCAACAAGACCTATGGTGGCTGCGGCCCGCGGCTCAATCCGGAAAAGGATCCTTCGGAGTGGCTCGGGGCGCCCAATGGACCGGCGGCCAAGCTCGAAAACGAGAAGGAACCCGGCCAGACCGTCGCCTATGACGATCTGATCCAGCGCTGGACCAACAAGTAAGGACCACGCAATATAGCCCGGGATGCGCCGTGCAAGGCGCATCCCGGCTGCCTGACATGAGACCCTTCGATCCTGCCGGACGGAGACAGCATCGAAATGGCGCAGCATGACACTTGAACTCAGAAACGTCGCCAAAAGGGTCGGCGCGCAGACGCATATTCACGAGACAAACCTCGTGATCGCCGAAGGCAGCTTCAACATTCTCCTCGGCACGACGCTGTCCGGAAAGACGACCCTCATGCAGTTGATGGCCGGCATCCAGAAGCCGTCATCGGGCGAAGTCTGGTTTCGCGGACGGAATGTCACCCAGATGCCGGTGCAGAAGCGCAACGTCTCGATGGTCTATCAGCAGTTCATCAACTACGCGAATTTGACGGTCTACGAGAATATTGCGTCGCCGCTTCGCCTGGCGAAGCTCCCCGAAGCGGAAGTCGCTTCGCGCGTGAACAAGGCCGCGGAGCTCCTGCGCCTCGTGCCGATGCTGCAGCGCCGCCCGCATGAACTATCCGGCGGCCAGCAGCAGCGCACCGCGATCGCGCGCGCGATCGTGAAGGATTCCGATCTGATCCTGCTCGATGAGCCGCTCGCCAATCTCGACTACAAATTGCGCGAGGAACTCCGCGACGAATTGCCGAAGCTGTTTGCGGGGCGCAACGCCATTGTCATCTATGCGACGACGGAGCCGACCGAAGCGCTGCTGTTCGGCGGCAATACGGCGACCCTGCATGAAGGCCGCGTTACCCAATTCGGCCCGACGTCGCAAACCTACCGGCGGCCCCGCGATCTCATCACCGCGCAGGTTTTTTCCGACCCGCCGATCAACACGGCGAAGGTCGTCAAGAGGGACGGCGAGATCGTCCTCAGCGAGCGGATCAAATGGCCGGCCGGAAAAGCCGGGACCGCAATTCCCGACGGCGAATATACTCTGGCGATCCGGCCGCATCACATTTCGCCGATCGATCACGGCAATGGCCGCGCCATGGTCGAGGGGAGGGTGCTGGTAACCGAACTCAGCGGCTCGGAAAGCGTCATCCATTTCGATCTCAACGGACGAACCTGGGTGTCGCAGTCGCACGGCATTCATCCCTTCGAAGTGGGCTCGACCGCCAGGCTCTATGTGGATGTCGAGCAGAGTCTATTCTTCAATGCGAAGCGGGAGCTCGTGACCTGATGGCGAAGATCACCCTCGACGCGCTCAAGCACAGTTACTACCCCAATCCGCAGCGCGAGGAAGACTGGGCGCTGAAGCGCCTGACGCTCGAATGGGCGGATGGCGGCGCCTATGCGCTGCTGGGGCCTTCCGGCTGCGGCAAGACGACACTGCTCAATCTGATTTCCGGGCTGCTGCATCCGACCGAGGGCCGGATCCTTTTCAATGATCGCGATGTCACGCTGGCAAGCCCCGAAGAGCGCAATATCGCGCAGGTTTTCCAGTTTCCGGTCATCTACGACACGATGACGGTTTACGACAATCTCGCCTTCCCCTTGCGCAATCGCGGCGTGGCGGAGCCCGAGGTCGACAAGCGGGTGCGCGAGATCGCCCACATGCTCGAACTCGATGCAATGCTCAAATCGCGCGCCGCGGGACTGACCGCCGACGGCAAGCAGAAGATATCGCTCGGGCGCGGACTCGTCCGCTCGGATGTGAACGTGATCATGTTCGACGAGCCGCTGACGGTCATCGATCCGCATCTGAAATGGGTCTTGCGCTCGAAGCTGAAAGAACTGCACCGGCGCATCAGCCGCACCATGATCTATGTCACGCATGACCAGACGGAGGCGCTTACCTTCGCCGACCAGGTCGTGGTCATGAACAATGGCGAGGTGGTGCAGACCGGGACGCCGGTCGAACTCTTCGAGCGGCCGATGCACACCTTCGTCGGGCATTTCATCGGCTCGCCGGGCATGAATGTGCTCACCTGCGAGGTGAAGGACGGCCAGGCAAGTGTCGAGGGCTACCCGGTCGAGACCGTCAATGCCGCCGAGTACAAGGGCGATGCCAGGCGGCTCGAGCTGGGGGTGAGGCCGGAATTCGTAACCCTGGCGAGCAGCGGCATACCGGCAAACATCGTTAAGGTCGCCGATGCCGGGCGCTTCCGGATTGTCGAGGCGCGCGCCAGGGATCGGTCGATCAAGCTGCTTGTGCCCGAAGGGCGGCCTATCCCGGAAGGCGAGGTACATCTCGCCTTCGACCCCAGGCATACGCAGGTCTACGAGGACGGCTGGATGGTGGGGGCCCGGCGATGAACAAGACCTTCGACAACCGGGCCTGGTGGCTCGTCGTACCGGTCTTCCTCATGGTGGCGTTCAACGCGCTCATTCCGCTGATGACGGTCGTCAATTTCTCGGTCCAGGAATCCTTCGGCGACAATGTCTTCTTCTGGTCCGGGGTCAGATGGTTCGAGCAGGTCCTGAATTCGGAGCGTTTCCATGCCGCCTTGCTCCGCCAGATCATCTTCACCGCGCTCGTCCTCCTGATCGAGGTTCCATTGGGCTTGGCGATCGCGCTCGCCATGCCGCGAAAGGGGCCATGGGTGTCGGTATGCCTGGTCTTGATGGCCCTGCCGCTTCTCATTCCGTGGAACGTGGTGGGCGCGATGTGGAACATCTTCGCGCTGCCCGATATCGGCTTTCTCGGCAAGCTCATCAATTCGCTCGGCATCCACTACAACTATACGCGGCAGCCGCTGGGCGCCTGGTTCACGACGGTGCTCATGGATGTCTGGCACTGGACGTCGCTGGTCGTCCTGCTGTGCTATGCCGGGCTCGTCTCCATTCCCGATGCCTATTACCAGGCGGCGAAGGTCGATGGCGCGCGGCCGTGGGCGGTCTTCCGCTACATCCAGCTGCCGAAGCTCAAGCATGTGCTGACCATCGCCATCCTGCTGCGGTTCATGGACAGCTTCATGATCTATACCGAGGTGGTGGTGCTGACCGGCGGCGGGCCCGGGAATTCGACCACATTCCTGTCGATCGATCTCGTCAAGATGGCGCTCGGACAGTTCGATCTCGGGCCCGCGGCGGCGATGTCGATCGTCTACTTCCTGATCATCCTGCTGGCGAGCTGGCTCTTCTATACGCTGATGATGCGCAACGAGGCCCGATAATGCGAAAGCGCTATCTCATACCCCTCATTTACATCATCTTCCTGATGCTGCCCATCTATTGGCTGGTCAACATGTCGTTCAAGACCACCAACGAGATCCTCGGCGGGTTTACGCTCTATCCGCACCAGCTCACGCTGTCGAATTACGTAACGATCTTCACCGATCCGAGCTGGTACATGGGATATGTGAATTCGATCACCTATGTGGTGATGAATACCGTCCTGTCGGTCCTTGTGGCCCTGCCGGCGGCCTATGCCTTCTCGCGCTACCGCTTCCTCGGCGACAAGCATCTGTTCTTCTGGCTCCTGTCCAACCGCATGGCGCCGGCGGCGGTCTTCGCGCTGCCCTTCCTGCAGCTTTATTCGGCGGTCGGTCTGTTCGACACGCATCTTGCGGTGGCTCTCGCCCACACCCTGTTCAACATTCCCCTGGCGGTGTGGATTCTCGAGGGCTTCATGTCGGGCGTGCCGAAGGAGCTGGACGAAACCGCCTATGTCGACGGCTACCCATTCTGGAAGTTCTTCATCAGGATATTCATTCCGACGATCGCCGCCGGCATCGGGGTCGCAGCCTTCTTCTGCTTCATGTTCTCCTGGGTCGAATTGCTCCTGGCAAAGACGCTGACGGCGGTTGCGGCCAAGCCGATCGCCGCCGCCATGACCAAAACGGCAAGCACGTCGGGCTACGAACTCGGGCTTCTGGCGGCGGCAGGCGTGCTCACCATCGTCCCCGGCGCCTTCGTCATCTACTTCGTGCGCAATTACATCGCCAAGGGCTTTGCTCTCGGGCGCGTCTGAGGAGGATCGCGGATGTCCGGTACGACGGGACTTTCATGGATGGCGTGGACCTGGCCGACGGCCGCCTTCTTCGTCTTCATCCTCCTGTGCTTCATCGCCATGTCGGTGTGGGAGTATTATTCTCCGGGAGGGTCGCCGCGGCGGGGGATTTTCGGGCTCGACACGACGCGCGGCGACCGGTTGTTCATCACGCTGCTCGGCTCGGCGTTCATCTTCCTGGCCTGGCTCGGCATCATGGGCACGCCCCTGTGGGGCGGCCTCATCATCGCGCTGATCTGGGCGTTTATCGTCTTTCGCTGGGTGTGACCGATTATCTCTTGATCGCCGGGGAAGCCGCACCTATATCGTAACGCCATAAGTTACAGAAGGCGTTGCCATGAGCCGTGCGGAGAGGCCCATTCCGGCAGGAACCCGGATCGGCCATGTCCATTTGAAGGTTGCCGATCTCGATCGCGCGCTCGGTTTCTATTGCGGCGTGCTCGGTTTCGAATTGATCCAGAGATACGGAACGCAGGCCGCCTTTGTCTCCGCCGGCGGCTATCACCATCATATCGGTCTCAACACCTGGGAAAGCCTTGGCGGTTCGCCGCCGCCGCCCGGTTCGACCGGTCTCTTCCACACGGCGATCCTTTACCCGACCCGCGCCGACCTTGCCGATGCCCTGCGGCGACTGGTCGAGCATCGCATTCCGCTCGACGGCGCCTCGGATCACGGCGTCAGCGAGGCGCTTTATCTGCGCGATCCCGACCAGAATGGCGTCGAGCTCTATTGGGACCGGCCGGAATCGCAGTGGCCGCGCAAGCTCGACGGGAGCCTCGAGATGTTCACGCGACGCCTCGATCTCGACGATCTGATCCGTGCGGCAGCCTGATCCCAACACACAGAAGGAGGTTGCGAAGTGACGAAGGTACTGGTTCTCTATTACTCGGCCTGGGGACACATGGAGCAGATGTCCTATGCCGCGGCCGAAGGCGCGCGCGAGGCGGGGGCCGAGGTCGATGTGAAGCGCGTGCCGGAACTCGTGCCGCTCGAGGTGGCGAAGGCCGCGCATTACAAGCTCGACCAGAAGGCGCCGATCGCCAAGGTCGAGGAACTCGCCGACTACGATGCTATCATCTTCGCCTGCGGCACGCGCTACGGCACCATGGCCTCGCAGATGCGCAATTTCATCGACCAGACCGGACCGCT
>JAEUMG010000003.1 GCA_016793355.1 Hyphomicrobiales bacterium
GGGCACCTTTATGACACCGCGCCAGTGCCCAGATGGCGGAATTGGTAGACGCACTAGTTTCAGGTACTAGCGCTGCAAGGCGTGGAGGTTCGAGTCCTCTTCTGGGCACCATTCACAGGCACCCATGTCCATAAAGCTTTACAGGGGCGACCTGCCCGCCGCGATCGACTTTGGCCCGTCCGTAGCGGTGGACACCGAGACGTTGGGGCTCCTGCCCCGGCGCGACAAGCTTTGCCTGGTCCAGCTCTCCTCCGGCGACGGGAATGCCCACCTGGTACAGCTCGACCGCACCACTTACGACGCTCCGCGACTGAAGGCGCTGCTGACCAATCCGGATGTGCTCAAAATCTTCCATTTCGCCCGTTTCGACGTCGCGGCGCTCAAGGTCTATCTCGGCATCGACGTGGCACCCCTCTACTGCACCAAGATCGCGTCCAAGCTGGTGCGCACCTATACCGACAAGCATGGGCTCAAGGATCTGATCCGCGAACTGCTCGGCATCGAGATTAATAAGACCCAGCAAAGCTCAGACTGGGGGGCACATGTGATTTCCGACGCCCAGAAGCAATATGCCGCCCAGGATGTGCTCTATCTGCACGAATTGAAGAGCCGGCTCGATCAGATGCTGGAACGCGAGGGCCGGACCGAACTTGCGCGCAGATGCTTCGAATGCGTACCGGTACGCGCCGCACTCGACCTCGGCGGATGGACCGAGGATGACGTCTTTGCACACTAGCGCGCGGGCCAGCAACGCGCAGACCGTGTCAAGCGCCATGGCGCGCTACCGATTGGCGCCAATCATCGGCTGGGCCGCGATCGCGGCGGGCCTGGCGCTGCTTGCCTCCTTCCTCTGGCAGGCCGGCGTGTTCAACGCCCTGGTGCCGAAGCCGCCGGTCGCGCCGACCGTGGTCGATAATCCGCAGCAGGGTGCCGCCACGACGGCCAATGTTACGGGCTTCGACAAGGAGAACCAGCCCTATGTTTTTTCCTCCGAGACGGCGCTGCAGGACAAGACCGAGCCGCACAAGGTTCACCTGACCGGCGTGTCGGGGCGCTTCCAGCGCAATAGCGGGGAAGTGATCACGCTCGCCTCCGATGGCGGGCTCTACGATACCGATGCCAAGACCCTTGACCTTGAAGGCAAGGTCCATATCGTTTCGGAAGGCCGCTTTATGGCCGACATGGACCGAGCCCATGTCGACACTACGACCAAGAAGATGACCTCCGACACGCCGGTCACGGTGGTTTTCGGGTCCGGCACGATCAATGCCAACGGTCTTGAAATAACCGATGATGGCAAAGTGATACTGTTTAAGGATAGGGTCCGGGCGAAGTTCATAAGCCAGGCCAGCGAAGGAGACGGCAAGCCATGACGAGTTTGAAGCGTATTGCGCCTCTGGGCGCCTTTCTTGCCCTGTGCCTGATGGCAGCGCCCGGGCTCGCCGAAACGACGGCTGACCAGCCGGCGGCCGCCAAGACCGAAAAGGCGGCAAAGCCCGGCAAGAAGGATGCGGCACCCAAGGAAGTGAACATCGAAGCCGACCAGATGGAAATCTTCGATGAGAAGAAACAGGCGGTGTTCAAGGGCAATGTCGATGCCCGGCGCACCGATGTGCACCTCACCTGCGATGAACTGGTCGTCACCTATGCCGAAACCATTGATCCGACGACCAACGAGAAGAAGAATGACGTCACCTTTCTCGATGCTACCGGCAACGTCGTCATCGTCACCGACAAGCAGACGGTGACCGGCAAATGGGCCAAGATGGACGTCAAGGCCAATGATCTGACGGTTGGCGAAAATGTTAAGATTGTGCAGGGCAAGAACGTCCTTACCGGTAGCAAGCTGTTTGTGGATCTTGATACCAACAAGAGCGAGCTGACGGGCGGTCGCGTGCGCGGCAGCTTCGTGCCCGATCAGAAGTGAGCATTTTACGCTAAATTAATGGAAATGGGCGGTAATCCCGGTGGCGCAGAACGGTGAAGTCTCGACGGCTCGACGGTCGAACCCGGGCACGGTGTCAGCACGATGGGCGGATGAACCCCAGGTGTCTGGCGGCACCGACGCCCGCGATTCGTCAGTAGAGCGGCTGGCGGACCGGCCGGGCCTTGTGGCGACCGAGTTGGCGAAGAGCTATCGGCGCCGGCCGGTGGTTCGTGGCGTGAGTCTCGCCGTGCGGCGCGGGGAAGCCGTGGGGCTGCTTGGACCCAATGGCGCCGGCAAGACGACCGTGTTCTATATGATCACCGGTCTCGTGGCGGCGGATCGGGGGACGATAAGTCTGGACGGGGTGGATATCACGCATTTGCCGATGTACCAGCGCGCCAGGCTGGGGATCGGATATCTGCCCCAAGAGAGTTCGATCTTTCGCGGACTCACGGTTGAGGACAACATACTCGCGGTGCTCGAGTTCGTCGAACCGAACCGGGACAGGCGCGAGAGTGAGTTGCGTGAGTTGCTCGATGAATTCTCAATCGCCCATCTTCGCCGCACGTCGGCTGTTTCACTATCTGGCGGAGAGCGTCGCCGCGTGGAAATCGCCCGCGCCCTCGCTGCCCGACCGGAATTCATGCTCCTCGACGAGCCCTTTGCCGGAATCGACCCGATCGCAATCGGTGATATTCGCAACCTGGTGCGACAGCTTACGGCTCGGGGAATCGGGGTGCTTATTACGGATCACAACGTGCGAGAGACGCTTGAGCTCATCGACCGGGCCCTCATCATCCACGAGGGCAAGGTCCTGACCGAGGGCTCCCCGCATGAAATTGTCAGCGATCCGGACGTTCGCCGTTACTATTTAGGCGACCAGTTTTCTTTGTAGCGGGAAGCGGTCACATGGCGCTCACCCAGCGGCTCGAATTGCGCCAGGGACAATCCCTGGTCATGACGCCGCAATTGCAGCAGGCGATCAAACTGCTGCAGATGTCGAACCTCGAACTGCAGGCCTTCGTCGAAAGCGAGCTTGAGCGCAATCCATTGCTGGAACGCGACGAGCGCGGCGAGGCCGACCCGGAGCGCGTGGTCAGGGAAGAGACCCAGCCTGCCGATGTCGCAAGCGCGCTCGCCAGCGATGCGGGGGCGGCCGACAAGCTCGAGTC
Organism: Hyphomicrobiales bacterium; assembly: GCA_016793355.1. Classification (GTDB taxonomy): domain Bacteria; phylum Pseudomonadota; class Alphaproteobacteria; order Rhizobiales; family Aestuariivirgaceae; genus JAEUMG01. Next base: position 3,100 of record JAEUMG010000003.1, read on the forward strand.
CCTGGATACCGATCTTGCCAATGTCTATCCCGACGAAGCCCGCGCCGATGCCGCAGCGAGACCCGAGGCAGGCCAGGCCGATTCGAACTGGTCGCTGCTGCGCTCTTCCAGAGGTGTTGCAATCGATGGCGAAGGTCTCGATTTCGATGCTTCACTCACACGCGGGACGACTCTTGTCGAACATCTGACCGAACAATTGCCATTGGCGCTGGCCGACCCGGCCGATCGGCTGATCGGCCAGCAATTGATCGGCACGGTGAACGAGGCTGGCTATCTCACCAGCGATCTTCACTCCATCGCGACCATCCTCGGAACCGATGTTGCCCATGTTGAGCGCGTGCTGCATGTGCTTCAGGGTTTCGATCCGCCGGGTGTCTTCGCCCGCGATCTTGCCGAATGCCTGGCGCTTCAGCTCAAGGATCGCGACCGCTACGACCCGGCCATGGCGGCGCTGCTCGCCAATCTCGATCTCATCCGCAAGCGTGACTTCCCGGCGCTGAAGGCCGCTTGCGGGGTCGACCTCGAAGACATCAAGGAAATGGTCGCCGAAATCAGGAGGCTCAATCCGAAACCCGGCTTTGCCTTCGGCGCCGATCCCGTTCAGTCGGTCGTGCCCGACATATTCGTACGCGCTGCGCCGGACGGAACCTGGCTTGTGGAACTGAACAGCGAGACCTTGCCGCGGGTGCTTGTCAACAACCAGTACATGGCTCGTGTCTCCAAGCATGCTGCCCGCGAGGAGGACCGTGTCTACCTCTCCGAATGCCAGGCCAATGCTGCCTGGCTGGTCAAGAGCCTCGACCAGCGCGCCAAGACCATCCTCAAGGTCGCACGCGAAATCGTCCGCCAGCAGGATGCCTTCCTGGTGCTCGGCATCCAGCATTTGCGGCCGCTCAATCTCAAAACCGTGGCGGATGCCATCTCGATGCACGAATCGACGGTGAGCCGCGTCACGTCGAACAAATACATGGCGACGCCGCGCGGCATATTCGAGCTGAAATATTTCTTCACGACCGCTATTGCCTCGGCCGAGGGCGGCGATGCCCATTCGGCCGAAGCGGTGCGTCACCGGGTCAAAGAGCTGATCGAGTCGGAATCGGCCGATAATGTCCTTTCCGACGACCAGATCGTCGACTGCCTGCGCAAGGAAGGCATTGAGATTGCCCGGCGGACTGTCGCTAAGTATAGAGAATCATTAAATATTCCATCCTCGGTTCAGCGCCGCCGGGAAAACCGGGCCTACCGCTGAGAGCCCCGTCGGCAGCGGTTGACTTGGGCCGATACCCCGACTAGGTTCCGCGCCGCTGTGACGGCGATCAGCGCATCCTGGCAGGGGAGCCAGGCGCCAGTTGGAAGGCGGATCGCCCGGTGCAAAACACGAGTACATTGAAGCGAGCGCTTGGCCTACCCAGATTTGTCGGGTGCGCCGAAAGGATTGCCGGAAACCATCATGCAGGTGCAGATCACAGGCAAGAACCTCAATGTCGGCAACGCGCTGACAAGCCACATCGAGCAGCGTCTGCAGCAGATCGCCGAGCGGTTCTTCGAAGGAACCACGGGCGCGCATGTAACGCTGGAGAAGCAGCGCTCGGCCTTCGTAACCGAATGCACTTTGAGGCTAAGAACCGGCTTGACGCTCCAGGCCCACGGCAGCGCCGGAGAGGCGATGCCGAGCTTCGAGGAGGCCGCCAGCCACCTCGAGAAGCAGTTGAGGCGATACAAGAATCGGCTCAAAGATCATCATAAGGCGCGAGTCGAGCCGGTCGCGAGTTTCGAGGCGCAGAGCTTCGTCATCGCAGCGCCCGACGCCGAAGCAGACCTGGAGGCCGCCGATCTCAATCCGGTCGTCATTGCCGAGAGTCCGGCGAGCATCCCCGAATTGTCAGTGGGGGAGGCCGTCATGCAGCTTGATATTTCGACGAACCCCTTCGTGTTGTTCAAAAGTGCGCGCGACGGCGGCATCAATGTCGTCTATCGCCGCCGTGACGGCAATATCGGCTGGCTCGACGCCGGCGGGAAAAATTCGGGCAAATAGCGGGGAGTCCACCGTGTTTCTGCGTTTCTCACCGGGGCCAGCCCTGCCATGAATCTTGCCGATATAATCAGTGCCGACGCCGTGCTGCCGCACCTCAAGGCCCAGAGCAAAAAGCAATTGCTGCATGAACTGGCGCAGGCCGCGGGCCAGCTCACCCGCCTCGATCAGCGTGTCGTCTACGACGCGCTGATGCAACGCGAGAAACTCGGATCCACCGGACTTGGACAGGGGATCGCCATTCCCCATGCCAAGATCGCCGGGCTCGAGCGCGTCCACGGGGTTTTTGCCCGTCTTGCGGCCCCGGTCGATTTCGAGGCGATCGACGATCAGCCGATCGACCTGGTGTTTCTGCTGCTGGCGCCGGAACATGCCGGCGCAGACCATCTCAAGGCCCTGGCACGGATCTCGCGTCTGTTGCGCGACCCGGCGCTGGTTTCAAAACTGCGCGGCACCGACAATGCGGCCGCGCTCTACGCCATCCTGATCGAGCCGGCCGCCTCGACGCCGCATGCGGCCTGAGCCCCATCGACGGCGCTTGAACGCGCGCTGCTCATCGCTATTATGCGCCCGCTTCGCGCGCATTTCCGGCTTCGATCAGGCACTTGGGCCATGGCTTGCGACGGCGGGGAAGGGTGGCCGAGAGGCTTAAGGCGCACGCCTGGAAAGTGTGTATACGTGAAAGCGTATCGAGGGTTCGAATCCCTCCCCTTCCGCCAATTTCATTTTCCGCGGCGAGATTGATTTCCCCGAATGTGCGGCGGTGACTTCGGCTTCACCGCGCCTTGAGTGGAAGTGAGGAGTGGCCGGCGGCCCAAGGGAGTTCCGGCGCGCCGAATCTGCAATCTATCCGGCAAGAATCATCAACCGGCCTTGATCGCGCTGCGTAGAATTGGAAGCATCGTCAAGCGTGAAGGTGATGCGTGCAGAATGACCGGCTGAAATCACTCCTGGAAGGGTGCTACGTAACGATCCCGACGCCCTTTGCCGACGAGCCGGGCTTGCCCGTCAATGAAGCGGCCTTGCGCGCCTATGTGCGCTTTCTGATCGATAGCGGCCTCAACGCCGACAACGCCACCTTTCTGGCCGGCGGCGCGGCTGGCGATTTCTCGACCATGACTTTCGACGAACGCGCATTGGTCGCCGGGATCGTGATCGATGAGGTTGCGGGGCGCGTGCCCGTCGCCATGGGTGCGCAGACCACGAGCACGCTTGAACTGCAGAAGCTTGCCAAGACGGCGAAGAAACTTGGGGCACAATTCATCCAGGTTTCCTGCCCCTTCTATTTCACACACACGGAAGGCGATTTCGAGGAATATGTCCGCGCCGCCGCGGAAGCCGAGCCCGAGATCGGCATCATCATCTACAATACGTTCTGGACGAGCCAGAATCTCTCCTTCGGCATGATCGAGAGGCTTGCCACGATCCCCAATATCGTCGGATTGAAATGGGCAACCCCGCGCACCGATGCCATGGAGTTCGAAGATGTTACGTCGCATTTCTCGAAGCGCTTCACCATCATCGACAACAACCTCTACTTTGCACATTCGGCGATGCCGGCTCTCGGCGTGCGCGCCTTCGAAGTGCACAACTGCAATTTCTGGCCCGAATGGGGAATCAAGCTGGTCGAGGAAGCACGTGGCGGCAATTATGCGGAGATTGCCCGCATGCTCGTCGAAGAAGCGATGCCCTTCTACAAATTGTGGGTCGAGATCGAAAAGACCTACACAAGCGGTGACGGCTATCTCGACAAACTATGCATGGAACTCGTCGGGCTTCCGTCGAGCCGCTGCCGGCCGCCGACCCGCGATATCCGCGAGCTCTACCGCGATAAGGCCCGCGACATGCTGATCAAGATCGGAGTGCCGCGCGTGAGGCGATGACGATGGACCGAGAGTTCCACAACGAGAAGGCACAGCTCCCGGACGGGGCGAAGTGCACACGGACTGTAAAGGTTGCGGCTTCGCTCGCCGCACAACGAGGAAGTGAAGGGAGAACGAAGATGAAGTCACTCAGGAGACTGCTGGCCGGCGGTACGCTGGCACTGGCGCTGGTGCTGCCGAGCTTGGCGCATGCCGAAGACGACGTGCGCCTGCGCCTCAACTGGATGTATTATGGCTCGCATGCGGGCTTTGCCTATGGCAAGGACAAGGGCATGTACAAGGATGTCGGGATCGATCTCGATATTCGCTCGGGTAACGGATCGGGTTCCGCGCACCGGCTGGTGGCGAATGGCGACAGCACATTCTCCTACGGGTCCTGCGGCTCGATGATCAAGCTTGCATCGGAAGGCGCGCCTCTGATCTCGGTTGGCGTGATCGATGCCATGGGGACCGAAGCGATCCTGGTCCGCCCCGACTCCGGGGTTAAGGAGATCAAGGACCTAAAAGGCAAGACATTGCTCACCACCGCCAATGCCGGCGTGAACACCTTTTTCCCGATCGTGCTCGCCAATGCCGGATTGACCGAAAACGACGTTAAGATCGTGAACGTGCCGGATGGAGCGCTCGTTTCGAGCTATCTCCAGAAGGCCGGCGATGCGGTTGGCATGCTGGGCGGCCTTGACGACAAACCGGCGGAAATCATCGCCAATGGCGGTGAACGGCCGATCGCCTTTCCCTATTCCGACTTTGGCGTCGACCAGGTCGGCTACTGCATCGTGACGACGAAGGATCTCGTCAAGAACAACCCCGATCTGGTGAAGCGCTTCATGCAGGCGACGATCAAGGCCTATCAGGAGACCGAGAAGAACCCGGATGCGGCAGTTGCTGCGATGGCCGACATCGTCGGGGGCACGATGAATGAGGATGCAGGCAAGAAGCAGGCCCGCGACGTTCTCGACGTGACGCTCGGCATACTCTATTCCGGCAACAACAAGGACAAGGTGCTTGGCCTCAATGTCGATTCGGACTGGGCGAGCATGGTGGACCTGATGAAAAAGTATAACAATCTCGACCCCAATGCCGATCCGAAGTCGTTCTACACGAACGAATTCATCACCAATTGAGACTGACGCTTTGGGCGAGGCGGCACAAGTGCCGCCTCGCCATTTCGCGCTGATGATAGCCGATGCCTGACCTCATTGAAATCAGACAGGTCACCAAGGTCTTCGGCAGGGGCGCAACCGAGGTCCATGCCTTCGGGCCGGTTGACCTCGCCATCGAGGCTGGGCAATTCGTCTCGCTTCTCGGGCCGTCGGGCTGCGGCAAGTCGACTCTGGTGCTCATGCTTGCCGGCCTTCTGGAGCGCAGCGCCGGAACGATCCGCATTGGTGGCAAGGAGGTAACGGGTCCCCAAACCGATATCGGCATCATGTTCCAGGACAACACACTCGTACCCTGGAGAACAGTGCGCGGCAATGTCGAATTGCAACTGGAAATGCGGGGAATGCCGCCCAAACCTCACGCCGACAGGGTCATGAGCCTGCTGCGCGCCGTGCATCTCGAAGACTTCGCCGAGCGCCATCCGCATGAATTGTCGGGCGGCATGCAGCAGCGCGCGGCATTCTGCCAGGCGATGGTTCACGATCCGAGGATCATGCTTCTGGATGAGCCATTGGGCAAGCTCGACGCCATGACGCGCGAACGCATCAGGAGCGACCTGCAGCAATTGTGGATGCAGCAAAGGCCAACCGTCCTCTTCGTCACTCATTCGATCGAGGAGGCGGTGCAGCTTTCAACGCAGGTCGCGGTCATCACGCCACGGCCGGGCCGCATTGATCGGCTTATTCCGATCGATCTTCCCTTTCCGCGTGACCTTGCGGTCAAGAACAGTCCGACCTTTGTTGGACATGTGCGAGAGATACAGGAGATATTCCGTGGCTTCGGTGTTATCTGAAGAGCCCAGTCTCGTCGCCGCCATTCAAGGGGCGATCAAGCAATCATGGCTGTTCATCGCCTTTTTCATCGGCTTCTTTCTCTTCTGGGAATACTCGGTCGTCATCTTCGACATACCGCGCTACATACTGACGCCGCCTTCGGAAGTGGTGCGCAATGGCTGGGCCGATCTCGACCGGCTGCTCTACTACACCTGGATCACCGGCGTTGAGACACTGCTCGGCTATGTTGTGGCCGTCGTCATAGCCTTGCCGCTTGGTCTGGCAATCGCCTTTTCCTCCATCCTGCGACGTACCGTCTACCCCTTCTTTGTCTGCCTCGAGATGACGCCCAAGATCGCCTTCGCTCCGCTCTTCATCTCCTGGCTGGGCTTCGGATTGCTGCCTAAAGTCATCATCGTCTTTCTTGTTTGCTTCTTCCCGATCGTTCTCAACGCGATCCTGGCCTTCAACTCCTTGAGCGAGGAACTGACGCGCTTCTGTCGTTCGACCGGTGCGGGGGCCTGGCGCACTTTCATCAAGGTGCGATTGCCAGCGGCCATGCCGCAATGCTTCGTCGGGTTCAAATACGCCGCGATCAACGCAACGGTCGGCGCCGCGATTGCGGAATTTATCGGTTCCGATCAGGGGCTCGGTTTCTACATCCAGATCGTCACCGGCAATATGCGGCCCGACCTCGCCTTTGCTGGAATCTTCTTTCTGACGCTCCTCGGGCTTTCGCTCTTCGGCGCTGTGACATTGGCCGAACGCCTTCTCATTCCCTGGCACATATCTGTACGGCGGGCGGCCGGAACATGAGGATATTTGTCTGTGTGAGCCTGACCGGCGCGCAGCGTTCACGGCTCGAAGCGGCGCTTGCCGCGGATGAAGTCCACTACGACCCGGATGCAGAAAGTGCCCCCCACGTCTTCGCCGATTTCGAAGTAGCCTTCGGAAATCCGCCCGCGGACTGGCTGCTGGCTGGCGCGGCACTGCGCTGGGTCCAGCTCGAATCGGTCGGCTTTGGCGAATATGGCGAACTGGACTGGGACGAACTCGGAAAGAGACTGAAGATATCGAACCTTGCCGGTTTCTTCGCGGAGCCCGTCGCCGAGTCTATCCTTGCCGGGGTGCTGTCGCACTTCCGCGGCATTGGGGCGCTGGCGATACTGCAGGAACGCCGCGAATGGGTCGGAGAGGCCTTGCGACCGTCGCTCAAGCTGTTGAGGGATGCCCATGTCGTCCTATTCGGCGCCGGCGCGATCAATGGCCGAGTCCGCGAATTGCTGCAACCATTTGGGTGCAGGATCATGCGATTCGGGCGCGGCTTCGAGGGCGAGGCTCTTGAGGCGAGCCTGCGCGAAGCCGACATCGTCATCTGTACCGTCCCGCACACACCGGACACCAAAGGCCTTTTCGACCGGCGTATGATCGGTCTCCTGAAGCAAGGAAGCCTCTTCGTGAATTTCGGCCGCGGTTCCCTGATTGATGAACAGGTCCTCGCCGAAGCCTTGGACTCGGGCAGGATTGGCGGGGCGGTTATCGACGTGACGCAGGACGAACCCTTGCCGCCTGATCATCGCTTCTGGACATGCAAGAACATGCTGCTGACGCAGCATACGGGCGGCGGCACGAGCGATGAGGTCGATCGCAAGATCGATCTCTTCATTGCCAATCTCGAACGCTACCGGCGTGGCGATGAGCCATGGAACCTGGTCGATTTCAAACGGGGATATTGATGCCGACAATCGAGAAGGTCCGCTGCATTCTCTTGAGCTCGCCCTATGCGGATGCTGACGATCCGGAGATCAAGGAGTGTTTCCCGAACGGTCCGAAGCGCACCATTGGCATGGTTGAAGTAACACTCGACAACGGCGTGAAGGGTCTCGGCGAGGGCTATCTCGCGGTCTTCGCGCCATTGGTCTTCAAGTCGATCGTGGAACTATGCACACCGCAAGTGCTCGGCAAGGATGGCTTCGATATCGACCGCCGGGTTCGCGACCTGCGGAGCCTTTGCGACTACTGGTCGCTTCAGGGTGCGGCGCGTCACGTGATCAGCGCCTTCGAGATCGCGCTGCAGGACGCAAAGGGCAAGTCGCTTGGCAAGCCGGTCTACGATCTCCTGGGCGGCGCCAAGGCGAAGAGCATCCAGATCTACGGCTCGGGCGGCTGTTGCGATGCGAAGCACCAGTTCATCCGCGAACTCGACCTGCTCGATTCGAAGGGCATCGAACTCTACAAGATCCGCGCGGTGAAGCGCGATCTCTTGCGCACCGCCTGGATTCTCGAGGAAGCCGGCAAGCGCAATATCAGGATCGGCATTGACATGTGCCAGAACCTCGCCGATCCGCCGCAGGCCGTCGATGACGTCATCGCCTATGTGAAGGGCGTGCGCGCGCTCACCAGCCAACCGATCCTGTTCCTTGAGGAAGCGATCGGGCCCGATGCGCCGGAAGGTTTCAAGGAGTTGCGCCGGCGGATCGACATCCCCGTCTATGGCGGCGAGATCATCACGACGCCCAAGGAAATGATCGCCCGCATGCGCGACGGCGTCTATGACGGCGTCCAACCCGATGCTTCGGTCATGGGCGGCATATCGGCGGTGATGGATGTCTTCGCGGTTGCGCGTGAGACTGGAACACGCGTCGTGGTTCATGCCTGGGGCGGGGCGGCGGCGATCATGGCAAGCTATCACGCGGCATTCGCGGCCGGGGGCGATCTTGTCGAATTTCCGATGCTCGACTTTCCGCTTGGGGCCGAAATGATCGGCGATCAGGGGCGTATCGAGAAGGGTCGGCTGTTGCGGCCGACGGCGCCCGGAATCGGCGTGACCCTGACGCCCGAAATGGAGGCGCGCTATCCTTTCGACGAGACCGCCGTCTACAGCTGCGCGCTTATCGATTTCGGCCCGCCGCCCGACGAATACTGGAAACGCGATTAGATGCGGATCGCGACGTTCTTGACTTCAAGATAGTTGCGGATGCCGGCGAGTCCGCGCTCACGGCCGATGCCGCTCTCCTTCATGCCGCCGGTCGGCGCCTGGACGCCGCCCATCCACCAGCCGTTGATCCATACCGATCCGTGTTCCAGGCGCCTTGAGAGCCGCATCGCGCGGCCGATGTCGCGCGTATAGATACCGGCCGCCAGTCCGTAGCCGAGGCCATTTGCGATCGCGACCGCCTGATCTTCGTCGGCGATGTCCATGGCGACGCCGACAGGGCCGAAGATTTCCTCGCGAGCGATTGTCATTTCGGGCGCGACGCGGTCAAAGATGGTCGGCTCGACGAAATAGCCGCGATTGAGATGCGATGGCCTTCCGCCACCCTGCCGGAGACGGGCGCCCGCCGCCATCCCGGCTGCGATATGGCCGCGCACGCGCTCATACTGCTCTTTCGAGACCAGCGGGCCGAGATCGTAGTCTTCGATCCCCGGTCCGATCTTTAGGCCCTGGGCCTTGGTTGAGAGCTTCTCGATGAATTCATCGCGGATTTGCGGGGCCAGCAGGTAGCGCGACGCGGAAGAACAAACCTGGCCGCAATTCTCGAATGACGCCATGGCCGCGTCGGCAACGGCGCGATCGATATCGGCATCTGCGAAAACGATCATCGGGTTCTTGCCGCCTAACTCGAGCACGACAGGCTTGATGCCGTGGGCCGCCGCTGCCATAACTCTGCGCCCCGTCTCGACCGAGCCGGTGAAGGTAATGCCGCGCACCAGGGGGTGGCGCACCAAGGCCTCGCCCGCCTCTTCGCCCAGGCCGGTCACGATATTGATGACGCCGGGCGGAAAGCCGGCCGCCTCGATATGATCGGCAAAGGCGAGCGCGGAGAGCGGAGACTGTTCGGCGGGCTTCAAGACGCAGGTGCAGCCGGCCGCCAGCGCCGGCGCCAGTGAGCGCATGGCCATGCCGAGCGGAAAATTCCACGGCACGATATGAGCCGTCACGCCCAGTGGCTCTAGGATAGTGAAATCGATGAAGGCCGGCCCGAGCGGAATCGTCGCGCCTTCCATCTTGTCGGCAGCGCCTGCGTTATAGCGCAAGGTGCCGACCACGCCATCGATATCGCCCAGCGAATCCTTGAGCGGCTTGCCGACATCCAGGGTCTCAAGACGGGCCAGCCTGTCGCGATCGGCGGCGATGAGATCGGCAAGCCTGAACATCATGCGTCCGCGCTCTGCCGGCGTCAGGCGCGACCATGCGCCCGCCATGGCGCGATGCGCCGCCTGCACCGCGGCATCGACATCGCTCGCATCCGATCGCGCAAATCGGGCAATCGGCTCTTCGGTCGCCGGATCGATCGTGTCGAGATATATACCGCTCGCCGGAGCGCGCCAGGTTCCGTCGATATAGTTGAGATAGTCGCGATCAGCCACGTATTGCTCCGCTGGAGATGCCTTGAATGAAGTAACGCTGCAGGATGAGGAAAACGAGAACGCTGGGGACACTGAGTACGGTGACGCCTGCCATCGCCATCGCATAGCCTTCAAGTTGCGTCGCGGTTCCGTAGAGCGGCGTGAAGGCGGCGATGCCGACGGGGAGTGTCTTCATGTCGTCTTCGAAGGTGACGAGCAGGGGCCAGAGAAAATTGTTCCAGTTGAGAACGAAGATGATGACCGTGGCTGCGATGAGGGGCGCCCGCGCCAGCGGCAGCGCGATCTTCCAGAAAATCAGACCGTGCCCCGCGCCGTCGATCCTCGCCGCATCTTCCAGATCGCGGGGAAAATTCAGGAAGAACTGCCGGAAGATCAAGACGCTGAATACGTTGCCGACCGACGGCAGGATCAGCGCCTGATAGGTATTGGCCCAGCCGACCTTGATGATGCCGAGCAGCATCGGGATGGCATAGACCTCAATCGGCACCATGAGGGACGCGACATAGAGGAAAAAGAGTGCTTTCTTGCCTGGAAAATTCAAGCGCGCCAGTGCGTAGCCGGCCAGCGCGCCGGCAAGCACGCACAGAAAGGTGCTCGCCACCACGACGATCACGCTGTTGAGTGTCCAGCGCCAGACCTTGTATTTCGTAAAGATGTCGACATAGTTCTGGAATGTGACGCGGCGCGGAAGCCATTCGATGTCAGCCGTCATGACGTCGCCTGGATATTTGAATGACGTCGAGATCATCCAGATGAAGGGCATGATCCATAATGCCGCGACCGCCAGCCCGAACAGCCAGATCGGCACGTCGGCGGGCCGCATGTTATGGGACTTGAGAAATCGGGTCAGCACCGTCACGTCTGCTGTTCCCGGAGCAGGCGGCGGCTGAGGAGCGTGACGACCAGGATCACCGCAAAGAGCATGATCGACACGGCCGCGGCGAGCCCGAATTTCTGGTTGCGGATCGCAACCGTGTAGATTTCGTAGAGGACCGAAGTCGACGCCGAGGCCGGGCCGCCGCTGGTCATGACATAGACTTGGCTGAATATGCGCAGTGTTGAAATGAGTTGTAGCGTGAGGACCATGCTCAACACCGGCCGCAGCATGGGCAGCGTCACATACCAGAACCGCTGCCACCGCGTCGCTCCGTCAACTTCGACGGCGTCATAGAGATCGCCCGGAATATCCTGGAGCGCTGCCAGGATCAGCACGAAGGCGAGGCCCATATCCCACCAGATCGATGCGATGCTGACGCCGTAGAGCGCCCATGTTGTGCTGGTGAGCCAGGGGATGTAGTCGAAGCCGAGATAGGCGAGATAGTGATTGATGAGCCCGAAGCGGGTATCGAGCAGCCACACCCAAACCAGGCCGATGACGGTTGCCGAAACGACATAGGGCGAGAAGAAGCAGACGCGCGCAAAGGATGAGAGCGGCCAGCGATTGTGCACATAGAGCGCGGCCAGCAGTCCGAGGACAAGGACGCCCGGAACGATCGTGAGGCCATAAAGAAGGATGTTGCCAAAGGCGATCCGCACATGGTCATTCTCGATCGCGTCGCGAAAATTGGCAGTGCCGACATAGCGCGGCGGTCCGAAGATGCCCCAGCGCATGAATGAGAGATAGGCCGTGAACAGGATCGGCGCGACGTTGAAGATCAGGAACGGCACGGTGAAGAGCGCGATGAAGGCATAGGCGACCCAGTCGGTCGGCGCCTTCAGATCGCGTCGCTCAAGAATGCTGGCGGCCATGCCGGAAGCTCCAATTCCCGCAAACCTTATTGTGGTGCATCAAGGCCGCTGGCAAGTTGATCATTTTGGCCAATGACATGACCATTCCTGCAGTGACCGGGTGTCGCCGTCACATGCAAGCTTGTCAGAACGGCCCATTCGTTTCGTGAATGGGCCGTCTCGTGTTTGCCGCTGCTTAGCCTTCCTCGAGCGCCTTCTGCCAGCCTTCCTGCAATTTCGTCATGGCGTCATCGATGGAGGACTGTCCCGCCCAGACCAGCTCGAGTGTCTTGGCGAGGAAATTGCCGCCGGAATAAATGTTGAAGTCCGCCCCATTTATGATCGGGAAATCGGCAATCGCGGTCGCATATTCGATACCTTCGACAAAGGCACCGCGCACATCCCACGGCGCGCCGGCCGTCTTGTAGTCGGGGCGATCGATGATGGACTTACGGGGCGAGGCCCCGCGGCCCTTCGTGCACCAAAGGAAGCTGTTGTCCGAGAGCCACTTGACCGCATCCATTGTCGCCTGATGGCGCGATGGATCCTTCTGTGTGTAGAGTTCCAGCGCGCCGCGCTCGAAATAGGTGACACGCTTCTCGCCGATCTTCGGGAAGGGCTTCGAGACGAAGGGCAGCTTCTGTTCGAGATAACCATTGAGCGTCCAGGGACCGGTCCAGAAGATCGACCCTTGCCCCGTGCCGAAGGCCTTGTAGCGATCGGTCACGTCGCGCGTTGAAACCTTGTGCTTGTCGAAGAGATCGAGCACCCACTGCATCGCCGCCTTGCCGGCGTCGGGATTGACCGCTACCTGCTTGAAATCGGGGCTGATGCGCTGGAAGCCCATTTGTTCGGCAACGATGCCCCACGTGACGGTCGGCTGTACGCCCGCACCCGTCATCATGATGCCGGAGCGCACGACCTTGTCGCCCTCAAGCTTGGTCATCGCCTTTGCCCAGTCGATGAGCGTGGCCCCGTCATCGGGCCACTCGTCAATCTTGAGACCGGCCTCGCTCACATGCGCAGTATTCACTTCCGGCACGAGCGACATGAGATCCAGCGGAACCTGAAAAAGTTCATCGCCGCCATAGTTGGGGAATTTGGACTTGCTGATCGAGAACTCCGAGAAATCCGCGATGTCGAGGCCGGAATTCTTGACAAGTTCGTTGAGCGGCACGAGCAGTCCGTCGCGTACAAAGGCCGGACGCGGATCGGTATTCCAGCCGAAATCCGGCGCTGCGCCCGCCGCGGCGGCGGCCAGCACTTTGGTCGTGTAATCGTCCCAATTCACGACTTCCATTTTTATCGAAACGCCCTTGTCCTTGTGAGCGTCGTTGAAGTTCTGGATCATCTGCGCCCAGATCTCGCCGTCGGAAGCGGCAAGCGGGCTCCAATGGATGATCTCCGTGGCCGCCGACGCCGTACGCACGAATGGCATCGGAAATGCGCTGGCGAGCGCGAGCGTCCCTGCCGTGCGCATCAGGCCACGGCGCGTAAACTTCGATTTGGTCATGAGCTTCCTCCACTGTTTCTTGAAATCCACGCTCAGGCGGATCGAAACCTCGGCACTTCTACGGTTTACCCGCGGTTTCCTGAGGCTCATGTTCCAAGCAAAATCCCCCGGGTGGTTATCCGGAAAAGTCATGAACTTGACCGTTTCGGCCAAGCGCGCCTGCCGCTTTCCGCGCTAGAGGTGGCGATGCTGGAAAATACTGAAACTTGCCGGGTAACAGAATGACCGATATCCGAATTTCTCACCTCCACAAGTCGTTCGGTCATGTCAGCGTTCTCAACGACGTCAGTATCGATATTGCCGCTGGCGAATTTGTGGTGCTGGTCGGACCCTCGGGCTGCGGCAAGTCCACCTTGCTCCGTATCATTTCGGGGCTGGAACAGGTAACGAGCGGCACGATTCAGATCGGCGGCAAGGATGTGACCGACCTGCCGGCCAAGGCACGCGATATCGCAATGGTATTCCAGAGTTATGCGCTCTACCCGCATATGACGGTTGCCGAGAACATGGGCTTCTCGCTCAAGCTTCGTGGTGAATCCCGCGACATCATAAGCGATCGGGTGAAGAAGGCCGCCGAGACACTGGGCTTGACGGATTATCTCGACCGGAAGCCCGCAGCGCTCTCGGGCGGTCAGCGGCAGCGCGTTGCCATGGGCCGTGCCATCGTGCGCGACCCCAAGGTGTTTCTCTTCGATGAACCCCTTTCCAACCTCGACGCGCAGTTACGCGTTGCAATGCGCAGCGAAATCAAGTCGCTGCATCAGCGTCTCAGGACGACGGTAGTCTATGTCACGCATGACCAGGTGGAGGCCATGACCATGGCCGACCGCATTGTGGTCCTTAGGAACGGCCGCATCGAGCAGGTAGGCTCGCCGCTCGAACTCTTTGACGATCCCGCCAATGTTTTCGTTGCGCAATTCATCGGCTCGCCGGCCATGAACCTCTTTTCAGGCAAGATCACTCACAGAGGAGGAAGGTCGCAGATCGAGCTTGATGCGGGGGCTCATGTCACGCTGCCCGTTGCTGTGAGAGCGAAGGAAGGGCGGCGACTAACGGTCGGTGTGAGGCCCGAACATTTCGACATTGCGAGGAACGAAAATTCGCTTGCCGCTCGGGTCGAGGTGGTCGAACCGCTCGGCTCGCAGATGCAGGTGGGGCTCGCCTGCGGCTCGGAGACTTTGATCGCGATCTTCAATGAAAGGCTCTCCTGTATGCCTGGGGACATCATGCATCTCGCGCCGCGTGCCGGGCATCTCCACGTCTTCGACGCTGAATCGGGCCAGCGCATCGCGACCGGCTGATGATGAATTCGTCAATATGCTGGCAAGAAACGTCAACTCGCGATGCGCGATCTCGGCGATGATCGCTGCAAGGTTCTATCGCGAGGATGAAGGATGTTTACGCCCAAAAACGTCGAACACCACGTAATTTTCAAGCACAAGGAGCATTGCGTCAACCAGATCGCCATGCGCCTCCTGAAGAATGGCGATCTGCTTGCCGTTTTCAACGAAGAGCGCTTTCCCTATCACCACGATAGCGGCCAGACATTGATCACCCGCTCGTGCGACGGGGGCAAGACCTGGACCGAGCCGAAGGTGGTGCTACCCTGGACCGAGACCGAGGGCAATTGGGACTGCGGCATCTGCGAGCTGAGCGACGGTACCTTGATCGTCAACATGACGATCACTGGCTTCTTCAAGCGCGGCGTGAAGCCCGAGGGCGTATCATGGTCGGTACATCCGTTGACCAAGGAATGGGGCGACTGGACCTGGGCCTATCACACCCAGGGCTGTCTCGGCACCTATGTGGTGCGCTCGACCGATGGCGGGGAAACCTGGTCGCGGCCGATCCCGGTCAATATCAGGCCGTTAAAGCATGGCGGTTGCCGACTAGGTTGCTGGCAGCTTCCCGGCGGCGAGTTGCTGATGGGGCTTTATGGCCGCATTCTCGGCTATGAGGAGAAAGGTGAGTTTGAAGCGACGCGCTCCGCCCTGATGCGTTCCGACGATGGCGGAATGAACTGGGAATATTATTCGACTCTCGCTTTCGATCCCGCCAGCATCATCGATTTTGAAGAGCCGGCGCTCCTGCGGCTGCATGATGGCCGTCTCGTCTGCTTCCTGCGCACGCATAACCGGCCGAGCGAGGACGCGAAGAACATGGTGATTGTAACGTCCGAAGATGACGGTTGGTCATGGTCGCCGCCGAAATGGACGAATATTTGGGGCTATCCGGCCGAAGCGATCCCGCTGCTCGACGGCAGATATCTCTGTGTCTATGGCTACCGCCGGCCGCCTTATGGGACGCGCGGCTGCATCTCCGAGGATGGCGTTACATGGGATCGCAAGAACGAATTTGTCATTCGCGAAGGCGGTGTCCCGGGCAAAACGGCCACCGATACGCCGGGCTCAAGCCGCATGCTGCCCGAGAGCGGCAAGATCAGGGCCGGGGGCGTCGACTGGCATAATCCCGGAGTCTATCAGCACATCGGCTATCCGACCGTTGCACAGATGCCGGACGGCACGATTGTCGCGGCCTATCATGAATGGAGCGACGACCCGAAGCCCCTGCAATACTGCCTCGCGACGCGCTTCACACTCTGAGATTGCGCATGTTGGAGGCGCGCGAAGCTCGTCACGCGGTTATCTACCGGGACCAATATGCCTATTGCGCGCACGCCCATGCGGCTGTCGCGTCCGACGGAACGTGGCTTGTCGTGTTCAACTGCGCGCTGCGGCGGCCCTTTGTGTTGCATCCGCCCGAGGATCCGCTCTTCCGCAATATGCTGACCCGCTCGCGCGATCGCGGCGCGACATGGAGCGTGCCGCAGGTTGTGCCGAATTATGAACGCTCCGGCACGGAATGCGCCGGCCTGACCGTACTTGGCGACGGTACGATAATGCTGAACCAATGGTGCTTCGACTGGTATCCGCTCGATCTTGCGCGACGCTTGCCGGACCAGTCGTATCTGTCATATCCCTCAAGCTTCATTAAGGGCTGGCTCGCATCCCCCGAGCATGACACTTCGCCGTTTGCCGACCGTGTGCCGGAGGCAATCGCTCCCTGGGCGCGAGGCAGTGGCAAGACTCTCATCCATCTCTCGAAGGATCATGGCGCCAGCTTTACCAAAACCGTTGCGATCGACACGGCACCGTTCAGCGGCGGCTACGGCATGCGCAGCGCAGCCGAACTCGCGAACGGCACGCTAATCCTGCTACTGAGCGATGTTCCGAACTATCGGCAGGTCTTTGCCATACGCAGCGGCGATGGCGGTCTAAGCTGGTCAAAGCCGAACCTCGTGGCGGCGGGACCCGGACATGAATTTGA
The DNA here is from genome assembly GCA_016793355.1 of Hyphomicrobiales bacterium. Taxonomy (GTDB): domain Bacteria; phylum Pseudomonadota; class Alphaproteobacteria; order Rhizobiales; family Aestuariivirgaceae; genus JAEUMG01. The sequence continues at coordinate 19,888 of JAEUMG010000003.1, forward strand.
AGAGCCGGCCATAATCTGCTGCCGGTCGGGTAAGCTCCTCGCAATTCTGCGCGACAATGCCAGACGCCATCTTCATCAGGTCGAATCCGCCGACGGTGGCCTGACATGGACTTCACCACGCCAGCTCGACATTCGCGGGTATCCTGGGCATCTTCTCGGCCTCGATGATGGCCGTTTGCTTCTGACCTATGGCTGGCGTCAGCCCGATTTCGGCGTCCGTGCCGTCATCTCTCCGGACGAAGGCAGAAGCTGGCAGACGTCCGAAACCATTCGTATTCGCGGCGGCTTGCCAAACAAGAACCTCGGCTATCCGGCGACCATCGCCGCTGGTGAAGGCAGGTATCTCACGGTCTATTACGGCGAAGATGAAACGGGCTGTACGTGCATCATGGCGACCTATTGGAGCTTGCCGTGACGGACGGGTTGCCACAGTTGACAATGACAACCACCGGTATTTCATTTCTCCAAATGGAGCTGGTCGATGCAAAGAGTGGTCTCCAACGGTAAGTCGAATTCGCTGAAGAGAGATGATTCCGACGTCATTCGCTTCGGCTTCCTTCTCTTGCCCGAATTTCCGCTTTACGCCCTGGTGCCGGTGATGGAGGCGCTGCGCATCGCCAACCAGAACCATGGCCGCAAGCTTTATGACTGGCTGCTGATCTCGGAAAGCGACACCTCGGTGCGCTCCGGCAACGGAATGTCGTTGAGCGTCGATGCGACGATTGCCGAGGTTAACGCATTGCCGACCGTGCTCGTCTTCGGCGGCAATCATCCGATGCAGCATCTATCCAAGCGTCTTCTCAATTGGTTGCGACGCCTCGCGCGTCATGGCTGCGTGATGGGCGGCATCGACACTGGAACTTTCGCATTGGCCGAGGCCGGCCTTCTCGACGACCACGAAGTGACCATGCATTGGGAGTCGGTTTCGACCTTCAGGGAACGTTATCCGGGCATCAAGGTATGCGAGCGCCTCTACAAGATCGACGATGATCGCATCACCTGTGCCGGTGGCCATGCGACGCTCGATCTCATGCTCAGTCTGATCGGCAAGCGGCACGGCGCCGCCCTTGCGCAAATCGTTGCCAATGCCTTTGTCGCCCACCGGCCGCGCAGCGAAACCGAGCCGCAGCGTCTCGAACCGCGATTGCTGACGGGCGACAGCAACTCGCCATTGACACGCATCTTTCAGGACATGGAGCAGAATATCCAGACGCCGCTCTCCGCCCAGGCGCTCGCCAAGCGTGCCGGCGTCTCTGTTCGCGCCCTGAGCCGCCTGCTGCATGACCGGATCGGTGAGTCGCCAATGAGCTATTATCGCAAGATAAGGCTCCAGGCTGCACGCAACGCGCTTTTCTATAGCGATATTGCCATCCAGGATATTGCTGCGTCGTGCGGATTTGCTTCACCGGAAGTCTTTTCGCGCACCTTCAAGGATCATTTCGGCGTTTCACCGCGAGAATTCCGGCAGCGTTTCACCAGCGATGAGTTGAAACGCTTCCGGCCCGAGCTCGACCAGCAGCTCATGTCCTTCAAGAAGCCGAGCGGTACCGCGCGGATGACGGTGTCGTAGCTCAATCCGAGGATATTAAAGATACTGAAGAGAAGAATAGCATAGATTGACGTGCCGCGAATGGCATGGCTGATGCCTGCAACCGGGGTATTGCCTTCACCCCCAGCCTTTGCGAGCCTCTCCTTAAGCCGACCGTGAGCTGGTGGGTTGGGGGTACGTAAGTGAGTAGTGATCGGAAAAAGGAGCGCCGTCTGGCCGCGTTCCATGAGGCAGGCCACGTTGTCATGGCGCTGTCCTGCGGCCTGCGGTTTCGGCGGGTCTTCGTGGATATGAACCACACGCAATTCGTGGGCTTTGTCGAAGGTGCCGATGATCGCCGCGCCGGCAGCTACACGCATGCTCTGGTCGATGCCGCGGGGCCGGTTGCCGATATGCTCGCGCTGCGCGGGCGCAGGGCCGATCTCGGGGAGATCGCCACCGCGATCAATCTGAGCCATTCGCATTCAAGCCCCTTCTATTATGACCTTCTCTATGCCAAGCAGAATGCACGCGCCGCCGGCATCGTCGACGGATTTGCCAGCGTCCGGACCCAACAGCGGCAGTTCCGCAAATTCCTGATTGACGTAGCGGAGGTCGTCCGAACGTTGTGGCCTCTCATCAATCGCCTGGCGCGGGCGCTGCTGGCGAACGGGTCGCTCACCTATGGTGAATGCAAGGATGTCCTGTTCCCGCGCCGTTCACGGGCCGTTCGTATCTTGAGGACCAAGCCTGCGCGGCGCGAATTGGTGCTTCAGCTCGCCGCCTGAAGGATAGAGACCAAGCTTGGGACATCCAGCTTGCGCGGGTTGGTGCCGGCATTGAAATCCGGCAGCGCCATCGCCGCGAGACGTTCAAAATCTTGCCGTTTGACGCCAAGATCGGTGATCCGCGTCGGAATTCCGACCGTCCGGCTCAGCGCCTTTACGTGTGCCAGATAGGCATCGAAGCTCGGCTCCAATTTCATATAGGCGGCAAGGGATGCGACCGGCTGTTCGATCGCCGGCCGGTTGAATTCGAGCACATAGGGCATGAGCACCGCGTTGGTGAGCCCATGCTGGCTGCCGACCAGCGCGCCAATTGCGTGGCTCAGGGCATGCATGGCGCCGAGACCCTTTACGAACGATGTGGCACCCATGATGGCCGCCGCCATCATGTAGCTCCGCGCGGTCAGATCGCGGCCATTGGCGACCGCAACCGGCAGCCAGTCGTGGCACATCTTGACCCCAACCGCGCCGATCGCGTCCGCCATCGGATGAAATTGCCGCACCACCAGTGCTTCGAGGTTGTGCGACAGCGCATCCATGCCGGTCCAGGCGGTGAGATTGGCGGGAAGCCCAACAGTTAATTCGGGGTCGGCAATCACCACCTTTGGCATCATCGAGAGGTTGACGATGCCGGCTTTCACCGGAATTTCTTCATTGGTGATGATCGAACTCGCTTCGACCTCCGCGCCGGTGCCAGCCGTTGTGGGTATGGCAACGATCGGCACCGGACTGCGCTCGGCCTGCACTTCAAGACTGCGCGGATAGGCAAAGCGCCACAGATCGCCACCGAGTCCGGCTAGTAGAGCCACCGCCTTGCCGCAATCGAGCCCGCTTCCGCCGCCGAGCGCGATCACGCCATCGGCATGATGATCGTGAAAGGCCTTTGTGCCGGCCACGACTTGCGAACCGGTCGGATTTTGGTCAGCTTCGGCCCAAAGAAGTGGCGTGCCGGTTTGTGCGGCTGTCGAACGCACCAGTTCGGGAAGCGGTGTCGCCGTCAAACCGCGGTCGGTGACGATCAACGGTCGCGACATATTCAAGCTAGCGAGGATCGAAGGCAGTTCCTTGATCCTGCCCGCGCCAAAGCGCGTCTCCGTCGGAAACAGCCAATCGCCCTTGAGGTCATCAATCTTATCGAAATGCCAAAACGTCATGGCTGCCTTTCATTGACTCGAAGTTTTCCAAAGGCTTAGCTCAACATCAAAAGAGATGGGAGGCAACATGCCGTTGAAGGGTGCGAAGGTCCGCGACTATCGCAATGTCGTGGAGAATGTCGAGATCGCCTGGATCCCGATGAAGGATGGAAGGCGTCTGGCGGCGCGACTTCTTCTTCCCAGGGATCAGAAGAAGCGACCGGTTCCCGCAATTCTCGAATACATCCCCTATCGCCGCCGCGACGGGACACGCCCGCGCGATGATGAAACGCATTACTGGTTCGCCGCCAATGGCTATGGCGTTGCCCGTGTCGATATTGCGGGCTCAGGCGATTCCGATGGGCTCGTGCAGGACGAATACCACAAGCGTGAACAGGACGACGCGCTTGAGATCATCGACTGGTTGTCGAACCAGCCCTGGTGCACCGGCAGCGTTGGCATGATTGGCATCTCTTGGGGCGGCTTCAACGGCCTGCAGGTTGCCGCCCGCCGCCCCCCGGCATTGAAGGCAGTCATATCGCTGTGCTCGACGGTCGATCGATATGCCGATGACGTGCACTTCATGGGCGGCTGCATCCTCAACGATACGCTCGATTGGGGCGGCTATTTCTTCACCATTGGCGCC
>JAEUMG010000012.1 GCA_016793355.1 Hyphomicrobiales bacterium
AGCCTCGACGCTCGCCATTGCGGCGCGCTCGATCGACACGCTGATCCTCAATCAGGGGATCGGCGATATCTATCGGATGTATGCGCAGTCGCAGCGCGACCGGACCGATTTCAACGTGGCTTCGATCCCACCCGATTTCAATGTCCCCAACAACAGCCCCTTCGACCCCGTCTATATGCGCGCCCTCTATCAGGAGGGCTACAAGGAAATACTGGCCGGCAAGGCCTGGCAGAAGGTGCCGCCCGGATTCAGTGAGTAGCGGGCGGCGAAGCACGCCCGATACCCAGAGGTTCATGGCGATGAAGCGAAGTTCTGGACTGATAATGGCGGGTGTTGCAGCATTAATCATGACGAGCGAGCCGGTCTGGCTTGGCTCCGCAGGCGGGCCGGCCGAGGCGGCCCAGTCGACGCCGAAGAAAAAGACGGCTAACCAACCCACAAAGAAAAAACCGGCGCAAAAGAAGAGCTATTGCGGCTATCCCGCGCCGCCCATTCCGGCCGGCATGTCGGATTTCTGTGCCAGGGAATATGACCTCTATTGCCGGCGCGGGGTCGGCTGCAACCAGTATGGCCGCTGAAAAATACTGGCGCCTTTACATGACCTCTCCTGATCCAGATCAATGCAATTCACGAATTGGCCGCAATCTTAAGGTTACGCAGCGTGGCGTGGCCGCGCCGACGGTCAAATGGGAGCTTGAGATCATGAAGAAGCTGATCGCCATGACGGGGCTTGCCGCACTGCTGATGGTGTGTCTGCATGGTCGGCTCGGGCTAGCGCCGGCCTTTGCGCAGACGCAGGACGCCGCAGCAACGAGCGAGGCGACGACGGCGCCGGAGCCACTGAGCGACGAGGATATGGAAGTCCTGGTGGCGCGCATCGCACTTTATCCGGATGAGCTTGTGGCGGCCATCGCCGCCGCTTCGCTCTATCCGGTTCAAATCGTGCAGGCGCAACGCTTTCTCGAGAAGCTCAAGAGCAAGCCCGATCTCAAGCCCGATCCCGATTGGGACGGCAGCGTGATCTCGCTGCTCAACTATCCCGAGATCGTCAACATGATGGGCGACGATCTCGACTGGACCGAAGCTCTCGGCGAGGCCGTCGCCAATCAGCAGAAGGACATGCTGGAAGCGATCCAGCAGTTGCGCGACAAGGCGGTGGCGCAAGGCGTCTTGAAGTCCGACGAGAAAACGACGGTGACGCAAGAGGCCGGCAATGTCGTCATCCAGCCGGCGAGTTCGAATGAGGTTTATATCCCGGTCTACGAACCGCAGATGCTGTATGAGCCGGATTACGTGCCGGTGCCGATCACTTACTATCCCGATTACTATCCGTCCTACTACTATCCGACCGCGCCATACTTTGCCGGCTTTGTGACCGGTGCGATCTGGGGCGCGGCAATCGACTGGAACGACTGGGGCATCTGGGGCGGCAGCGGCAATTGGGGCAACAACATCAACATCAATTGCCGCAACTGCTTCAACGACCGTGACTTCAACGGCGACATCAGGTGGAACGATGTCGACTGGAACAAGGTCGATCGCAACAAGATTTCGATCGACAGGAACCAGTTCAACAAGCTCGGCAAGAACGACATTCGCCAGGGCCTCAAGGCGAATGACCGCAATAATCTCAAGGCGAAGACGCGCGACGTGAAGCGCAACCAGCCGGCCTTCAGCCAGCAGAGCAACCGGCAGACAAAGGATGTTCGCAAGAGCACGCTCGAGGGCCTGCAGAAACAAGACAAGCAGGCAAGACAGACCAAGGCCGATCGCCCGGCGCAAGGGGCCGGCGACAAGGTGGCGCAGCGGCCTTCCGGCGGCCAGGCCGATCGCCCCGACGCCAAGAATAAGCCCGCCGCCAAGAAGAAACCCGCCGCAAAGAAACCGGCCGCCCAGCAGGACACGCGTGCGAGACAACCCTCACCCATGGGCGACATCAATCGCGGCCAGAAGACGAAGCAATATTCCAACCGCGGCGGCAACAGCATGGGCGGCGGCATAAACCGCGGCGGAGGCGGCGCGCCGAAAGTCTACCGCCGTCCGAGCGGCGGGGGTCATTTCGGCGGTGGCGGCGGCGGCGGTCGCGGCAGGCGCTAGGGAGGCGGGCATGAAACTCAATCACATCCTTCTCGGTCTGTTGCTGGGCGCGGCAATTGCGCTTTCGCCGGTATCGTCCGTCTCAACATGGGCGTCCGATGAGCCGGGTTTCGAGCGGTTCATCGGCGCCGAGCCCGAATCCTTTGCCGACCCGGCCGCGGCGATCGCCGCATTCAAGGCGAAGCTTGCCGCCAACGACTTCGAGGGAACCGCCAGGCTCCTGGGACTCGATCCCGTCGCGATCGCCAAGGCCGAGAATATCAAGGAGAATTTCGAAGCGATCCGCCAGCGCGCCGCCAAGCTGTTCAGCGTCGAGGAGGACGGCGATCAGCGCATCCTGTTGCTCGGCGACGAGGTCTGGCCGTTCCCCTTCCCCTTGCGAAAGGGCAAGGACGGCAAATGGGCCTTCGATACTGTTGCCGGCCTCGAGGAAGTCATCAATCGCCGCATCGGCGAGAACGAGACCGAAGCGATCGAGACCATGCGCGCCTATGTCGAGGCGCAGCGCGACTATGCGATGGAAGATCGCGATGCCGACGGCGTCCTCGAATATGCGCAGAAGCTCGTCAGCAGCGAAGGTCAGACCGACGGGCTTTACTGGCCGGCGGAACAGGGCGACGGCGACAGCCCGGCGGGTGAGTTCGTGAGCGAGCAGCAATTGCGCAAGGCCAGGGAAAAGGGCGACGGCTATTTCGGCTATCATTTCCGGATCCTGCGCGCGCAGGGCGAAAATATTGCCGGCGGCCGTTACGACTATGTCATCAACGGCAACATGATCGCCGGCTTTGGACTCATCGCCTGGCCGGCGAAGTACGGCGAAACCGGAGTCATGACCTTCGTCGTGAACCAGGCCGGCATTGTCTATCAAAAGGATCTGGGACCAAAAACCAGCCAGATCGTGCGCGATATCGCCCGCTTCAATCCCGACAAGTCCTGGGAGGTCGTCAATGACTGAATGGACCGCGAAGAACCGGCCGTCACTCCTGCTGTCGCGGCGCTCCTTCGTGCTGGGTGCTGCCGCCAGTCTCGCAGCGACGCCGGCGCTGGCAATTCAGGATCCTGACGACCCCTTCGCATTGCCGCCCTTCGACGAGAAGAAGCTGCCCAAGGAATTCCGCCGCGCGGTGGTTCCCTATAACGGGCGGCATTGGCCCGGCACGATCATCGTCGATACCCAAGCGCGCCAGCTCTATCTCGTGCTCGAGAACAAGAAGGCGATCCGCTATGGCTGCGCGGTCGGACGTGACGGTTTCCGCTGGGCGGGGCTCGCCGATGTCGGACGCAAGGTCATGTGGCCGCGCTGGACGCCGCCCAAATCGATGATCGAGCGCAATCCCGAGAAGGCAAAATGGGCGAACGGCATGCCCGGCGGCCCCGACAATCCCTTGGGCGCGCGCGCGCTTTATCTGTTTCAGAACGGCAATGACACGCTCTACCGCATTCACGGTACCAACGAGCCCCTGTCGATCGGCAAGTTCGCCTCCTCGGGCTGCATCCGCATGGTCAATCAGGATGTGATCGATCTCTACCGGCGCGCGCCAATCGGCTCGCGCGTCATCGTCATGGCCGAAGGCGTCTGAGGTCAGGCAAGTCATCTCGGGTTCTCGATCGGGCCGGCTGCAAGAATCCTCTTTTTTTGCGCCGCACAAGGTGCTGATATGTGCAGCGCAGTATCATGCAAGGCCGTATCCGGCCGGAGCGGCGTTCCCCGTGGCGGGGCAGGTTCCGGCGCGATGGCCCAATCAACAGAGGAGGGGCGAGACCCATGTTCGGGAGACTGTTCACGAGGATTTTGGCGACCACCGCCGTGGTATTCGGCTTGTCCCATGCCGCGACTGCCGATGCGGGGGAGATGCGGCTCGGCATGACCACCTGGGTCGGTTACGGCCCGATGTTCCTGGCGCGCGACAAGGGCTTCTTCAAGGAGAACGGGCTCGATGTCGATCTGCAGATCATCGAGGACGCCGCCCTCTACATGGCGGCGATCGCCGCCGGCAAGCTCGACGGCAATGCCTCGACGATCGACGAGATCATGAAATACCGCTCGCCCGATTTCTGCTTCAAATCCGTGGTGGCGCTCGACGACAGCCATGGCGGCGACGGGGTTCTGGTGCAGAAGGACGTCAATTCGCTGGCCGACCTCAAGGGCAAGGCGGTTGGCATGAACGAGGGCTCCGTCTCGCAGTTCTGGTTCAACATCCTGCTCAAGCGCGAAGGGATGACGGAAAGCGATCTTGAGATCACCAACATGACGGCCGACGATGCCGCCGCCGCCTTCATCGCGGGACAGATCCCGGCCGCCGTCACCTGGGAGCCGCACCTCACCCTGGTGCGCACCAAGGACCAGGGCAAGGTGTTGATCGATTCCGCCGAGACGCCCGGTCTCATTGTCGACGTGGTCGCGCTCACCTGCGATTATATCGACAAGAACCCCAAGGATGTCGAAGCCTTCGTCAAGGGCCTGTACAAGGCCGTCGAGTTCATCAAGACCAATCCGAAAGAGGCCTATGCCGTCATGGCGAAGGGCGTCGGCGGCTATCTCGAGAAGCCGGAGGATTTCGCCGAGGCGGCAAAGGGCGTGCGCTTCTACGACCAGGCGCGCAATGTCGAGTTCTTCGGAACGCCGGACAAGGGCGAAGCGGCCGACCTCATCAAGCTCGGCGGCGAAATCTGGGGCGGATTCCAGAAGCTCAAGATGAACGTGGATTACGATTCGCTGGTGGACACCCGGTTCCTGCAGCCGCAGTGATCGCTTCTTCAAGTCCTGCTGCGCGGGGGCGCTTGCCTCCGCGCGGCGTTCATTCCCGGTACTGAATGCCCGCGCGCCGCTCCCTCTGGCATAGGCTGACCACACCCTATGGGGACATCCCGACCGGTCTGGCGATCGCTGCGGGCTGCGTGGTATGGATTCTGGTTATCGGCGCCTGGGCGATCGCCTCCTACGGAAAATATGTCGCCGACATGTTTCTCCCGGTGCCGGATGCGGTCATTGCCCGCGCCCTCAAGCTTGCCGCGGACGGCACGCTGTGGGTGCATATCTGGGCGAGCGTCAAGGTCGTGTTCCTCGGCTTTCTCATTTCCGCTGCGGTCGCGGTGCCGCTCGGACTTTACATGGGAACCTTCCGCATCGTGCAGGCGGCACTCGAACCGCTGGTCAATTTCATCCGCTACCTGCCGGTGACCTCGCTCGTCCCGCTCTTCATCCTGTGGATCGGCATCGGCATCGAGCAGCGCGTGACTGTCATCATCTTCGGCACCTTCTTCCAGCAGCTCGTCATGATCGCCGATATTGCAAGCGGGGTTTCGCGCGATCTCGTCAATGCCTCCTACACGCTCGGCACCAAGCGCCGCGAAGCGGTCTGGCATGTCATTTTTCCGGCGGCGCTTCCCGGCATTCTCGACACGTTGCGGGTGACCATGGGCTGGGCCTGGACCTATCTCGTGGTGGCCGAACTCGTCGCCGCCAATAGCGGGCTTGGGTTCATTTCGCTCAAGGCCATGCGCGGCTTTCAGGTCGATACGATTTTCCTTGCCATCGCCCTGATCGGCATGCTCGGGCTTCTGACCGATCTCGGTTTCCGCCTGCTCAAGAGATGGATCGCGCCTTGGGCAGCGTGACCGCGGGCAGCGGCAGGGGCAGCCTCTCGGTGCGCGAGGTCTCGCTCGTCTATCAGGGCCGGCGCGGCGATGTTCAGGCGCTCGACAGAATCAGTTTCGATATCAGGCCGAATGCCTTCACCGTGATCGTCGGACCGTCGGGCTGCGGCAAGTCGAGTTTCCTTTATCTTGCGGCCGGGCTTGCGGAAGTCACGAGCGGGGAGATTCTCGTCAATGACCGGCGCGTCGATGGACCGGGGCGGGATCGCGGCATGGTGTTCCAGTCCTATACGCTGTTTCCCTGGCTCACGGTTCGGCAGAATGTCGAATATGGGCCGCGCCGGGCGGGCGTCGATGCCGCAAGGCGGCGCGAGATCTCCGATCACTACCTGAGCGAAATCGGCCTCGCCGGCTTCGCCGATCATTATCCCAAACAGCTTTCCGGCGGCATGATGCAGCGCGTTGCGATCGCCCGCGCGCTTGCCAATGATCCCGACATTCTGCTGATGGACGAGCCCTTCGGCGCGCTCGACAGCCAGACCCGGCGCAGCATGCAGAAGCTTTTGCTCCGCGTGTGGGAGCATTCCCACAAGACGGTCGCCTTCGTTACCCATGACATCGACGAGGCGATCCTTCTCGGCGATCGGGTCCTGGTCATGACGGCGCGGCCCGGGCGTATCAAGGCCGATATTCCGGTCGCCATTCCGCGCCCGCGCGATCCCGAAATCACGCTCGAGCCGGACTTCATCGCGCTCAAGCGCCAGATCATCGAGCTGCTGCGCGACGAGATCGACGAAGGGCATTAGAGCGGGTTCATTTACAGGTCGATCCTTCAACTCTAAACTAATTCAGGCAGGCCGTGGCGCCTGCGCCGGCAAGAGGCGTTCATGCGGATCACGGTGGTTGGCGGCGGGCCGGGCGGCCTCTATTTCGCGCTCCTCGCAAAGAAGGCGAATCCGCGCTGGACGGTCGAGGTTTTCGAGCAGAACCGCCATGGCGACACATTCGGCTTCGGCGTCGTCTTCTCCGATGAAACCCTCGAAGAATTCATGGGCCGCGATGTGCAGTCCTACGAACAGCTGCGCGACGGTTTTGCCTATTGGGACGATGTCGCGATCCATTATCGCGGCCATGAGATGCGTTGTGCCGGCAACGGCTTCTGCGGCATTTCGCGCGTCCGCCTGCTGGACATTCTCCGCCGCCGCTGCCTGGCGGTCGGTGTCGACCTCAATTTCGCCTTACGCATCGCGCCCGAAGACATCGAAACCCGATTTGCCTCGTCCGACATCATCGTCGCGGCGGACGGCATCAATTCGCCGATCCGCGAATATTACCGCGAAGCGTTCAGGCCGAGCATCGAGCTCAAGGCCAACCGCTTCTGCTGGATGGGTTCGACGCGGCCCATGTCGGAGTTCAACTACTTTTTCCGCGACACCGCGCATGGACCGATTTGCGCCCATACCTATCAATACGAGCAGGGCCGCTCGACCTGGATCTTCGAGATGGACGAAGCCTGCTGGCAGGGCCACGGCTTTAGCGAGTTCGACGAGGCGGGCTCGGCTGAAAAACTCGCCGCCATCTATGCCGAGGAATTGCAGGGCCATCCGCTGCTGCTCAATCGCTCCATGTGGCGGCGCTTTCCGCGCATTTTCTGCAGGAACTGGTCGCACAAGAACATCGTCCTTCTCGGCGATGCCAAGGCATCGGCGCATTACTCGATCGGCTCGGGCACCAAGCTCGCCATGGAATGTGCGATCGCGCTTGCCGATGCGGTGGCGGCGCATGGCGAGAGCGACATCGGCAAGGCATTCGCCGCCTATGACAAGGCGCGGCGCGTGCCCTGCCAGGTGCTGCAGCACAACGCCGATGTATCGCTTGCCTGGTTCGAGCATATGCGGCGCTCCTTCGACATGGAGCCGATGCAATTTGCGATGACGGTGATGTGCCGGGCGAAGTCGATCACCTACGACAATCTCGTGGTGCGCGACAAAGGCTTCGTCGAGAAGGCGGATAAGGAATTCTACGCGCGGCTGGCCCGCGAGACGGGCGAGGATTTCAGCGCGTCGCGTCCGACGCCGATGTTCACGCCGTTCCGGCTGCGCGAAATGAAGCTCATCAATCGCGTTGTCATGTCTCCCATGGCGCAATATTCAGCGGATCGCCACGGCAATCTCACCGACTGGCACATGGTGCATTATGCCTCGCATGCGCTGGGCGGCATGGGCCTCATCTTCACCGAGATGACGTGTCCTTCGCCCGATGCGCGCATTACCTTGGGCTGTCCCGGGCTCTGGAATGATACCCAGGAAGCGCAGTGGAAGCGCATCGTCGATTTCGTGCACGCGAATTCGCAAGCCAGGATCGCCCTGCAGCTCGGCCATGCCGGACGCAAGGGCTCGACCCAGCTTGGCTGGGAAGACGACGATCGTCCGATCGCCAATCCGGACGACAACTGGCCGCTGGTCTCGGCCTCGCCCATCCCGTGGCTCGATGGCATCAGCCAGACGCCGGCCGAACTCGATCGCCCCGGCATGGCGGAGATCACCAGGAATTTCGTTGCCGCCGCCGAACGCGGAGTGCGGGCCGGCTTCGACATGCTCGAACTCCATTGCGCCCACGGCTATCTCTTCGCCTCGTTCCTGTCGCCGCTCACCAATCATCGCCAGGATGCCTATGGCGGCTCGATCGAAAACCGGATGCGATTTCCGCTCGAGGTCTTTGCAGCGATGCGCGCGGCATGGCCGGCGGAGCGGCCGATGTCGGTGCGCATCTCGGCAACCGACTGGAAGGAAGGCGGCCTCACCGAAGAAGACACATTCGCCATGGCCGAGGCCTTTCGCGAGGCCGGCTGCGATCTGATCGACGTTTCGGCTGGCCAGACGGTGCCCGATCAGCGGCCGGTCTATGGCCGCATGTTCCAGGTCTCTTTCGCCGAAGCCATCCGCAATGTGCCGCGCATGGCGACCATGGCGGTCGGCGCCATCACCGAGCCGGGCCAGATCAACACCATCCTCCATACAAGGCGCGCCGACCTTGTCGCCCTGGCGCGCCCGCATTTGTGGAACCCCTATTTCGCGCATCAGGCCGCCGCCTGGTACGGCGCATCTTCGCAGGCCTGGCCGCCGCAATATCTCCCGGGCCGCGACCAGGCGCTGCGCGAGCAATCGCGCAACTGGGAACGCCAGCAGGAGCTTGCAGCCAAGGCAAGGCCCAAGCGGCATGGAAAGGGATCGATCGCGTGACACTCAGGATATTGCAGCCCGCCGATTGGCCGCGGCCCAGGGGCTATGCCAATGGGATTGCCGCGCAGGGGCGGATCATCGTCACCGGGGGCGTGGTGGGATGGAATGCGGCCGGCGTCTTTCCGGAACGCTTCGTCGATCAGGCGGCGCAGGTCTTCGCCAATATCAGGGCCATCCTGACCGAAGGCGGGGCGGAGCCGTCGCATCTCATCCGCATGACCTGGTATCTCACCGACATCGACGAGTATCTGGCCGGTCAGCGGGACCTCGGCAAGGCCTATCGCATCCACTTCGGTGCGCATTATCCGGCCATGGCGGCGGTCCAGGTTGCACGCCTCATCGAGCCCAAGGCCAAGCTCGAGATCGAAGCGACGGCGGTCGTTCCGCTCTAGGGCGAGCCAGCCTCGGCCAGAATATCGCGCGCGATGACCAGCTTCTGCACTTCGCTGGCGCCTTCATAAATCCGCAAGGCGCGGATATCGCGATAGAGCTGTTCGACTTTCGTGCCCGATCTGACCCCGAGCCCGCCATGGAGCTGCACCGCGCCGTCGATGACGCGCTGCGCCGCCTCGGTCGCGGCAAGCTTGGCCATGGCTGATTCGCGCGTGATGCGCTCCGCGCCATTGTCCTTGGTCCAGGCGGCGCGATAGACAAGCAGGGCGGACGAATCGATGTCGACCAACATGTCGGCCAGTCGCGCCTGGGTGAGCTGGAGCGCCGACAGCGTCGCACCGAACATCCGCCGCGCTGAAGCGTAAGCCACCGCTTCGTCGAAAGCGCGCCGTGCCATGCCGAGGGCCGCGGCGCCGACGGTGGAGCGGAAAATATCGAGAGTCGACATGGCGATCTTGAAACCGTCGCCGCCGGTACCGAGTCGGTCCGCGACGCTCACCCGGCACCCATTGAAGCGTAGCCGCGCCAGGGGATGCGGCGAAACGGTCTCGATCCGCTCGGCGATTTCGAGACCCGGGTTCGAGGCGGCAACAATGAAAGCGGAAAGCCCGCGTGCGCCGGGCGCCTCGCCGGTACGGCAAAAGACAACATAGTGATCGGCAATTCCGCCGTTGGAGATCCAGGTCTTCTCGCCCGCAATGCGGAAATGCTCATTGCCGTCGGGCGTCGCCGTGCAGGAGAGCGCCGCGACATCGGACCCGGCTTCGGGTTCGGTGATCGCGAAGGCGGCGAGCGCATCGCCGGACGCGACCTGGGGAAGCCAGCGTTTTTTCTGTTCGTCCGTGCCGAACAGCACGATCGGGCCGCTGCCGAGCCCCTGCATGGCAAAGGCGAAGTCGGCGAG
>JAEUMG010000014.1 GCA_016793355.1 Hyphomicrobiales bacterium
TCGTTGTTGCCGACGAAGAGCATGGGCGTGCGATAGGGTTTGGCTGAACCCTCCACTGCCAGGCTCAGGCGCCGGAACGGGAAACGTTTCAGCGCACGCAGTCCTGCCAGCGCCATCGCCGGCCATTTGCCCAGACCGAACGCGCCGCGCCGCCTGTCGCGATCGGCAACCATATAGGGATAAACGCCGACCGAGGAATTGTTGACGAAGATCGCGCCATTGACCGAGCCGAGATCGACCGCGCGCCATTCCTTCTGGCAGATGATGTCGATCGCCGGGTCGAGATCGAACGGCAGCTTCAAGTCGCGGGCGAAGTGATTGAGCGTTCCCATCGGCAGAATGCCCATCGGCACGGCGCTGCCGGCAAGCACATTGGCAACGGAGCGGATCGTACCGTCTCCGCCGCCGACCACCACTGCGTCCAGCTCCCCGCGCTCGCCCCGCTCGCGCGCCCTGACCGCCGCTTGGGCGATGGCATCGCCTTCCGCCGCAATGAGCTCAGCCTCGATGCCATGGTGCGAGAAGCTCCTTGCGACGGCGCGCGAGAGAGTCTCGATACCGCCGGCGGCGCTCACGGACCCGGCCGCCTTGTTGATGATCGCGACGACGTGCATGCGGCCATGAGATGGGGGTAGCCGATGGCGAGTGCAACACGCGGCTCAAAGCCGCAATACGCGCCCTGAAGACCGGCCCGACCTCACAGTGCCTGTTCGCCCTCGACTACAAAAACGCCGGCAGCAAAGGTCCGTCCTCACGCGTGACGTCGCAACCGCATTTCCTGCCAGCGCCTGTAGGGCCATGCCGGGAGGCGAACCAGGCACCAGCCGAGCAGAAAGCCGAACAGGGCGCAAATCAGCCCTTCTGCGGTGGTCGGAACGGCAGGCTGGAAATCCTCAACCGTCGCGGCCAGAAGGTCGCCATCGGCATGGCGGAGGAACCCGCCGAGCCGCGCCACCGGATCGGCCGTGTCGAGTTCCAGCCGGCTGTCCCGCAGATTCTGCAACCGCGCGATGTTGATCTTCATATCCTCGCCGCGGCGCCGGACGAGATCGTCCTGGCTGGCGGCGAGCGCGGCCATGGCCTGATCGCGCGTCAAGCTGTTGCTCGCCGCATCGGCATCGAAACGCGCAACGATCGTCGCCATTTCATCGATCGCACCGCCAAGCCGCTGCTTGTATTGCTGAACGAGTTCGGGCAGTTGCGCCGCCAGAATGGCACCCAGAAGCCCGACGGCCGGCGACAGTGTGCGGATCACGATGACGATCCCCCTCGAGAGGTGAAGACCTGCACCATCGGCGGGTTCCATGAAAGCGGATTCATTCGGTTGCTCATGTGACAGGAGCTTTAACCGCGAATCGATGACGGTCGGAAGCCTGTCGCACAAGGGCCTATACTGGCGATGCTACCAAGGAGAGAGGCCATGAACCCAGTGATAGCATCCGATCGCCTGCCGCGTCTCAACGTGTGGGGCGAGGATGACAAGACCGTGAATTGGAAAGGCGCCTTCGCCACATGCGGCGGCAACGGCGCCACCGCATCCTCGACGATCGTCTATGAGATCGAGCCCGGCCACCGTCTCGGCTGGCATACGGACGCAACCGAAGAAACCCAATATATTATCGCCGGTACCGGAACACTCTATCTCGAAGACGGAACGGAACATGCAGTCGGGCCGGGCAGCGTTTTCGTCCTGCCGACGCCGATGCGCCATGACCTGGCCAATACCGGAAAGGAAACACTGCGCGCCGTCGCTTTCTTTGCCGCCGCGATGTTCACCCAGACCTTCGACAACGTCATGATGCCGCCGAAGACTCACGTCCTGGGCAGCCCGAATCGGGAGGGCTGAGGCCTATCAGCGGCCGCTCAACATGGTTAAGCTTGGCGCTTGGGAGATTCGGTCCAACGCCGGGAATGAGCCATGGGTCGGCGCATCTGGGGATTGCCGTGGTGTCTTGGCGTGATGTTGCTTGCCGGCTGCGAAGTCTTCGAGCAGACCAATACCGCGACCGGACCGCCGCCGTCGGAAATCGCCTCGCGCAAGCCGATGCCGGCGGTCGCCGCCTGCCTCACCGAGCGCTGGGGAACCGCCTTTCCCAATCTCGTCGTTGCACCCGCGGGACAGGGTTTGCGGGTCAGTGTGAGCAGGCGTGAAAACGCCTTCCTGTTCGAAGCCGAGGTCCAGCCCAAGGGCACCGGGTCGGTGATCATCTTTGCTAACCTGACCGCGACGGATGACTCATTGGTGGGTCAGGCCGTGCGGGATGCGCGGCTCTGCGCGCGCTGACGCCATTTCGGGCGGAGCCGGGCCTATGTTAGATGGGATCCCGAAACAGCAGCGGCAAAAGGGACTGAAATGAACGCTCTTTCCGGCGACCTCCCCGCCTTTACGAAGAATGCCATCAATCTTGCCTCGCCGCGGCTCGGCGCGAAGGTGCTCTTTGCGACGGATGATTTCTTCGCCGACAAGTCGCGCCTGCTTCAGGACGGCCCCGCGCAGTTCGACCCCGACAGGTACGACGACAACGGTAAATACATGGACGGCTGGGAATCGCGCCGCCGCCGTCAGGGCGGCCACGATTTCTGCATCGTCAAGCTTGGCGCGCGCGGCGTCATCCGCGGCGTGGACATCGATACCAGCCATTTCACCGGCAATTATCCGCCTGCGGCATCGCTCGAGGCTTGCGTAAGCGAGGACGAACCCGGCGATGCCACCCTTTGGACCGAGATACTTCCCGCCGTGCCCCTCGGACCCTCGGCGCATCATTTTCACGCGATCGACAGCAAGGACTCCTGGACGCATCTGCGCCTGCATATCTATCCCGATGGCGGCGTGGCGCGCCTGCGCGTCTATGGGGACCCCGTTCCCGCGTGGGAAGGCAAGGATCGCAACGCGATACACGAACTCTCGCTCGCCAATAATGGCGGGCGCATCATCGCCTACAACAACGCGCATTACGGATCGGTCTGGACATTGCTCACGGCGGGTCGCGGCATCAACATGGGCGACGGCTGGGAAACGCGCCGTCGCCGCGAACCCGGTTATGACTGGATCATCGTCAGGCTCGGCGCAGCCGGAATCGTTGAGAAGGTCGAAGTCGACACCTGCCACTACAAGGGAAACTACCCGGATCGTTGCTCATTGCAGGCGGCCCTCGTCGGTGCCTCGCCCGACAGTTCGATCGTGACCGAAGCCATGTTCTGGCCGGAACTGATGGGCGAGCAGAAGCTGCAGGCAGACCACATCCACACCTTTGGGGCCGAGGCGATCCGGACGCTTGGGCCTGTCAATCACGTGAAACTCAATATCTTTCCCGATGGCGGCGTGTCGCGCTTGCGCATTTTCGGCAAGCTGGGATGAACCAGCTCAAGCCGGTTGCGCTGACATCCGGGGGATTCGCGCCCTTCGGCGATGTCATCGCCATTGAAGATGCCTCCCACTACCCGATCAATCAGGGCTTTGCCGAACGCTATAGCGATCTGGCTAGGGTCGACATCGCAGCCGAACGCGGCGAGGTGAACATATCGATCGTCACCGCCGAACCGCGGCCCTACCCGATCGATATCAGATTGATGGAACGCCATCCGCTCGGCAGCCAGATATTCTATCCCTTGCAGGATCGCGATTGGCTGGTCGTCGTGGCGGAGACATTGACGGATATTGCGTCCTTCCGGGCGTTTCGGGCCACAGGCCGGCAGGGGGTGAACTACGCCCGCAATGTCTGGCACCACCCCTTGCTCGTACTCGACCCCGAAAGCCGCTTCCTGGTTGTCGATCGTAAGGGTCCCGGCAACAATCTCGAGGAAGTCTGGTTCGACGAAGGGGTCGAGATCGTCGTCATGCCGTGAATGCCTGATGCCAGTGCCGCGCAATGTCGATGCGGCGCGGCACCCATACGCGATCATGGTGCTCCACATAGTCGAGGAATCGTGCCAGCGACTGGGTGCGCCCGGGCCGCCCGGCGAGCCTGCAATGCAAACCGACCGACATCATCTTGGGCGAGCCGCGCCGTCCCTCCTCATAGAGGCAATCGAAACTGTCTTTGAGATAGGTGAAGAATTGATCGCCCGAATTGAACCCCTGCGCCGTCGCAAAGCGCATGTCGTTGCAGTCGAGCGTATAGGGAATGATGAGATGCCTGCCGCCTTGCGGCCGTTCGAGCCAGTAAGGCAGGTCGTCGGAATAATCATCCGACGAGTAAAGGAATCCCCCCTCCTGCATCACCAGCCTTGTCGTGTTCGTTGAGCAGCGCCCGGTATACCAGCCGAATGGCCGCTCGCCTGTGACTTCTCCATGGATGCGGATCGCCTCGGCAATGGACCGGCGCTCCTCTTCCTCCGGCATGTCTTTGTGTTCGACCCATTTGAGCCCGTGGCTGGCGATTTCCCAATCCGCTTCCTTCATCGCCGCGACCTGCTCCGGCGAGCGCATCAGCGCCGTCGCGACGCCATAGATCGTGAGCGGCAATTTCCGCCCGGTGAAGAGACGCCACAAACGCCAGAAGCCGGCGCGCGCACCATACTCATAGATCGATTCCATGTTCCAGTGACGCTGCCCCGGCCAGGGCTGCGCACCCACGATTTCCGACAGGAAGGCTTCGGACGCGGCATCGCCATGGAGAATATTGTTCTCCCCGCCTTCCTCGTAATTGAGGACG
>JAEUMG010000035.1 GCA_016793355.1 Hyphomicrobiales bacterium
GCTGCGCCGGTTTGCGCCTTGCCTCGCCCGAGGCGCTGGTATAGTCGCGGGCAAGCAGCATTTTCCGTCGAAGCGTCGATCCATCGCCAATCGGCAAATGCTGCGATTTCATTGCTGGCGCATATCCGGTCACAGTGTTGGCACTTGGGCGGGATGGGCGCGAGGGGGAGCGGCGCATGCGCCTTGCAGAAAGCCATTCGAGCATCGCGGTGCCGCCGCGCGAACTCGGCCGCCTCGTCGGCGAAGCCGCCCGTGCCGTGGAAACGCTGTTTCTCACGGCACGCAGCCGCGCCCGGTCACGGAAGTTCGCCGACGGCGACCAGCATGCGCTCCATGCGCTTGCCTGGTTCGCCACCTATGCGAGCGTGCTGACCGAACTGGCCGCCTATGCCAACCGGCTCGAAAGTGAAGGCAAGCTAGGCGAGACGGAGCAATTGCTGGTCGCGATCGCGGCGGGCGAATATCTCCATCACATAGTCGGCGGGATACCGATGAACCAGGCCGAATATGCCCGCCTCGGCGAGCTGGGTCTCGGCCGTGCCGAGATTGCCGGTCTGGACAAGGGAGCCTGCGCCGAACTCCTCGACAATGGCAATACGCCGGGCGCCAGGGTGCGCCTCGTCGAACTCATGATCGATGCGGGCGAGCCCCTGGCCTACGGAGATTGCGGCCTCGACCCGGCGCTCGATGAGATGCGCCAGACCATGCGGCGCTTCGTGCTTGAGCGGGTCAAACCCAGGGCGCATGCCTGGCATCTCGGCAATGACTATATTCCGATCGAGCTTATTGGCGAGTTGGCAGAGCTTGGGGTCTTCTCGCTAACACTGCCGGAAAGCTATGGCGGCTTGGGACTTGGCAAGGAGGCGATGTGCGTCGTCTCAGAGGAATTGTCGCGCGGCTGGATTGCCGTCGGCTCGCTTGGGACCCGCGCCGAGATCGCCTGCGAGCTGATCCTGCATGGCGGCACCGAGGCGCAGCGCCTCAAATGGCTTCCGGCGATCGGCAGCGGCGAACTTCTGCCCACGGCGGTTTTCACCGAACCCAATACCGGATCGGATCTGGGCTCGCTGCGCACCCGCGCCGTGCGCGACGGCGAGCGCTATCTCGTCACCGGCAACAAGACCTGGATCACCCATCCGGCCCGCGCCGACATCATGACACTGCTCGCCCGCACCGATGCGACGGAGACCGGTTATAGAGGCCTCTCCATGTTCATCGCCGAGAAGCCGCGCGGCACCGATACCGACCCATTCCCGGTGGCGGGCATGAGCGGCAGCGAAATCGAGGTGCTCGGCTATCGCGGCATGAAGGAATATGAGATCCGGTTTGAGGATTTTGTGGTCAAGGCCGAAAACCTGCTTGGCGGCATCGAAGGCCAGGGCTTCAAGCAATTGATGCAGACCTTCGAATCGGCGCGTATCCAGACGGCGGCACGCGCCATCGGCGTGGCTCAGAACGCTCTCGATCTCGGCCTGCGCTATGCGAGTGATCGTATCCAGTTCGGCAAACCCATCGTTTCCTTCCCGCGCATTTCCGACAAGCTCGCGCTGATGGCGGCGGAGATCATGGCGACGCGCCAGCTCGTCTATGCCGCCGCGCGTGCCAAGGATGCCGGCCGGCGCTGCGACCTCGAAGCCGGTATGGCCAAGCTCCTCGCCGCTCGCGTTGCCTGGTCGGCCGCCGATAACGCCCTGCAGATCCATGGCGGCAACGGCTTCGCGCTCGAATTCGAGATCAGCCGCGTGCTATGCGATGCCCGCATTCTCAATATTTTCGAAGGGGCTGCAGAGATCCAGGCGCAGGTCATTGCCCGCCGCCTTCTGGATGGTGGCAATTGACCGCGAAAACCCTGCTCATTACGGGCTGTTCCTCCGGCATAGGCGAAACCTGCGCGCGTGGC
Source organism: Hyphomicrobiales bacterium (assembly GCA_016793355.1). Classification (GTDB taxonomy): domain Bacteria; phylum Pseudomonadota; class Alphaproteobacteria; order Rhizobiales; family Aestuariivirgaceae; genus JAEUMG01. The sequence continues at coordinate 1,901 of JAEUMG010000035.1, forward strand.
ATGAAAGCCCGCGGATGGCGCGTCTTTGCGACCGCGCGCAAGCCAGAGGACATCGCGCGGCTGGAAGCCGATGGCCTCGAAACGCTCTATCTCGACTATGCCGAACCCGCCTCGATCGAGGCTTGTGTCGCCGCAGTCGCCGCACGCACCGGCGGCAGGCTCGATGCGCTCTTCAACAACGGCGCCTATGGTCAGCCGGGGGCGGTCGAGGATCTGACACGCGCGGTGCTCGAAGCACAGTTCCAGGCGAATGTCTTCGGCTGGCACGACCTGACGCGGCGCTCTATCCCGTTGATGCGGGCCAATGGCGCGGGCCGCATCGTGCAATGTTCATCCGTACTCGGAATTGTCGCGCTCAAATGGCGCGGCGCCTATAACGCTTCCAAATTCGCCATCGAAGCCCTGTCCGACACGATGCGCCTCGAACTCAAGCCCTTCAACATCGATGTCGTCATCATCGAGCCTGGCCCGATTGCGAGCAAGTTTGTCATCCATGCGCTCGAAGCTTTCGACCGCAACATCGACGAGGCGGTGTCGCACTATCGCGAGGTCTATGTGAAACAGAGAAAACGACTCCAGAAGACCAAGCCGGGGCGCTTCAAACTGCCGCCGGACGCGGTGCTTGAAAAACTAATCCACGCGCTTGAATCGCCCCGGCCCAAGATACGATATACTGTAACAACGCCGACTCTGGTAATGAGCTGGTGCAAGCGTCTCCTGCCGCCGCGGATGCTCGACAGGGTGATCGACAAGGCATCCGACTGAAGAAAGTCCCGCTTCCATGAGTATCTTCGACTATCTGGTTCCGATCGCCGTCGGCGCGGTCTTTCTGGTTTTATGCCTCGGCATATGGAACATGTTCCGCGGCGGCTCGCCCAACCGCTCGCAAAGCTTGATGCGCTGGCGCGTCGCGCTCCAGTTCATTGCCATCGTTATCATCATGGGCGCGATCTGGTATGCTGGGCGCTGGTAAGGTTAATGACCCGCCTCTTGAAGGAGAGTGTGATGCCCCCCATGTTGTTCGCCGATTTGTCGAGCGACAGGATTGAGCTTCCGATGGTTATCGCCCGTAACGAACAGCGCGTACGTTCCGGCTTCTGGCCGAAGCTCGCCAAGGTCTTTGCCAGGGTTCCTTTCGCCGAGGACGCGGTCGCGGCTTTTTACTGCGCCACCGATTCGCGCACCCCGATGCGCGTCAAGGCGATCCTGTTTGCCGCACTCGGATATTTTGTACTTCCGGTTGATACGATTCCGGACGTGCTGCTGGGTGTCGGCTTCACCGATGATCTCACGGTGCTGGTAACGGCGCTGGCGCTGATCCGAACCCATATGAAGCCCGAGCATTATGACCGCGCCCATCGCACCGTCAGGCGTCTGCGCGAAGATCAGGCATCGAGCGCCACTTAGACGACCAGGATCGCCTTGCCTTTGACCTCGCGCCTTTCGATGGCGCGAAGCGCGTCGGGCGCCTGATCGAGCGTATAGGTACCATGGATGTGCGGCCTGATACGGCCCTCGGCACACCATGCGACAAGCTTCCTGACATTGGCGCGATGCGCCTCCGGCTCGCGTTCGACATGGCTGCCCCAGAAGACGCCGACAATTTCGCAGCCTTTGAGGAGGACGAGATTGAGCGGGAGCCTGGGGACTGCGCCCGAGGCGAAGCCGATGACCAGATACCGTCCGCCCCAAGCCATCGCCCGCAGAGCCGGCTCTGCCAAATCGCCGCCGACTGGATCATAGACGACATCGGCGCCTTGGCCCCCCGTAGCCATTCGGATCGCGTCCTTCAGATTGTCCTGCGTGTAGTCGATCGTCGCGTCGGCGCCGATGGAACGGCAGAATTCGAGCTTGTCCGGCGAAGAGGCGCAGGCAATGATGCGCGCTCCCATCAACTTGCCGATCTCGATCGCCGCCTGTCCGGTTCCCCCGGCCGCGCCAAGCACGACGAGGTTTTCACCGGGCTTCAGCCGGCCACGATCGGCAAGCGCATGCAGCGTCGTGCCATATGTGACGGTAAGCGCCGCTGCCATTTCGAAAGAGACCTCATCTGGCAGTTTCACGATGCGCGCAACCGGAACCGAAATTGCCTCGCAGGCGCCACCCCAGCCGGTGAAAGCAACGACCCTGTCACCCGGCGCGAGCCCCTGGGCATTGCCACCGACCGATTTCACCACGCCCGCCACTTCCGCCCCGGGCGAAAATGGAAAGGCGGGCTTGAACTGATACTTGCCCTGAATGATCAGCGTGTCGAAGAAATTGAGGCCGACCGCCGCAACCGCGATCACCGCCTCGCCTTCGCCTGCCGTGGGGTACGGGACAGTCTCGACGACCAGATTTTCCGGTGACCCGAATTGCTTGCAAAGGACGGCTTTCATGTCCGCATTCTCATGCTGCTCCAGGCCATGGCATGACAAACGCCGCTTGGTCTTGCAAGTCGGAAACCAGCTACCCACATCAAAGAAAAAGAAGGGAGCCGAACGTGACCGGTCCCGTTGTGTCTCGGTCACGAAGCGGTGAGACCCTTTGAGACAATGGCCCGGGCTTGTCCGGGTCTTGTCGTGTTGGCCGGCACATTCCAGACAGGGGTACTTGATGCTCGATCCGCAAAAGCTTTTGGACCAGTTTCTTGGCGGCAGCGCTTCAGAAGGCGGGAAAGGCGGTGTGTCGCCGGACCTCATCAAGGGCCTCGCGGGTGGAGCTGTGGCCGGCGGCCTCGCTTCGATCCTGATGGGATCAAAGGGCGGAAAGAAGCTCGCCAAGGGCGCTCTTAAGATCGGTGGCGCCGCTGTTCTGGGGGGCCTTGCCTACAAGGCCTATCAGACCTGGCAAGCGAACAAGGGTGCTCCGACCACCGTTCCCATGGGCGATCTCAAGGACATCACACCTAAGGCCGAAGGAACCCCTTTCCTGCCTGCGCCACGTGCGGAGCGCGATGAACTGAGCCTCTCGCTACTGCGCGCCATGATCGCCGCCGCAAAATCCGACGGTCATATCGACGCCGAGGAGCAGGGCCGCATCTTTGCCAAGATCGACGAGCTTGCGCTTGATACCGAGGCCAAAGCCTTCGTTATCGATGAATTGCGCAAGCCCCTCGACATAGATGCGGTCGTTCGCGGCGCCACCAGCCCTGAAGCGGCTGTCGAGATCTATGCTGCCTCGGCCCTGGCGATCGATCCCGACGACCCGGCGGAGCAGGCCTATCTCGCCATGCTCGCCTCGCGCCTGAAGCTCGATCCAGGCCTGCGCGCCAGCGTCGACCAGGAAGTCATGAAACTCGCCCGCTAGCGGTGTTGATGCTTCCCTAGAGGAACCGCCGTTCTTGTGATAGTCTGCTTTCGGCGGCGGAACCTGGGAGGCAGTAATGACGACCAAGGAAATCCAGATTGCCCTGAAATCCAAAGGTTTTGATCCCGGCCCAATCGACGGCGTGCGAGGACGCCGCACGATCGCGGCGATCATGGCGTTTCAGGCCAAGAACAATCTTGAAGTTGACGGCATTGTCGGGCCTTTGACCGCGGCAAAGCTTTTTGCCGGCGGTCCGGCACCAACCGATACGGTCGTGCCATCGACGCAGCCATGGATGACGGAAGCGCTGCGCCTTATCGGCGTGAAGGAAGACACCTCATCCGGAAGCAACCCCGTCATTATCGGCTGGGGCAAGAAGCTCAGCATTGCATATGGCAATGACGAGATCCCGTGGTGCGGTCTCTTCGTCGCCCACTGTGTCGGCTCGCAATTGCCCGACGAGGCCTTGCCGAACAATCCGCTCGGCGCGCGAAACTGGTCCAAGCTCGGTATCGAGTGCGAACCGCAGTTGGGCGCGGTTCTGGTCTTCTGGCGGGAATCGAAGGCGAGCGGAAAAGGCCATGTCGGCTTCTATGTTGCAGAGGACAGCACGGCGTATCATGTCCTGGGCGGAAATCAGAGCAATGCGGTCAACGTCAAACGGGTCGGCAAGGACCGGTTCCTGAATGCGCGCTGGCCGAGCAGTGCTCCCGCACCGACCGGGCAGAGGCGCTTTGCGAATTCGACCGGGCGGTTGTCCGACAACGAGGCCTGAACTTGCTTGCGCGATGGTCCCGGCGGGTCCGTGATGCCCGGCTCGAAATCGTGCTTGTCTGACGAGGCGTGCGCGCTATCAAGACGCGATGGCAAGCGATCGTCCGAAGTTCGTCTGGCTCGTCTATGAAGCCTTTCAGCGCTTGTTTGCCGACGAGGCGGTACCCCTCGCCGGCAATATCGCCTTCCGGACGCTGTTCTCGATCTTTCCGTTCCTGATCTTTCTGACCGCCCTTGCCGGCTTTTTCGGCAATTCTGATCTGGCCGATGCGGTGGTGGGCTATCTGTTGAGTGTTGCCCCCGAAGGCCTGGTCAAGCCGCTGGCGCCGGAGATCCACTCGATCCTGACCGTGCCGCGCACGGGGCTGCTCAGCCTTTCGGCCATCGTCACTGTGTGGAGCGCCATGGCCGGCGTCGACAGTATCCGCGTCGGGCTTAACCGTGCCTATGATCTCAGGGAGACGCGAAGTTTCTGGCTGCTTTATCTTCAGAGCATCCTGTTCGTCGTGCTTGCTGCCGCGGTTCTCCTCGCCTTCGCGCTTTTGATTGTATTCGGGCCGGTGATCCTCGTCACGCTCGACGCCTACGCTCCGGGCATACGCGGAAGTTTCAATGCACTCGACCGGTGGCGCTTTCCAATCGCCATTCTGCTGCTTACCGGCTGGCTGCTGATTTGCCATCGCGTACTGCCTGCGAGGCGCCTTACCATCCGCGAAGTTCTCCCGGGCGTCCTCCTCACCGTTTTGGTTTGGATCCTTCTGTCGGTCGCTTATTCGATCTATCTCGTGCGCTTTGGCACATTCGTGTCGACCTATGCCTCTCTTTCGGGCCTCTTCGCCGCAATGTTTTTCCTCTATCTCGCAGCACTTGTTTTGATCTTCGGCGGCGAAGTGAACCGCGTCATCGCGGTTCACGGCAAACCACGGTCCAATTCCGGTCCAGGTGCAAGCCCTTAAGCGCGCGACGCCTCTACTGTATCGTCGAAGGTCTTGAGACCCGGGCGCGGCGCCGAAACCAGCACCGCCATATTGCCGGGCCGGTGCTCATTCTTCCACATCTTCATATGCGCCTTGGGGATATCGCGCCAGGCGTAGACGTCCGACATGCAGGGATCGATGCGGCGCGCAATGACAAGCTTGTTGGCATTGGAGGCCTGCATGAGGTTCGCAAAATGCGAGCCCTGCACCCGCTTCTGATGCATCCACAGATAGCGCGCATCCATGGTCAGATTGTATCCGGTCGTGCCGGCGCAGATCACCACCATGCCGCCACGCTTCACGACGAAGACCGAGACCGGGAAGGTCGATTCGCCAGGATGCTCGAAGACGATATCGACATTGTTGCCCTTGCCGGTAAAGGCCCAGATCGCCTTTCCGAAGTCGCGCACAGCCTTCAGCCAGTCATTGTATTCCGGCGAGCCGACCGCCGGCATTTGTCCCCAGCAGGCGTAGGTCTTGCGGTTTATGACGCCCTTGGCGCCGAGCTGCATGACGAATTCGCGCTTGTCGTCTTCCGAGATGACACCGATAGCATTGCCGCCGGCGGTCGCGATCAACTGCACGGCCATGGAACCGAGGCCACCCGACGCGCCCCACACCAACACATTCTGCCCGGGCTTCAGGGTGTGCGGGCGATGCCCGAACAACATGCGATAGGCGGTAGCCAGGGTGAGGGTGTAGCAGGCCGACTCTTCCCAAGTGAGATGCTGTGGCCGCGGCAGGAGCTGGCGGGCCTGGACACGGGCAAATTGCGCAAACGACCCGTCCGGCGTTTCATACCCCCAGATGCGCTGGCTCGGCGAATACATCGGATCGCCGCCATTGCACTCCTCATCGTCGCCATCGTCCTGGTTGCAATGGACGACGACTTCATCGCCAACCTTCCAGCGTTTCACCTTTGCGCCGACCTTGTAGACAATACCCGAGGCGTCGGATCCGGCGATGTGATAGGGGTTCCTGTGCCCGTCGATCGGCGAGATGGGCTTGCCGAGCGCCGCCCACACGCCGTTGTAATTGACGCCAGCCGCCATGACGAGGATGAGGACCTCGTCCTCGCCGATTTCCCAGGTGGGTACCGCCTCGACCAGCATGGCGCTGTCCGGTGGCCCGTGCCGGTCCTGCCTGATGCACCAGGCATACATGCGCGACGGGACGTGGCCCAATGGCGGGATCTCGCCGATTTCGTAAAGATCCTTGATGGGGTGGTTTTCATTGGCAGGCTGAGTCTGGGCTGAGGCCGTCATAGCGGGGTTCTCCTTCGGGCATTGCAGCCTAGCCCATACCGCAGCGCAACAAAAGCGGCCGGTATTGGAGAAACATAACTTAACGGCTTAGCACCCCATTTACCCCTTCCGACTATCATCCGGCCAACAGCGGGAACAGGCGGGCGCTCTGCGCGAACAGCCATGATGGATGAAATATTCAAGCGGGACTGGTTCGGATGGTTTCCGGACCTGTCGCCATGGGCCTATCTGCCGTCCC
>JAEUMG010000055.1 GCA_016793355.1 Hyphomicrobiales bacterium
GAAGGCGAGGGCCTTCGAACTGCCGGGAACGGATGGAAAAATCTATTCGCTCTCCGATATCCGCGGACCAAAGGGTACCTTGATCGCCTTCATCTGCAACCACTGTCCTTATGTGAAATCGGTGATCGACAGGTTGGTGCGCGATGCGAAGGATCTTCATGCGTCGGGCATCGGCGTCGCGGCGATCTGCGCCAACGATGCCGTCGAGTACCCTGACGACTCCTTCGCCAACATGAAGAAATTCGCGCAAGCGCACGGCTTCACCTTTCCCTATCTTCATGACGAGACACAGGCTGTCGCCCGCGCCTATGACGCGGTATGCACGCCGGATTTCTTCGGCTTCAACGCCAATGACGAATTGCAGTATCGCGGCCGGCTCGATGCCTCGCGCACGCAGGCCGTGCCTGGCGCGCGGCGCGATCTCTATGAAGCGATGCTGATGATCGCCAGGACCGGCAAGGGTCCGGCCGAGCAGATCGCGTCCATGGGCTGCTCGATCAAATGGAAGGCGGCCTGAACGAGGCGGCATACTTGCCGCTCGCCGCGGCGATCATGGCGCTGGATTCGTCCGAATTTCCCGAGCGGCTTCTCGATTTCCTTCAGTATGTGGCCGATGCCGATGCCAGCATGATCCTGCGCTACTGGCCGGATCGCGCGCCGGAAGTTGTCGCCGACCGGCTCGATCCCAAGGAGCGGCCCTATCTCTATGGCGATTACCTCGCCGGCGTCTACCGCCTTAGCCCATTCTATCGATTGTCTGCCGGATTGACGGAGCCCCGCCTCGTGCGGTTGAAGCAGATCGTGCCGGAGGGTTTTCGTCAAAGCGAGTATTTTCGCAACTACTTCGCGCGGATTGGAGTGAGCGACCTGGCCGGGATACTGCTGCCAGTAGCAGGCGGTAGCGTGCTGCATGTCTCGTTTGCCCGAAGCGAGAAGCGCCCGGGCTTCGGCCGCCGCGTGATGGCAGAGTTGCGCGATCTGCTGCCGGTCTTCTCGGCGCTCGCTCAAAGGCATTGGCGCGATGCCGGGGAGACGAGAGGACAAGTCCGGGCGGCTTCGCCGCTCGAAGTCATGCGCGCCGAATTCGATCTAACCCGCCGCGAAACCGAAATCGCCGAGGCGATGCTCGCCGGCCATTCGTCGAAGTCCATGGCACGACTGCTGACGATCTCGGCCGAGACGGTGAAGGTCCATCGCCGGAATCTCTACGCCAAGCTCGGCATCGCCTCGCAGGCGGAACTTTTCTCGCTGTTCCTGGCCCGGCTGGGGAAGTAGCTACCCCTTCGAGGGTATGGCGGAGGGCACAGGCTTTCGCCTAAGGTCGCCCGCGAGTTCAGGCAGGAGGGCGACATGGCCAAGACGGTTCCATTGCGGGCGCGGGTCGAGGGCGGCGGCACACCGCTCATGAAGAACTGGTACCTCAAGAGCGAGACCGGTCCCTTGAAGGACGTGCTGCTCGGGCCGGCCGAAAGCTTCCGCTGGATGGGCCTCGAAAACGCCGCCTGGTCGTCGCTGGTGCGCGATACGTTGCGCAAGGGCTACAAGTTCGACAAGCAGTTGGCGATGCGCCAGCACCGCGAAATGGTCGATGCCTATGGCAGCGCCGGCGTGACCACGCATTTCCTGCCCATCGACATGAACAATCCCTACCAGGTCTATGCCCGCGACTCGTCCTTCATGACGCCTTACGGCGCGGTCGTCTGCCAGCTCGCCAATCCGCGCCGGCGCGGCGAATATGCGGCTGTGCTGCGCTTCTATCTCGAAAACGACATCCCGATTTACGACATGGTAAGTGCGGGTAATTTCGAGGGCGGCGATTTCAACATCATCAGGCCGGGCGTGGCGCTCGTCGGCTATACCGACCACCGCTCCGAGGAAGTCGCGGCACGCCAGATCGCCGAATGGTTCATCAAGGAAGGCTGGGAGATCAAATACGCGCCGATCGACCAGTTCTACGTCCATATCGATCTCATGGTCTGCATGCTGAACGAGCATTGTGCGGCCGTCTGCCTCGAGACGACGGAGCCCGACATCGTCGACTGGCTGAAATCGAAGAAGATCGAAATCATCCCGGCGGGCTTCAAGGAAACCATGGCCTTGGGCTGCAATGTCGTGGCGCTCGGCAATGACCGCGTGCTCTCGACGCTGGGCGCAACCGACCTCAACGCCAAGATGCGGGCGGCGGGCTTCACTGTCTATGATCCGGACATGACGATGTTCACCTGGGCCGGCGGCGGGGTGCACTGCATGTGCCAGCCTTTGCGGCGCGAGGCCGCTTGACAAACGGTATACAGTTTGTTCTGTGATCAAAATCAAAGCTTTACGCAATAAAGCAGGAAAATCGCCAAAGAAAGCATAATTTTCCTTGACTTTTGTCTCAGAAGGTCTAAATGGGGCAATATGGAACGTATGCTTCATATCGCCCTCTGGTTTCTCGCGGTGCTGACCGCCGCCGTCATCGGGGCAGGGCCTTCCGGCCTGATGGCCGCCGAGGTGCTGGCCCAGGGCGGGGCGCGCGTTACCATCCACGACCGGATGGCGGCGCCGGCGCGCAAGTTTCTCATGGCCGGCCGCGGCGGTCTCAACCTCACCCATTCCGAGCCGCTTGACAGCTTCCTCGACCGCTACGGCCCGGCGCGGCCGATGCTTGAGCCGGCCATCCGCGCCTTCCCGCCGCAAGCGGTCAGGAACTGGTGCCACGGGCTCGGCATCGAGACCTTCGTGGGATCGTCCGGCCGGGTCTTTCCAAGCACCATGAAGGCCTCGCCCTTGCTCCGTGCCTGGCTCAGGCGGCTGGGCGGCCTCGGTGTCGAATTGAAGCGCCGCAGCGAATGGCGCGGGCCTGACGGAAGCACCGACATCACTATCCTGGCGATGGGCGGCGCAAGCTGGCCGAAGCTCGGCAGCGACGGCTCCTGGGTCGCCGTGCTGCGCGGGCTCGGCACCGAGATCAGCGACCTGACACCCTCCAACAGTGGCGTGATCACCGACTGGTCGGCGCATTTCGCGGAACGCTTCGCCGGGTCGCCCCTGAAGCGCATCGGGATCACGTGCGGCGGACGGACCAGCCGCGGGGAGGCAATCGTCACGCGGCGCGGGCTCGAGGGCGGTGCAATCTATGGTTTGAGCCGGGAATTGCGCGAGGCCAAGGAAATCGTGATCGACCTCAGGCCCGACATGAGCGAGGAGCAGGTCGCCGCAAGGCTTGCCCGCCCGCGCGGCAAGGACTCGACGAGCAACTGGTTGCGCAAGAGCCTCAACCTGCCGCCGGTCGCGATTGCGCTCCTGCGCGAGCGCGACGCTGCTCCATCAGCCGCGGCCATCAAGCGTCTGGCCGTGCCGGTCAGCGGCATTGAAGGGCTGGAGCGGGCGATCTCGTCGGCCGGCGGAATCGCGCGCTCCGAACTCGATGAGAATTTCCAGTTGCGGCGGCTGCCCGGGGTCTATGCTGTCGGCGAAATGCTCGATTGGGAAGCCCCGACCGGCGGCTATCTGTTGCAGGCTTGCTTTTCGACCGGCCATTGGGCGGCGCGCCACGCCCTGACGCTTGGATAAGGCCCGCCCCCGGCTTGCCACATTCCCCGCCCTATAAATCGGGCCCGGCGGGTTGCCTGGCGTTTGTGTGCGTTTAGAGTGGGATTCATGGACATGGCACGGCGTTCCCTGACGGCGACGTTCGGGGCGGCATTTCTCCTAGGCCTTTCGGCTCAGGCCTTCGCGTCGGCGGAGGGCTATTGCGATGCCTTTGCGCGCGATTCCGCCAACCGCAAGGCGCGCAACAGCTTCGGCAATGTCATGGCGGGCAGCGCCACCAATCCCGTGATTGCAGGGGCCTCGATCGGCACGGCCGGCGGCGCCCAGGCGCTGAGCCCCGATGCCGCGAATGCCAAATGGCGCCGCGCCTATATCGCCTCGTATGACGCCTGCATGTTCCAGTATGACGGCGAGAAAACCGTCGCCTCCGCGGCACCGGGCGATGAGGTGATAATCGAGGAAGTCGACGGGCAGGGCGACATCCCTGCCGATGAGGAGGCGCCCGAGAAACCTGTCCGCCAGGCCAAGGGCAAGCCTGAGCCCGGCACACAGGCCTGGAACGATGCCTGCGACCGGCGCTACCGGTCATTCAATCCCAAGACCGGCAATTACAGGAGCCTCTCCGGCAAATGGCGGAAGTGCCA
>JAEUMG010000062.1 GCA_016793355.1 Hyphomicrobiales bacterium
AGCCTCATCGAAAAACCGCGCTCGTCGGAGCGGCCGGCCTCATGCGCGCCATAGGCATAGGCGCCCCACACCACATAAGCGCGCGCAAGATCATCGCGTTCCGCCCATAACTTCTCATCGATCATGGCCTGCAGACCGGCGCCATAACTGCCGGGCTTCGAGCCGAAGATGCGACTACCGGCATTCCGCTTGGCGTCGGCTGGAGACAACCCAGCCTCAACCAGGGAGTGGGCCTCCTGGCGCATCCGCGCGGCGATCGGGTTGTCCGTTTCGTCTTCATCCAGAGCACCTATCGCGCGGATGGCCCTGTCGAGCAGCTCGATTTGTGCTGGAAAGGCGTCGCGGAAAAAGCCGGATATACGGAGGGTGACATCAACGCGCGGACGGTTGAGCTTGGCCAACGGCACGATCTCGTAGCCGGTCACGCGCCAGCTTGCCTTCTCCCAGACCGGCCTGGCTCCGATGAGCGCGAGGGCCTGCGCGATATCGTCGCCTCCGGTGCGCATATTGGACGTGCCCCAGGCCGACAGGCCAACCGATGTCGGGTAGCGGCCATGGTCCTGGAAATGCCGGTCGAGCAGGGCGCGCGCCGAGGCCTCGCCCAGGCGCCAGGCGGCGGGGGTCGGAACGGTACGGTTGTCGAGCGAGTAGAAGTTGCGCCCGGTCGGAAGCACATCGACACGGCCGCGGGTCGGCGCTCCGGAGGGGCCGGCGGCTACAAACCGCCCAGCGAGACCCTTCAATATCGCGGCGATCTCGCTCGTGCCTGATGCGCGCAGCTTTGGCGCGATCCGGTGGGCGATTTCATCCAGAACCAGTTGCGTGCGATCTCCGGCTACGAAGTCTTGCGACTTTCCCGAAACGAGATCAGCGGCAAGCCGTTCGAGGCGCTCGACCGTGTCGCCGGCCGTTCGCCAGAGGGCATTACTTGCCTTCTCCAATGCGCCCGGGCGCGGCCCCCTCCAGGGTGCGGCTATGTCGCAACCCAGAGGATCAAAATTCGTCAGCCCAAGATCAGCCGCGATGGCGCGGATGAGCGAAGCATCGCCGCCTTCGCCCAGATGGCGCGGAACGCGGCTCAAGGCGACCAGCAGGTCGGTCTCCTGCGCGCCGGTCGGCGAGGTGCCGAACACATGCAACCCGTCGCGAATCTGTGCCTCTTTCAACTCGCAAAGAAAAGCGTCCAGTTTCTGAAGATCGCTGTCGTCGTCTCCGGTCAAAGCGACGTCGAGGTCGAGACGCTGATTGCGCGTGAGTTCGAGGATGTCGTTTTTGAGGGCTAATGCGCGGCGGCGGTCGAGGTCCTGTGCGGTATAGTACTCGTCGAGGAGCGCTTCGAGATCCTTCAAGGGTCCGTAGGTTTCGGCACGCGTCAATGGCGGCGTCAGGTGGTCGATGATGACGGCGGCTGTGCGCCGCTTGGCTTGGGTGCCTTCACCAGGATCATTGACGATAAAGGGATAGAGCTGGGGCAGGGGGCCCAAAATCGCATCCGGATAGCATTCGCAGGACAGCGCCGTGGCCTTGCCGGGCAACCATTCGAGATTGCCGTGCTTACCATTGTGAATCACGACATGCGCGCCGAAGACATGCCTCAGCCAGAAGTAGAAGGCGAAATATCCATGCGGAGGGACAAGCGCAGAATCGTGGTAGGTGGATTTTGGGTCGATATTGTACCCGCGTGCAGGCTGGATCGCGATCGCGACATTGCCGAACGTGACGGCGGGCAGTTCAAAGGCGTCGTCGTGAAAGAAGGGATCGGATTCGGGCGCTCCCCAGCGCGCTGCGACTGCGGTTTGAACCGACTTCGGAAGGACACTGAACAGTTCGCGGTAGCGAGCTGCAGGGAGTTTGCAGGAGGAGGCGCGCTTGCTGGCCGCGTTTGTAGGGCCGCGCTGCAGGTTTTCGATCAACGCATTGCCATTCTGCGGATGATCGCCGACCGCGTAACCGGCCTCGCCAAGCGCCGTGATGATCGCGATCGTGCTGGCCGGCGTGTCATAGCCGACGCCATTGGCGATACGACCGTCCCTGTTGGGATAATTCGCCAGTACGATCCCGATACGGCGCTGCGATGGGGATATCTTGCGCAGTTTGATCCAGTTCGCGGCAAGGTCGGCGACAAACTCCACGCGGTCGGGAACCGACTTGTAGGTAACGATCCTGGAATCGGTGGGCTCGTGCAGCCGAGGCTCGCTCTTGAAGGATATGGCGCGCGAGATGATGCGGCCGTCGAATTCGGGCAATGCCACGTTCATGGCGAGGTCGCGGGGCCCGAGTCCTTGCGCGCTGTCACGCCAGGCCTGCTCGCTGGTTCCGGCGAGGATCATCTGCAACACGGGGCAGTCGAATTCGGCAAACGGACCGCCGCCGTATTGTCCCATCGACGAGACGGCGAAGGCCGTTGCGTTGAGGATCACATCCGGCGGCTTCTCCGCGAAGGCCTTGCCAATAAGCCGGATACTCTCCGGATCCCTCAGACTTGCCACGTATAGCGCCGTTGTACTCACGCCTCGCGAGCCGAGCGCTGAGATTAATTCATCGATCGGCTCGGTCTGGCCTCCTTCGACAAGCGAGCGATAGAACACGATGCCGGCGACTCCCCTCGCCACCGGGGCAGCTTCCTGTCTGTGCACGCCGCAGGTTGCAAGCGGCGCCGGTTCGGGTGGCATGACGCCGCCAGCGATCAGGAAGCCGCAGTAATCGAGGAAGTTGCGCGCATTGTCGGGCCCGCCGGCCGTCAGATAGCGCTGCAAGCGCTCGCAGACCGATGGCGGCAGGTTCGAATGCGCGGTGAGTTCGGGATCGGGGCGCTGGTCGCCCGGCAGGACGGCGAGTGCGATCTTGTTGTTTTGCGCGCAGGCGATGAGTTCGCTGAGGCCGTAGGTCCAGTAGCCGGCGCCGCCCAGCAAGCGCAGCACGATGAGTTTCGCGTGGCGAAGCGTCTTCTCAATGTATAGATCGATTGACAGATTGTGCTGGAGCTGAAGGATGTTGACGAGCCGCAGATTCGGCCTTGGGCCGGGCAGTGCATCGAAGGCACGGGCGAGGCTCGCAAGTTCACTGTCGGCGGCCGAGAGGATAACAATATCCCCGCGAGACTGACCGAGATCGACGGCCTCGGCGCCACCGTCGATCTGGCCCGTCTGTGTGGCGAGAAGATGCATCAGCCCGAGAGCTGAGCCGTGATCCGCTCCCGGTCCAGACCCTTGAGGCCGATCACGACGAGCTCCGTGCGCCGCGCTTCGCCCGGAAGCCAGGGCCGGTCGAAATAGCTGTCGAGACGCGGGCCAACACCCTGGACGAGCAGACGCGCGGACCCGCCCTCAATCGCGACGAACCCCTTCAGGCGCAAGACATCATTCTCGCGCATTGTCTCGCTTATGCGGGCCAGGAGATCCTCGCGATCATCGATCACGCCAAGCGAAACCACGAAGCTTTCGAAATCATCGTGATCGTGCTCGGCTTCGCCTTCCAACTCGTGATGCGAGGGACGGCTGGCGACATCGCTCTCGGCTGCGGCTTCGAATCCGATCAGGATGTCGGAGGCAAGCGCGCCCTTGCGGGCCGAAACGACCCGCGTGCCGGTGCGCAGCTTGCCCTGCAACTCATCGCTTAGACGCGAGGACTCGCTCGGATCGAGTAAATCGGTTTTGTTGAGTACCACCAGGTCGGCGCAGGTGAGCTGATCCTGGAACACTTCCTCGATCGGATTGTCGTGATCGAGGTTCGGATCGGCGGCGCGCTGCTCCGCGAGTGCCGCCTCGTCATCGGCAAAGCGGCCCTCGGCCAATGCCTTGGCGTCGACCACCGCAATGACGCCGTCAACGGTGACCCGCGACTTGATCTCGGGCCAGTTGAAGGCGCGGATCAAAGGCTGGGGCAGTGCGAGGCCGGAGGTCTCGATGACGATATGCTGGGGCGGGTCTGGCCGGTTCAGCAACTTCTCGAGGGCCGGCACGAAATCATCCGCAACGGTGCAGCATATGCAGCCATTGGCGAGTTCAATGATGTCGTCCTCGTCACAGACGTCCGATCCGCAGGCTTTGAGAATTTCGCCGTCGACGCCGACATCGCCGAACTCGTTGATGAGGAGGCCGAGACGACGGCCTCCCGCATTCTGGAGCATGTGGCGGATCAGCGTCGTCTTGCCGGCTCCAAGAAAGCCGGTGATGACGGTTGTCGGAATTTTGGCGGTGCTCATGTCGCCCACACACCCTTTGCCGTGCGGTCGAGCGCCAAGCCGGAGAAAACCCCGATCACGCACCAGAATGCCGCTGCGGCGGCGAGCGAGTTGGCGGCGAATTGCGCGGCGAGACCGGCCGGAACGCCCGACTCATGGGTGGGCGGCTGCGGTGCGCCGATGAGATGCGGTGCGATGATCAGCGCAATTCCGACCGCGATTGCCCAAGGCTGGCGCCTGATCGCGAAGAGGTAGATGCCTATACCGGTGGCGACGATGGTACCGATCCACCAGATCTGCCGCGCCAGCAGATCACCTGCCGGCATGCCCGGCAATTCCGGTGATAGTCCCATCGCGGGTGCAAGATTGACCGAGATGAAGCCGGCCAGACCCCAGAGCAGCCCGTTGCGCGCGGTGAGGGGGATGCCGCTGAGCAGTGCGATGCCGACAAGAACGGCGGCGAAACCGGCACCGGCCAGCATGCTGGCGGCGGTCGTGTAGAAGGTACGTTCCCAACCGCCCTCAGGATTCCATTCTTCGGGTTCGTCCGCTCCTGCAATTGCGGGTCCCGTTTCATGGCTGTGACCAGCGCCGCCGGCGGTCTCGAAGACTTCAGCCTCGAGGATGAGGGGCGTCAGCTTGAAATGCTGAATGACACCCATGATGAATCCGGCCGCGACTCCGGCAAGGAGCGCGGCGAGAATAACTCGCCCGATCATGAAAGCTCCCCGTCAGTGGCAGGGAAAGCCGATGGCGTGGCGCGTATCGTGCGCAGCATTGTGGGCTGCCGCGATGTGCGAAAGGCCAACGCCGAAAATCAGGAACAAGCCGATCACCAAGGCGGCGATTCCGGCACCGCGACGCTGGTCGGTCAGTTGGACGGGAAGTCCGGTTGCTTGCGTTGTCATGAGTCACCCTCCGTGCACTCGGTTCGTTAACATTTCCCCGGCAAGAGGCCGGGACGTCGCGCGGCAGGTCTCCTGACTCGCGGGTCCTTGGCCGCGTGCTGCCTTCCCGGTTCCCCAGTGGCTTTTCGTGCACTTGGCCTCGCCGCTCACAGTTGCGGGGGCAGTCACGGAGTTGGCCCCGATTGGGTGGTCCGCACCGTGTTCCCTGTTAGGCCTCTTGCCGGCTGGCATCGAGGCACCACGAAACGGATTCTGTATCGCATGGCACCGCTCATCTCGTCAATGAAGGGGAGGCTGCCTTGCCATTTTGGTGGTTCGAAACTATATTGAATGATCATTCAATCAATTAAGGGAGGGTCTCATCATGAACGTAATTGCCAATGTGGTGCCGACCCTTACAGATGACCGCAGGGCGGGCCTGCCGAGCTGGACCTATTTTAATCAGGAATTGCTTGAGGTTGAGAAGCAGGAGCTTTTCCGTAAGTGCTGGCAGCTTGCCTGTCATGTCAGCGACGTGCCAATGCCAGGCGACTACCAGTGCTTCGACATTGTCGGCGAGCGGGCAATTATCGTGCGGGGGAAGGATGACAAGGTCCGCGCCTTTCACAATGTCTGCCGTCATCGCGGCAGCCGCGTCGTTGCCGAGCAGAAGGGGCGCTGCAAATCGGCGATCGTGTGCCCGTTTCACGGCTGGTCGTTCAACCTCGATGGGACGCTGCGCGCGGTCCCCCAGGCCAAGACCTTCCCGAAACTCGATCCGGTTCAACATGGTCTTGTTCCGCTCGAATTCGAAATCTGGCACGGTTTCGTCTTCGTACGCTTCATCAAGAGCGATCAGCCATCGGTCGCGACACTGATGGCAGCGCAGGAGGGCTTGATCCGACACTACCGGCTGGAGGACGTGAAGCCTTATACCGGCGTGAAGTGCCAAGACTTGCCAGTGAACTGGAAGGCGGTCCGCGATGTAGACAATGAAGGCTATCACGTGCCTGTTGCACATCCGGCCCTCAACGACCTCTATGGCAGCCACTATTTCGATTTTGCGGTGCGGTTCGGAGTCTCGCGCTCGGAGGGCCAGTTCAACGAGGGGCAGAGCCGCTATTGGAGCGTGAAGAATTACAAGAAAGTGCTTCCGCCGATGAAGCATCTGCCGGAGGAACTGCAGAAGACGTGGTTCTATTACGGACTCTTCCCGAACCTCGTGCTCATGCTCTATCCAGACCTCATTGGCTTCTATCAGGAATATCCGGTAGCGATCGACAAGACGGTCCAGCGATTCGCCTATTACGCGCTTGATGATGACCGCCGAGAGGTCCGTGCGTCGCGCTACCTAGCCCGCCGGATCGACGAAATCACCGGTGCCGAAGACACCCAGCTCATCATCTGGTCGTGGGAGTCGATGCAGTCCTCGGGCTTTAAGGGCATGATCCTCTCCGATCTCGAGGCGGGCGTGCGGAATTATCACGATGCGCTGCGCCAGGTCCTGCCGGTCACGTCGCTGGACCGGCAGCCCAGCGAGGGCACTGTGGCAACGCTCAATGCATCCTTGCGGCAGGCGACGCCCAATCCGTGGCGAACAGACTGACGCAGGCTTCTCGGCGTCGCAGCCTCCCCTTGCCGCGCGGCTTTGCCCCGTGGCAAGCTGCGCCCCAAACAAAAACCCAGGGAGGTATTCATGTCCACCATCAAGACCTTGACCGTCGCTTTGTTCGCGTCGGCGGCGACTCTGTTAATGGCCGGGGCCGCATCGGCCGAGAAGATCGTGATCTCGAACTGGGACGGCTACATGCCGAAGGACCTGCCGGAGAAGTTCAAGGCGGAAACCGGGATCGATGTCGAGGTCGCAGTCCACGCCACGAACGAAGAGATCATGGGCAAGGTCGTTGCTTCGAACGGGCAGGGCTATGACGTTCTCTTCGTCTCCTCGCCCTTTGCGGAAGCATTGAACAAGCTCGGCATTGCCGCCAAGCTCGATCACTCCAAAATCCCCAATCTCGCCAATCTCTATCCGGAAGCCGCGCAACTGCAACACGATCCGGGCAACACTTTCTCGGTACCCTATGCCTGGGGGACGACCGGGCTGTGCTATCGCTCTGACCTCGTCAAGGCCGAGCCGACAAGCTGGAACGACCTTCTCAAGCCGACCGACGATCTCAAGGGCAAGATGACGATGCTTGCCACCGATCGCTGGTTGATGGTCCCGGCGTTCCTCGCCGGCGGCATGTCGGTCAACACTGTCGATTCCGCCAAGCTGGCTGAAGTCAAGGATGTGCTGATCGAGGCGAAGAAGAACCTGCTCGCCTATGACGACACGACCTTCTACCAGAAGCTTGTTTCCGGCGAAGCGGTGCTGGTCGAAGCCTGGGACGGCTGGTGCAATTACGGCATCGCGGAAAACGACAAGATCAAGTATGTCGTGCCGAAGGAAGGTTCGGACCTTTGGGTCGATACGATGGTCGTCGTCGAATCCTCGCCCAACAAGGAAGCTGCACACAAATTCATCGATTATGTGCTCAACGCCGATACCGGCAAGTGGGTGGTCGAGAACATCATGTACAAGACGCCGAATAAGGCCGGCATGGATGCCGTCGATCCGGCGATGCTCACGCAATATCCGAACATGGCGATCGCTCCGGCGGACCTGCTCAAATTCGAGCAGTTGCGCGATCTCGGCGACGGCATGAAGGACTTCTCCAAGACGGTCACGGAGATTGTGTCGTCGAAGTAACCGCCCACAAGACCCGCCGCTCACCGCAGCGGCGCCCGACGCACTGATATGCGCACGCGCGTGGCGTCATGGCTAATGATGACGCCCGGCCTCTTGTGGCTGGGCGTTCTCATGGTCGTACCCTGTCTCCTGATCTTCGTCATGGCGTTCTACGAGCGCGGCATCTATGGCGGCATCGACTGGGACGCGTTTACCTTCGACAACTTCAAGCGGGCAGTCGAGCCACTCTACCTCGGCATCTTCTTCGATTCAGCACGCGTGGCCGGACTTTCGACTCTGCTTGCGCTGATCATCGGCTATCCTGCGGCCTACGCCATCGTGAAGGCGCCGGCACGCTGGCAAACTGCATTGCTTTTTCTGGCGATCCTTCCGTTCTGGACCAACTATCTGATACGCACTTATGCCTGGATCGTGCTCCTCAATCCGGCTGGTCTGATCAACGGGGCGCTCAAATCGATCGGACTCATCACCGAACCGTTGCCCATTCTCTATAATGAATTCGCGGTGATCGTGGGCCTCGTCTACAACTACGTGCCCTTCGTCATTCTCGCCATTTATTCGGCCTTGCAAAGGCTCGATCCTTCCTATGCCGAAGCCTCGCGCGATCTGGGAGCAGGGGCGATCGCCACCTTCGCCCGCATCACCCTGCCGCTCACAGCACCGGGTGTGGCAGCGGGGGCCGTCTTTGTATTCGTGCTCTCGATCGGTAATTTCATTACTCCCGACCTGCTTGGCGGCGGCAAGTTCCTAATGGCCGGCAATCTTATTTATGACCAGTTCCTGACCGCTCGGGACTGGCCCTTTGGCGCTTCGCTGTCGCTGATCCTGATTGCCCTGATGCTGCTCCTGCTGTTCGCGCAGGCTCTGGCAACTGCGCGGGCGCGCGGCGAAAGAGGGACGGCTCATGCCTAGCTTCCTCAAATTTCACCTCGGCGGCATCTATCTCTTTCTCTATCTGCCGATCGCGGTCCTGATGCTGCTCTCCTTCAACAAGGCAGGTCTACCGACGGTCTGGACCGGATTTTCCACGGAGTGGTATGGTCGGCTTCTCGACAGCCCGCAGATCATCGCCGCGACTTGGAATTCGCTTGTGGTCGCAACCGTGTCGACTGTCATCGCGACAGCCATTGGTACGGCCCTGGCTCTTGGCGTTGAGCGCGGGCGAACGAGGCCGTCGATCGAGGCCCTGCTTTTCGCACCGATGATCATTCCCGATATCGTGCTCGCGATCGCGCTATTGTCCTTCTTCACGCTGATCCGCTTCACCCTGGGGCTGCACTCAATCATCCTTGCGCATGTTGTCTTCAACATCGCTTTTGTCTGCGCCGTCGTTCGGGCCAGGCTGAAGAGCTTCGATTGGTCACTCATTGAAGCTTCGCGCGACCTTGGGGCGGGGCCGGGGATCACCTTCCTTAAGATCACGTTCCCGCTGATCCTGCCGGCGATCATTGCCGGGGCGCTCCTGGCTTTCACGCTGTCGGTCGACGAATTTATCATCGCCTACTTTACGGCGGGCGCTGGGCAGTCCTCGACAACGCTGCCGATGCGCATCTATTCGATGATCCGTTTCGGCGTAACGCCCGAGATCAACGCCATGGCGACGATCATCATGCTGGTGAGTTTCGTCCTGCTGCTCGCCGCGCAAAGGTTCAATCGCGGGCGAATTCCGGGACAGTGAGCGCTCTGCTAAGAGGGGCCAAAGAGGAGACAGTCATGGCAAAGAAAGCGGTAAAAAAGCCGGCGAAGAAAACTGTAAAGAAGGCAGCGAGGAAGTCCGGCGCGCGAAAGGCGTCAAGAGCCAAAAAGGTCGTCGCTCTCTTTCCGGAAGCAGCCTTCGGTCCGGCTCTGAACTCGGTCGGCATCGGCCAGGCCTTGGAAAAGCTCGGACACAAGGTCGTATTCCTGTCCGATCCCGGCTTCGTCGATGTCTACAAGGGCTATGGCTTCGAGGCGCATCCGGTAAACCTCTCCGAGCCCTTGCCACCGGAAGAAATGGCCAAGTTCTGGGTCGATTTCATCAATGGTCATATCCCGAATTTCCGCAAGAGCCCCTACGATCAGATTGACAATTACGTGAAAGGCTGCTGGGAGATGATCGTCGAGACCGCAAAATGGGCGGAGAAAGATCTCCCGGGCGTGCTCGAGAAGGTCAAGCCAGACGTCGTCTGCGTCGATAATGTCATTCTGTTTCCAGCAATCAAACGCTATGCCCGCGACAATAACAAGGCCTGGGTGCGGATCATCTCGTGCTCGGAAAACGAGATCGAAGATCCCGATATCCCGCCACACCTGTCGGGCTGCGGCGCCAAGGATAAAGCCGGCTTCAAGCGGTATCGCGACCGGTTCAACAAGGTGATCAAGCCAATCCACGACAATTTCAACGCATTCCTGAAATCAGTCGGTGAGAAACCCTATCCGATCGGACAGTTTTTTGAAGCCTCGCCGCACATGAATATCCTTCTCTATCCCACGGCTGTGAAGTTCAAGCGTCGGCATAAACTCTCGCCGAAGCAGTATCAGTATCTCGAAGGCTGCGTGCGCAAGGATGCGCCCTACAAGATCCCGCGCTTCAAGGCGAACAACGACAAGCCCTTGATCTATGTGAGCTTCGGATCGCTTGGCTCGGGCGATGTGGATCTGTTGAAGCGGGTGATAGCGGCCGTCGGCAAGATGCCGATCCGTGTGCTGGTCAATGTCGGCGACTACATGGATCAGTATTCCGACATCCCGCCCAATGTGATCATCGACAAGTGGTATCCGCAGCCCTCGGTCATTCCCCAGGTCGATGCGGTTATCCATCATGGCGGGAACAACTCCTTCACGGAGTGCCTTTATTTCGGCAAGCCGGCGATCATCATGCCCTATGTCTGGGATGGTCATGACAATGCGACGCGCGTCCAGGAGACGGGTCACGGCTTCAAGCTCGATCGCTACAATTGGACCGAGGAGGAATTGCAGCGCAAGATCATGGCGATGCTGACCGACAAGAAGATGAAGGCCAAGCTCAAAAAGACCTCGAAGAAGATGCGGTCGCAGCACGGGCCGACCAAGGCCGCCAGGATCATTGACAAGCTTGCAGCAAAGCACGCAGCATGAGCGACGCCAAATTCGATTCCTCCGCGCCTTACCTGCGCGATCCGGCACATTATGCCGGACCGCTCAAGGACTGGGGCCATCAGCAGAATCCGATTGCCGGCAACTCGAAGAGCGATGGCGTGCTCCTGCGCAAGGGGCCGGGAGGCCAGCCGGAAGCAGGACTCTGGCAATGCACGCCGGGCACGTGGCCCTTGTCGATCCCGCGTGCCGAGCTTTGCCATTTCGTGTCGGGCAGGGCAACATACACCCACGAATCCGGCGAGAAGATCGAGGTCGTGCCTGGTACCGTCGTGCTGTTTACCGCCGGCTGGACCGGCACCTGCACGGTTCATGAGACCATTCGCAATGTTTACATGCTGAGTTAGGGCTTACCGATGATCGTACTCGACTCTTCCGCGCCGCATCTGACCGATCCGGCTGACTTGACAGGGCCCTTCAAGGATTGGGGTGTCATCCCGACGATGATCGAGGGCGAGTCGCGCACCTCCGGCCTGCTCTTGCACAAGGGGCCGAACGGCGAGAACGAGTGCGGGATCTGGATCTGCACGCCGGGCTACTGGAATTGCCATGTCACGCGCGACGAATTCTGCCACTTCCTGTTGGGTCGCAGCACCTATACGCATGAATCGGGCGAAGTGATCGAGATCACGCCCGGCACTGTTGCCTTCTTCCCGCAGGACTGGAAAGGCACCTGCCGCGTCCATGAGACGATCCGCAAGGTGTATATGATCCGCTGATCGCCTTCCCAGTGGCCACCCAAAGGGTGGCCATGAATACCCTCCCGGTTATCTCACGATAACATTCTTGAACTGCCAGGCGTCGCGGCGGTCGATGTCCTCGGCGAAAAGCTGGCCGCGATTCTTGAGCGGCGTCCAGTCGGTATAGATACCGACGACGGGGCCGAGATAGGGCCTTTGGATTTCAAGACAGCGGCGGAAATCCATTTCATCCGTCTCGACAATTCCGGCATTGGGATTCTCAATCGCCCAGATCACACCCGCGAGCACGGCGCTCGTCACCTGCAAGCCGGTTGCATTCTGATAGGGCGCAAGCTTGCGGGTTTCCTCTATCGAAAGCTGTGAGCCGTACCAATAGGCATTCTTCTTGTGGCCAAAAAGCAGCACGCCCAGTTCATCGATGCCGTCGACGATCTCGTTCTCGTCCAGGATGTGCTTGATGGGCTGATGCTCGCCGCCGCGACCGAAAATCTCGTGCAATGACAGGACCGCATCGTTAGAAGGGTGATAGGCGTAATGACAGGTTGGGCGATAGGTGACCTTCCTGCCGTCTCGCACGGTGAAATAGTCGGCAATCGAAATCGCTTCGTTGTGGGTCACGAGGAAGCCATATTGCGGGCCGGCGGTCGGCGTCCAGGTGCGCACGCGCGTATCCGCTCCGGGGCGGGTCAGATAGATCGCGGCACCGCTTCCCGTCTTGTGCTTGCGGCCATCGGGCGGAAGTTTCTTTTCATTTGTGCCCCAACCGAGTTCTGCCGGCTGCAGGCCCTCGGAGATGAAGCCGTCGACCGACCAGGTATTGACGAATGTATTGAGCGGCTTCGGGTTCTTCGAACGCTGCGTGTCACGTTCGGCAATGTGGATGCCCTTGACGCCGACGCGCTTCATGAGCCGCGCCCACTCCTCGCGGGTAGCCGGCTCCTTGACCTTGATCTTCAGGGCTGAAGCGATGTCGAGCAAAGCCTGCTTGACGAACCATGACACCATGCCGGGATTGGCGCCGCAGCAGGAAACGGCCGTGGGGCCGGGGCCCAGTTCGCCCTTCAACTTCATCGTTTCCTCGCGCATCGCATAGTTGGTGCGCGCCGCGTTATCGAGCTTGGGATTGTAATAGAAGCCCGGCCAAGGCTCGATCACGGTGTCGATATAGAGCGCACCCGTCTCGCGGGCGAGCCGCATGATATCGCGGGAATCGACATCGACCGAGAGGTTGACGATGAAGGCGGGGCCGGGTCCTGCGGTCAACAGCGGCTTCAACAGCGACTTGTAGTTCTTTCTGGTAACCGCCTCCTTGATGAAGGCGAGGCCTTCCTGCTCGACGAGCTTGCGGTTCGTGTCGTCGGGGTCGATGACGGTAAATTTGTTGCGGTCGAGATCGAGATGGCGCAGCAGCAGGGGCAAGGTGCCGCGGCCGATCGAGCCGAAGCCGATCATCACGATGGGACCTTTCCAGGTGGCATGACGGGGCCAGGTGGTCATGGGTCTATGCTCCTCTTGCTGCAATGCGATGCGGCGGCTGTTTAACCAAGATTCACCGTCATAGGGACTCTTATTTGCGTCATGTCGTTTTCGCATAACGGCGCAGCGTGCCGGGCGCTAGCGGCTTTCCGGCTGCGGGTGCATCAATCATCGAGCACACCACGACTTCCCCATGACGTCCGAAACACCCACAGCTGTCTGGATGCCGGCTGCTCCCAAGCCCGGCGCAATTTCGTTCGCCATCCTCTTTGCGGTCGAATCCTTCGCGCGCGCGGTGGTGTCGGCCGTCGTCTCCGTGCAGGCCTATGACCTGCTCAAATCCGGCCAGCATGTCAGCCTGCTCTTCACCATCGTTGGCCTCTTTGTTCCCCTTGGAACGCTTCTGGTCCCGATCCTCCATCACTTCATGCCGCGCCGCTGGGTGTATACGACCGGCGTTCTGCTGCTCATCGTCGCAAGCTTGTGCTTTGCGAGCTTCACATTGTTCGGCCAGGCCGCCGGCATGTATCTGCGGGTTCTGGGAACCGCGGTCCTCAACATCACGCTGTCGCTCTACATCCTCGACCATATCCGGCGAGTCGAGCTTGTGCGGTCGGAGCCGTTGCGGCTCTCATTCTCGGTGGTCTCGTGGACGGTGGGCCCCTATCTCGGCATCTGGCTCTACGCGCAGTATGGCCACGCCGCGCCACAGATCGCGGCTATCATCGGCGCGGTCGTGCTCCTCGTCATCTTCTGGTATCTGCGGCTCTCGACCAACCCGGCGATCAGCGCGGGGCCGGCCCGCCCGGTCAGCCCCTGGGCGAGTATCGGCCGATTCATCGCGCAGCCGCGGCTCAGGCTTGCCTGGCTCATTGCTTTCGGCCGTTCCTGCTTCTGGTCGAGCTTCTTCATTTACGCACCTCTGCTCATGATCGAGGGTGGTCTCGGCAAGGAGGCGGGCGGCATGCTGCTGTCGGCCGGCAATGCGGTCTTAATCCTGGCCGTGGTATTCGGCCGGATCGCTGAGCGGACCAGCGTCAGGCAGGTGATCGTCTGGTCATTTGGGGTGGGCGCCGCAGCCTCGCTTGCCGCCGGTCTTGCGGGAACCGAGGCGCCGCTGCTTGCCGCGTCGATGCTGTTCATCGGCTCGATTGCGGCGTCCTCGCTTGACGGCGTTGGCGGGATTCCCTTCATGCGGGCGGTCAAGGGCCGCGAGCGCGCCGCCATGACCGGCGTCTACCGTACCTATATCGACTTTTCCGACCTTATCCCGTCACTCGTCTTCTCGGTCGCGCTCGGCTTTTTCGGGCTGGGCGTCGTCTTCATCATCCTGGCGGTCTGGCTGGCGATCGTCGGGCTTATGGCGTGGATTTATCTGCCGCGGTCGATGTAGCCCACGCGGCCCTGATCTGTCTGTGCGCCTCGCCATAGCCCCGCGCCGTCACTTTCAGGCGCGCCGAAAGATGGCGGTTGAGTTCCGGGAGACGGTGAAAGGGTACCGTTGGCAGGGCGTGATGGGCGCTGTGGAAGGGCATGTTCCAGGCGAGAAAGCGGATGATCCGGTTGGTATAGGTGGTGCGTGAATTGGCGAGCATGTTGGCGACCAGCGGGCAGGCGCCATGTTCGGCCATAAGGTAGGCGCGCAGAAACGGCTGGCCTAACAACGCCGGGATCACCCAGAGCGTCAGTATCCAGGTCCAGTCAAAGGCAAATCCTGCGACTGCAAGTGCGGCCATCGCAGCGAGGTGCAAGCGCGCTTCGAGGACGAGCTTGCCTCGTGCATTGGCCGGCACGAAGTCCGGGACTTTGCGCCCCAATGCATTGTTCAAGAGAACCGCGATCTCGGCACGCCAATAGGGAATCCCGCTCAGATGCCACAGATAGCCGCGCCAGTCGCTTGGCTTGGGGCTTGCGAGTTCGGGATCATGCGCCGGATCCTGGGTGTGCCGGTGATGGGCGAAATGGAAGAAGCGGAAATGGCGTGGCGGGAGCAGCAGCAGAAAGCCGCTCACCTCGGCGGCAATCGCGTTCAGCCATGGACTCCTGAATGCCGTGCCATGGATCGACTCATGCTCGAGCGCGAACAGTGAAGAAAGCACGATGCCGTGCAAGGTCATCGCAAGAATTTTAAGCGCTGGATCAACGGACCACAGGACTAGGCTTCCGGTGATACAAAGCATGAGCACATGGCTGGCAAGATGCAGAAGGCCTGGCGGATCGCGCGTTTCCTTCAGGTCGCCAAGTTCCTTAGCGTTCAGTGCGGCAAGCGCGTCACGGTGCGTGAACTCTTCTTGCATGGTCGAGCGGCTTCTTGACCGTTGGCAATGAAAGTCGTCAATTAAGGCTGAACTGCGAGCGGCGGGGCATATGTCACAGAAAATCACTGTTGGCTACAAGCAGCTATTGGCTGAGGCCGAAGCTGCGATCGACAGCGTGACGGCCGAGCAGGCGATCGAAGACTGGCAGCGCCCCGACGTTGTCATCGTCGACATCCGCGATCCGCGCGAGCTCGAGCGCGAGGGGCGAATTCCCAATTCCTTTCATGCGCCGCGCGGGATGCTCGAATTTTGGGTTGATCCGGAGAGTCCCTATTTCAAGCCGATTTTCGGCGAGGACAAGACGTTCATCATCCAGTGCGCCAGCGGTTGGCGATCGGCTCTGTCGACCGAGACGCTGCAAAAGATGGGGCTCCAGCCGGTGAAGAATCTCAAGGGCGGCTTTACCGCCTGGAAAGCGGCGGGCGGCCCGGTGGAGAAGCCTCCATCCAAGCCCTAGCCAAACGTGGGACGGCGACACGTATGGGACAGGGGCATGAGCACACTTCATCTGATCATAGGCAACAAGAATTATTCGAGCTGGTCGCTGCGGCCGTGGATGGCCATGACGATGGCCGGAATCCCGTTTCGCGAGACGGTGATTCCGCTCGACACCCCGAAGACAAAATCGCAGATCGCCGAGCATTCCGGAGCAGGGCGCGTTCCGGTGCTGCATCACGGCAAGCTCGTTATCTGGGACTCGCTTGCCATCCTGGAATATCTGGCCGAGACATTCCCCGAGAAAAAATTTTGGCCGGTCGGCAAGACGGCACGTGCGGTCGCACGCGCCATTTCAAATGAAATGCATTCCGGCTTCACTTCCTTACGCGATGTCTGCCCCATGAACATCCGCCGGGTGCCGAAGTCCGTTCCTTTAAACGATACGGCCAAGGCCGATATTGCGCGCATCGAGAATGTCTGGCGCGAATGCCGCGCCAAATTCGGCAAGGGCGGTCCGTTTCTGTTCGGCAAATTCTCGATCGCCGATGCCATGTACACGCCGGTGGCCAGCCGTTTCTCCACCTACCTTCTGGCCAGCAACGATGATACCAGGGCCTATGTGGCGACGATCCTCGCCACACCGGCATTTAAGCTCTGGCAGGAGGCGGCGCTCAGGGAAAGCTGGATCATCCCGGCCGATGAAGTTGATTAGAAAAACCTATCATGCTTGAGCTCTACATCGGCAACAAGTGCTTCTCGTCGTGGTCGCTGAGGCCGTGGCTGGTTCTCAAACATCACGAAATCCCGTTCACCGAGATATTCATTCGCCTGCGACAGCCCGATACGCCGGCGCAAATCCTCGAGGTCTCGCCATCGGGCCGCTTGCCGGTTCTGCATCATGACGGACGCAGAATCTGGGATACGCTCGCCATTCTCGAGTATCTCGCCGAACTCTACCCCGAAAAGAAACTCTGGCCCGACGACCGGACGGCACGTGCGATAGCCCGCAGCGTGTCGGCGGAGATGCATTCAGGATTCATGGAGGTGCGCTCGCAATGGGGCATGAACCTGCGGCGGCGGAAGGCTCACAAACCGCTCTCGGAAGCGGGCCGGAAGCAGGCAGCCCGCATCGAGCAAATCTGGCGGGAGTGCCGCGCTGAGTATGGCGCAGGTGGCTCCTTCCTGTTCGGGAGCTTCACCGCGGCCGATGCCATGTACGCGCCGGTTGCAACGCGCTTCGATACCTATGGCGGGGAGCTTGCGGCCGCTACACGTGCCTATGTCGATGCCATCCTGGCTATGCCGGCGATGAAGGTATGGTATGCAGGTGCGGCGGCGGAGACCTATCCCGAACCCGGCCCGGATGAGTGATGTGCGGCGGGGTTGGTTCTTGCGCGAGGTGCATAACCTCAACCCGTTACTCGAAACGGGCCGTAACCTTGCGAGGCGGCCCGGTGAGCGCCACGCCATACTCATTTCCGCGCCGCCACTTCCGTATTGCCGGGTAGGCCAGGCTGTCGGCGACAAAGACGAGCTCAAACTG
>JAEUMG010000072.1 GCA_016793355.1 Hyphomicrobiales bacterium
GTGACGGCGGTGAGATGGTGAAGTCCGGTGAGCTGCATGGGTCTAACTCCTCGCAAGCGAAATGGTGTGAGTGGCAAGCCAGTCCTTGGCGATGGCAAGATCGGCCTGCGACAGGTTATGCCCCGCCGGCAGCACGCGATGATCGACCTTCGCGCCATCGGCGATGAAGATCGCCGCCAATCGCGCGGCATTGTCGGCCGGCACGATCGGATCCTGCCGACCCGACAGCATGAGTATAGGTTTTGCAGTCAGATCCGCTTTCGGCGGATTTGACAAAGGCACCATCGCCCGCAGCAGGATCGCGCCTGAAAGCGTCTCCGGCCGCAAGAGCAAAAGGGCTGCCGCGATATTGGCGCCATTGGAAAAGCCGATGGCGATCGGCGCGGCGACGCGATGCGTCGCGCGCGAGGCCGCGATGAAATCGGCAAGCTCATTGGCGCGAAAGATCACATCTTCCTCGTCGAACCTGCCTTCCGCGAAGCGGCGGAAGAATCGCGGCATGCCGTTTTCCGAAACCTTGCCGCGCGGCGACAATAGCGCAGCGCCGGGTGCCAATTCGCGGCCGAGCGGCACGAGGTCATGCTCAGTGCCGCCGGTTCCATGCAGGAGCAGCAATGGCGTCGCTGTCGGATCGTGGCCCGGTTCGAAATGATGAACGAAGCTCATGAGGGTCTCCTGAATCATGGGATCGCGAGCGCCGGCAGGCGCGCTTCGATTTCGCCGCGCAGGCTTTCGAGGGATTTCGGCAGCTTGAGTTGGTGTCCGAGCGAGGCAATCGGTTCATCGACGGAAAAGCCCGGCACATCGGTTGCGATCTCGAACAACACGCCGCCCGGCTCGCGGAAATAGACCGAGCGGAAGTAATTGCGGTCCTTCTGCTCGGTGACGCGCATCCCGTGATCGCGCGCCAGCTTTGCGGCCATCGCGGCCTGAGCCTCGTCGTCCTTGGCGCGGAACGCAATATGATGCACTGAGCCCGCCCCGAGCCGCGCCGGCAGGAAGCCGCCGGCCTGGCGGAGATCGATGATCGTGCCGGGACCGGACGCGTTACTGCGATAACGCGCCACCGAGTCCTCATCGCCCGCATGCGCATAGCCGAAGACATCGGTGAGGATCGCTGCTGTCCGGTCCGTCTTCTCGAGCAGCAGGCTCACGCCATGAAATCCGCGGATCGCGAATTCATCCGGCACGCCGCCGCCCGGCCAGGCCTTGTCTCCGACGAGGCCGGGTGTTCCGACGAGCGCCAGGCGCATGCCGTCCGGATCCTTGAAGGCGAGCACCGTCTGGCCGAAGCGCTTCCCCGGCGCCTCATGCGCCACGCCATGGGTGACGAAGCGATGTGTCCAATAGCCGATGGCAGCCTCCGGAACGCGAAACTGCGTCTCGAAGGTCTCGCCAATGCCCGACCGCCCCGGCGCCGCATGCGGCCAGGGAAAGAAGGTCAGGATCGTGCCGGGACTACCCGCTTCGTCGCCGAAATAGAAATGATAGGTGCCTGGATCGTCGAAATTGACCGTCTTCTTGACTAGGCGAAGGCCCAGAAGGCGCGTGTAGAAATCGAGATTGCGCTGCGCCGGGCCGGCAATGGCGGTGACGTGATGGAGGCCGGGGCTCAACATGGCACTACTCCCCTTTCCTGGGTTGGGCCCTGCAGATAGGCGGGTAAGCCGGGAATTGCACCTTCATTTCCTTGCATGGATGCAATATGATAACTGCAAACATGCATTTTGACTTGCAATTATGAGAACATCAGATTCAGGTCCTCAATCAACCGAGGATGCCTCTCATGACCGATACCCGTCTTGCTCCCTATGGTGCCCTGCTCCTGCGTGTAGCGCTCGGCGTCATGTTCATCGCCCATGCCTATCTCAAGCTTGCGATCTTCACGATGCCGGGCTTTGCCGGTTTCCTCGGCCAGGTCGGCCTGCCGCAGATCTTCGCCTGGCCGATCGTGCTCGCCGAGATCCTGGGCGGCGTCGCTCTCATCATCGGTTTCCATGCCCGCGTCGTGTCGATCCTGCTGCTGCCCATTCTTCTGGGCGCGCTCGTCATTCATGCGCCCAATGGCTGGCTCTTCACCGCCCCGAATGGCGGCTGGGAATATCCGGCCTTTCTGGCGGTTGCCGCCCTCGCCCAGGCACTGATTGGCGACGGCGCCTTCGCCTTGCGCACCACGCGGATCGCAGGCCCGGCTCCGGCAGCCCGCGCCGCGTAAGCACGGAGTCGCATGCGGCGTCGACCCGGCGCCGCATGCCGATCTCGGGGCTCCCATGGTAAGCCCGCAGTCGAAATTGCAATGGGACGACTTTCGCCTGATCAAGGCGATCGCCGACGCCAGGGGCCTCCCCGCTGCCGCCGCCGCTCTTTCCATCAACCACTCGACGATTTTCCGCAGGCTCGGCCAGATCGAACGGGATCTGGGGGTAAAACTCTTCGAGCGCCATCGCACCGGTTAC
>JAEUMG010000085.1 GCA_016793355.1 Hyphomicrobiales bacterium
TAGCCGCCGAGATAGCCGATCAGCGGCGCTTCGGGTGCAAGATCGGTATAGCGCTGGATCAGGCCGCCGACGGCGGAGGAGAGGCAGGGCGCCAAGCCCCCGGCGGTGAGCATGGCGATCTTGGGTTGGGGCATGGCGGACTCCGCAGTATCGCGTTTGAAGGTGCAAGGTGGCGTATTGAAATTGCTATTTTCTAGCCTCCCGCATGATTTCCTCGAGCGTCTGCTTGAGGTCGCGAAGCTCGCCGGTCACAATGTTCCAGACAATGGCACTGTCAATCGCGTGATAGGCATGCCGCAACCGGTTTCCAATGTCGCCAATGCGGCGCCAAGGGACCGTGCCATGTCTTGCCTTCACCGCGGCCGGAATGTGGCGCGACGCTTCGCTGATGATCTCAAGGCATCGCTCAATTCCAAGCTGTCGAAACCTGTCGGCTCGAAATTCCTCGAACCCGAGATTTTCAATGTTCGCTTCAATTTGGGCAATCGCCTCCAGCATGTGCGATAACCTCTCGCCCAAATGCGGCGATGGCATCAGAAGACCGGGACAAGATCGCTGGCGATACGCGCTGCGAAAGTTGCCGGCATCGCCCTACGCATGACGACTTGGCTCTTGAGTCCGGTTGCATCCTCGATGAGAAGGCCTACGCCAGACAGGTGCAATAGGGAAAATCGCTTTCCGGCAACCACGTCGATCAGCACGTCGAGGTCGCTATCCGGGTTGGCATCATCGCGCGCGCGCGAGCCGAAAAGAGCAAGGTGCTCCACGCCTTCCGCTCGCAAGGCTTTTTCCTGAGACCGAATTGCCTCAATGATCGCCGGTCTATTCATGACCAAATCGTCGTAAGTGTGATGCCAGTTGTCAAGATGCTCGCCGCTGGCAACCTCACTCCGCCGCCTGGGTCTTGACCGGCTTGCCGCGCTTCAGAACCTCGCGCAGGAAGCGGCCGGTATAGCTGCGCTTTTCGCGCACGACATCCTCGGGCGTTCCGGCGACGACGATCTCGCCGCCGCCATCGCCGCCTTCGGGACCAAGATCGATGACCCAGTCGGCGGTCTTGATGACTTCGAGATTGTGCTCGATCACCACCACGGTGTTGCCCTGATCGACAAGTTCATGGAGGACTTCGAGGAGCTTTTTCACGTCGTGGAAGTGAAGGCCGGTCGTCGGCTCGTCGAGCAGATAGAGCGTGCGGCCGGTGGCGCGGCGCGAGAGTTCCTTGGCGAGCTTTACGCGCTGCGCCTCGCCGCCCGACAATGTCGTCGCCTGCTGGCCGACATGGATATATCCAAGCCCGACGCGCTCGAGCGTCGTCATCTTGTCGCGCACGCTCGGCACGGCGCGGAAGAAGTCGGCCGCCTCCGTCACCGTCATGTCGAGGACGTCGGCGATCGATTTGTCCTTGAACTTGATCTCGAGCGTCTCGCGGTTGTAGCGCTTGCCGTGGCACTCATCGCAGGTGACATAGACATCGGGCAGAAAGTGCATCTCGATCTTGATGACACCGTCGCCCTGGCAGGTTTCGCAGCGCCCGCCCTTGACGTTGAACGAGAAGCGTCCCGGCTCGTAGCCGCGCGCCTTGGCCTCGGGGAGGCCGGCGAACCAGTCGCGGATCGGCGTGAAGGCACCGGTATAGGTGGCGGGATTGGAGCGCGGCGTGCGGCCGATCGGCGACTGGTCGATATCGATGATCTTGTCGAGGGCCTCGAGGCCTTCGATCCGGTCATGCTCGGATGGGGCTTCGCGCGAGCCCATGAGCTTGCGAGCCGCGGCGCGATAGACGGTATCGATGAGAAGCGTCGACTTGCCGCCGCCGGAGACGCCGGTGACGCAGGTGAAGACGCCCAAGGGGATTTCAGCCGAAACGTTCTTGAGATTGTTGGCGCGGGCGCCCCTGATGCGGATGGAGCGGCCCTTCTCCCATTTGCGGCGGAAGGCCGGCTGAGGAATCTGTTGAAAGCCGGTGAGGTACTGGCCAGTGAGCGAATTCGGGTTCGCCATGATCTCGGCGGGCGTGCCCTGCGCCACAATCCTGCCGCCATGGACGCCGGCGCCCGGGCCGATATCGACGACGTAATCGGCGCTGCGGATCGCATCCTCGTCATGCTCGACGACGATCACCGTATTGCCGAGATCGCGCAGATGGACGAGCGTTTCGAGCAGGCGTGCATTGTCGCGCTGGTGGAGGCCGATCGAAGGTTCGTCGAGGACGTAAAGAACGCCCGTCAGCCCCGAGCCGATCTGCGAGGCGAGCCTGATGCGCTGGCTTTCACCGCCCGAGAGCGTGCCGGAGCGGCGTGAGAGAGTGAGATAGTCGAGGCCGACATCGACGAGGAAGCGCAGGCGCTCGCGAATTTCCTTGAGGATGCGGGCGGCGATCTCCTTTTCCTTTGGTTTGAGCTTGCCGAGCAGATCGGTGAACCACTGATCGGCGCCGCGGATGGAGAGATCGGAGACTTGGCCGATATGCATACTGTCGATCTTGACCGCGAGAGCCTGCGGCTTGAGCCGGTAGCCCTTGCACTCCTCGCAAGGATGATCCGACTGGAAGCGCGACAGTTCCTCGCGCATCCATTGCGAGTCGGTTTCGCGCCAGCGCCGCTCGATATTGCCGATCACGCCCTCGAAGGTCTTCTTGGTCTTGTAGGTCCGCAGGCCGTCGTCATAGACGAAGGTGATCTCGTCATCGCCGGTGCCGAACAGGATCGCGTCCTTTGCCTTGTTCGGCAGTTGCGACCACGGCGCGGTCATGGAGAACCTATAGTGTTTGGCCAATGCCTCGAGGGTCTGGGCATAATAGGGCGAGGTATTGCCGGTCTTGGCCCAGGGCAGGATCGCGCCGTCGCGGAGCGACAGGCTCTCGTCGGGCACGACCAGGTCCGGCTCGAATTTCAGCTCGGTGCCGAGGCCGTCGCATTTGGGGCAGGCGCCGAAGGGATTGTTGAACGAAAAGAGGCGCGGCTCGATCTCATCGATGGTGAAGCCTGAAACCGGGCAGGCGAAGCGCTCGGAGAAGAGAATGCGCTCATGCGTCTCGTTCTTCGACTTGTTGGCGCTTTCGGCCGAGGTTTCCGACGCCGGCAAGGGCTTGTCGGCAAACTCGGCAATGGCCAGCCCATCGGCCAGTTTCAGGGCGGTTTCGAAAGAATCGGCGAGGCGGTTGCCGAGATCGGCACGGACCACCAAGCGATCAACGACAACGTCGATATCGTGCTTGTATTTCTTGTCGAGCGCCGGCACGGCGTCGATTTCGTGGAAATGACCGTCGATCTTGACGCGCTGGAAGCCCTTCTTCTGGAGATCGGCGAATTCCTTGCGGTACTCGCCCTTGCGGCCGCGCACGATCGGAGCGAGCAGATAGAGCCGCGTGCCTTCGGGCAGGGCCATGACCCGATCGACCATCTGGGTGACGGTCTGCGCCTCGATCGGCAGGCCGGTCGCGGGCGAATAGGCGATACCGATGCGCGCGAAAAGCAGGCGCATGTAATCGTAGACCTCGGTCACCGTGCCGACGGTCGAGCGCGGGTTGCGGCTGGTGGTCTTCTGTTCGATCGAAATGGCAGGAGACAATCCGTCGATCTGGTCGACATCGGGCTTCTGCATCATCTCCAGGAACTGGCGCGCATAGGCCGAGAGGCTTTCGACATAACGGCGCTGACCCTCGGCATAGATCGTATCGAAGGCGAGCGAGGATTTTCCCGAGCCGGAAAGCCCGGTGAATACGATCAGGGAATCGCGCGGCAGCTCAAGCGAGACGTTCTTGAGATTGTGCTCTCTCGCACCTTGAATGGAAATGACTTTTCTCTGCTCGGGCATCCGCAATTCCAGCTATGATTCAATTTTTCTGTTGGCGCTCGCGCGACTCGAGCCACTTGGCCAAGGAGGCCTGGGTCTCCGATGAGCGCCGCCCCGCCAATAATGATTCGACACTGATATCTTCGTCGAGTGCCTCCCAGTGAATTCCCTCACCCTTGCCGATCAGGCGCCATTCCCGACGCTCCGCCTCGGTCGCCTGGCTCAGCCGCGGAAACCACGACAAAGGCACCTGGACAGAGCGGCCATCGCTCAAATCAACGCTGAGGGTATCGGCTGAGACGCTTACGCTAACGGCCGTTGGGACCGCCAGCTCAGCCACCGAAATAGTCATCCCATGCCTCCTCCAAAAGCCCCAGGTTCTCAATTACCAATCGCTCAATTTCTCGAAGCTCCGGTCGGTTCATGCCGCCGCTCTGCTGCAAACGGACAGGCCGTAGCCAAAACTTTGCTACCGCGCCACCACGCTCAACGTGAATATGCGGAGGTTCGTTGCCATCAGCGGAATAGAAGAATAACCGATATGGACCAACCCTAAGAATTGTGGGCAATCGTCATCTCCACGGCCGACCCTGTCTAGTCCAAAAGGTGAACGATCGCAATGGCTATAGCGTTAAGTGTCAGCAGTGTGGCGTCAGAACATGTCAGCATATCCGGTATTGTCCACAGGGCGCGCCGTTTGGCCGCGCTGTTTGCCGGCGCATGCCTGTGTGCGGGAGGCAGTCTGGCCGCCGAACCGGGCGACCTTGACTATGTCACCGGCGCCAGCCTGCCGCCACCGGCTGTCGAATCGCTGGCGAAATTTCCCCAGACCGCGAATTACACGCTCTCGGCCCGGCTCAATCCCTATTATGTCCAAGGCGATTTCGACGGTGACGGCAAGGCCGACACGGCGGTCCTCGTCGCCGAGACAGCAAGCGGCAAGCACGGCATTGCCTTCATCCTCGACCGGCGCATCGAGATTGTCGGAGCGGGCAAGAGCATCGGCAATGGCGGGGACGATTTTGCGTGGATGGATGCCTGGTACGTATATCCGAAGGGCGCAGTGGAGCAGGGCGCCTTCGACGAAGCGCCTCCGGTCCTGAGGGGCGATGCGCTGATGGCGATCAAGACCGAATCGGCGAGCGGCCTCATCTATTGGGACGGCTCGGGCTTCGCCTGGTATCAGCAAGGCGACTAGGCGCGAGATGTAGTCAGACAGAGTCGGTCCGACCATAAATCTCATGGTTCGAGGCTTCGCCGTAGGCGAAGCCTCGAACCATGGGCAACCGGCGTGATTGTAAAGTGAACGCCCTTCGAGGGCCGCTGCGCGGCCACCTCAGGGCGAGGACTAACCTGCGCCAACGATAAACCAGTCGGCGCTAGGCCAAAGCCGGGTCGATAATTGTCTTTAGCCTGATCGCTTTGCCATTGATCAGGTCCTGATAGGCGCCAGGGACGTCGGCAAGCCTGATCGGGCCTTCAATGTAGCTCGCGAGATCAGCGGCATATGCTGGCAATCGCTCGATCGCCACCGGCAGTTCACCGGCAAAGGCGCCGCAGCCGATGAGATCGATTTCCCGCTCGACGATGAGATTGGGATCGATCGTCAGATTTTCATGGAAGATACCGACAAGCACGATGCGCGAACCGCTGGCTGCACGCGCAGCGAGCGTGGCTGCGACGGCAACGCTTCCCGTCGCGTCGACAGCAAAGCGTGTCGAGGGCGCGTCATCGAGCGTGGCGGGCGAGGCCCCCGTCACTTCGGCAACAAGTTGCCGGCGCGCTTCGTTGCGGTCGAGGATGGATACAGGGCCGAAGCCCTCGCGCGCCAGGACAAGGGCAACGAGGCCGCCGATCGGCCCCGCGCCGGCGATGAGGATCGGCTCGCCGCGCTCCGGTGCAAGGCGATTGACGGTATGAAGGGCGACGGCCAGGGGCTCGGCCATGGCGGCAATGGCCGGCGACAGGGCCGGATCGGCCGGGAGAACGATCGATTCCGGAAGAACGATCATCTCGGCAAATCCGCCATCGCATACTTCCCCAACGAAGCCGAGTTTCCGGCAGAGATTGGGCGAGGCGCGGCGGCAGGAAGGACAGGTGCCGCAGGCGACGCGCGAATCCGCGACGACGCGATCGCCGCTCCTAAATTTCCTGACATCGGGACCGACGGCAATCACTTCGCCAGCCAGTTCATGGCCCGGTGTGGACGGTTTGCGCGACAGCCACTGGCCCGTCTTGAAATTGTGGAGATCCGATCCGCAGATGCCGGCGGCAAGAACCTTGATGAGGACGTCATCGCCGGCCGGCGAGGCGGGTTCGGGGACAGCTTCAACCCTGAGATCGCCAATTCCGTAGAGCCGCGCGGCGCGCATCTCAGTTGCCGAGGAGCCGGGTGCGGAGCTCCGACACCGCATTGGCGTGGGCATCGAAGCCTTCATAAGTGGCAATGACCCGCGCGTGTTTCGCAAGCTCGGCATAGCCCTGGCGCGTCACATAGCCGATCGATGTCCGCTTCATGAAGTCGAACACCGACAAAGGTGAGAAGGACTTGGCCCAACCGCCCGTAGGCAGGACGTGATTGGGACCGATGACGAAGTTTCCAAGCGTCGTCGGTGTATGCTCGCCGAGAAGTATTTCGCCGGCATTCCTGAACTGGCCGAGATAGGCGAATGGCTCGCGGGAGAGGATTTCGAGATGTTCGGGCGCGTAGTCGTTTACGAAGCCAGCGGCTTCCGCGGTGTCGCGGGCGATCAGGATGCCGCCGCGATTGGAGCCGAGCACTGATTTCGTGTAGGACACACGCTGGTCGCTCATCTTCTTCCAATAGTCCGGAAGCGAAGCCAGAGCCGCCCTGGCCACGTCCTCGCTTGTCGTGACGAGGAAGGCGGATGAGTCCGGGCCATGCTCGGCTTCGATGAGGAGATCGAGGCCGGCAAGGCGGCCGTCGACCGTGCCATCGGCAAAGATGATGACTTCGCTTGGACCGGCCGGCGTCCCGGTATCGATGAGGTCGGCGAGAAGGCGCTTGGCGGCAACGACCCAGGGCGAACCCGGGCCGACGATTTTCACAACCTTCGGAACTGTCTGCGTGCCATACGCGACAGCCGCAACGGCTTGCGCGCCGCCACAGCGATAGACGCGCGAGACGCCGGCGGCGCGCGCGGCAACCAGCGTTGCCGCATCGATGTTTCCATCGGGGCCGGGCGGCGTGATGATCTGAATGGACTCGACCCCCGCCACGGTTGCGGGGATGCATTGCATCATGACCGAGCTCGGAAACGCCCCCTTGCCGCGCGGGATGTAGCAGGCAACCGAGGGAATGGCGTTCATCCGGTCGCCGGCGAAGACGCCGGGGCGCATCTCGTGGAACCACATTTCCCCGGGCATCTGGTCCTCGTGGAACTTGCGGATATTGCCGGCCGCAAAGGCGATTGCCTCACGGACTTCGGGCTCGAGTTCGCGATGCGCGCGTTCGAAATCCTCCTCGCTTGCCGCAATGCGCTTCGCATCGACGGGTGCCTTGTCGAAGTCGCGGGCAAAACGGGCCAGCGCTTCATCGCCTTCAGCGCGCACCGCCTCGATGATCGGCTTCACCTTTTCAAGGTAAGACCCGAGATCGGATTCGGTGCGCTTGAGCAATTGCGCGCGGGCTTCGGGCGAAAGGTCGGCGAGGCGCAGGACATTGACGGACGCGGACATGAGAACCTCAGAGCGAAGCGAGTATGCCGCCATCGACCGGCAGCATGATGCCGGTGACATAGGCGGAAGCCGGTGCCGCGAGAAAGACGACGGCGCCGGAAAGGTCGTCGAGCTGGCCGAAACGGCGCAAGGGTATGTGCGCCAGCATGCGATCGCGCCAGGCATCGTCCTGGTAGAAAGCCTCGGTCATGGCGGTGCGGAAGTAGCCGGGCGCGATGCCATTGACCCTGATGCCGTGCGGCGCCCATTCGGCGGCAAGCGCACGGGTCATTCCGAGAAGGCCGGTCTTCGATGTTCCATAGGGTACGGCCGTGGGGATGCCGACGGCGGAGGTGAGTGACAGGAGATTGATGATCGAGCCGCCGGTGCCGGCGGCAATCATATGTTTGGCGGCCGCCTGGGCGCAGAAGAACGCGCCTTTCAGATTGGTGTCGATGATCCTGTCCCACAATGCTTCGTCGATGGCGACCGAGGCGCGGACCTCTTCAGTGCCGGCATTGTTGACGAGAATGTCGAGGCCGCCCAAAGCCTCGACGGCTTCCTGGACGCCGCGGGCGGCGGACCGTGCGTCGGAGACATCCTGGGAGATTGCGCAGGCCTTACGCTCGAGTGCCGCGATTTCGGCCGCGGTGTCATCGAGCTCGCGCGCATTGCGCGCCGTAATCGCGACATCGGCGCCGGCACGGGCCAGCGCCAGCGCGATCGCCTTGCCGATGCCGCGGCTAGCGCCGGTCACCAGCGCGGCGCATCCATCCAGGCTGAACAGCGAGACGTCGCTCATGTCGTCGAAGCATGCCAGGTCGTCGAGATATAGTCCTCATCTTCCTGCGCATTGCGCTCGAAAGCGAGGAAATCCCAATAGCCGCAATTGTCCTTGCCGGGAAATTCCCGGCACGCGCGAGGGCGCGCCTCATAGATCGTGCAGCGGCGCTCCGCGGTGTCGAAGAACCGGCAGATGCGGCCGAAATGCTCGTCCTTCTGGCGGCGCATGACGCGGCCGTGAGTACGATCCATGCGGAAATATCTGGCCTCGGCCTTGGCGAGCGCCACGCCGAAATGCCTGGCGATGCGCTCGGCGTCGCGGTCCTTCACTTCGATGATGGGATAGGAGCAGCAATAGCCCGGGCATTTCAGGCAATCATATTTCTTGCGCGGCATCGTCTATTTCTTTTGACCCTGGGCCTTTATGGAATTGAACTTTCGCTGCGTCTCGGCCATTTCCGACATCAGCCATTCGCGGAACGAGCGCGCCGGGGCCGATTCCTTCGAACCTTTCGCGCGCACGAAGAAGTAGCTGCCGTGATCCCGCATGTCGAGCGCGAAGGGCCGCACAAGCCAGCCTTCGAGGATCGAATCGGTACAGAGGATCTGGTCGCCCAGGGCGAAGCCCTGGCCGGCTTCGGCAGCCTCAATGGCCAAATGGTTCTGGAAGACGGTACCGCGCCAGTCCTCGACGCCGGTGACGCCGGCCTGGTTCAGCCAGTCGGTCCAGAACTGCTTGCGCGCTTCGTGAAGCAGGTTGAAATCGGCAAGGTCGGCGGGATCGAGATGGCTGCGGCCGGCGATCAGTTGCGGGCTGCAGACCGGGAAGATCTCGATATTGTCGACGAGCTTCGTCACCTCGACGTCGGGCCAGCGGCCAAGCCCGTAGCGGATGCCGACATCGGCCTCGCCGGCGCGGAAGTCGACAAGGCGGGAGGTCGGATCGATGTTGAGTTCGATATCCGGGTGAAGCACCTGAAAGCGGCCCAAACGCGGCACCAGCCAGCGCGAGGCGATGGCGGGTTCGACCGAGACGTTGAGGGTGCGGACGGCGCCTTGAGCGGCAGCCTCGCGGGTCGCGTCGGACAGGGAATCGAAGAGCGGGGTCAGGCGGCTGCCGAAGCGGCGCCCGGCTTCCGTCAGTTCGACACCACGGCCCGTGCGGGTGAATAGCTCGGTCCCCAGCCATTCCTCGAGGTCGCGGATATGCCGGCTGATCGCCGCATGGGTGACGAAAAGTTCGCCGGCTGCTTCCGTGAAGCTCTCAAGCCGGGCGGCGGCCTCGAAGGCTTTCAGGGCGTTGAGGGATGGGAGCCGGCGGGCCATAATTCACACGTAAGTTTTCCTTACAGGCAGCGTAGGATAATGCCGTTTGTGATGCAAGTGCGAAACCCCTATGTTGAGGTCACCCAAGAAGACGCATAGGAGTAAGGCCATGAACTGGATTTTTGAAGCTTATACAAACGTTTACAGCACAGCTCTGATGCAGGGCGTGGATGGCCCGGCTCATGCTGCAAGTGCGAAGGAAGGGGTTGCCGCGAAGCCCGGCCGCTTGGCCCGACTGCTCGGGCGCCACTAATATCTCTTCCCAAAGGGAAATTTCCCAGCGGCCTCGATCCTAGATCGGGGCCGCTGCCGTTACGGAGACCTCCATCACCATGGCGGGGTGAGCCAGGCCCGCCACTATAAGCAGCGTGGCGGCGCAGCGGTGTCCATGGAGGACACGGTCGCGCACCTCCCGATAGATGCCGATATGGGCGGCATCCGTAATGTAGACGTGGGCATCAACGATATTGCGATGGTCCATGCCTTCGGCGGCTAAAACCGCCAGGACGTTCTTCCAGGCAAGCTCGTGCTGATGCTGGGGCAGAGCCGCGATCACCCCGTTGGCGTCGGCACCAACCTGGCCGGAAACAAAGACCAGCTTTTGGGCCGGTTCGACGGCAATCGCCTGGGCATAATTCGAGAAGGGTTGGGCGGCTTTGTCGGTCGTCACCTGTCGGATCATGGAAATCTCCTTTCCGACAGAATGACGCGACTTGCTTTGAACGAAAAGAGAACATATATGCGGTGGATAAGCAGTCGATCCGACTGCCGGGACCGCCGCATTCGACTAGGGTGCGGGCAAAACAGGGAGCGAAGACATGGCGGGTTCAGTCAACAAGGTCATCCTCGTCGGCAATCTCGGCCGCGACCCGGAGGTGCGGCACACGCAGGACGGCCGCGTGATCGTCAATCTGAGTATCGCGACCTCCGAGACCTGGCGCGACAAGCAAACGGGTGAGCGCAAGGAAAAGACGGAGTGGCATCGCGTCGTCATCTTCAACGAGAACCTCGCAAAGGTGGCCGAGCAGTATCTCAAAAAGGGTGCCAAGGTTTACATCGAAGGCCAATTGCAGACGCGCAAATACACCGACAATGCCGGCGTCGAGAAATACTCGACCGAAGTGGTGCTGCAGCAGTATCGCGGCGAATTGACCATGCTCGACGGCCGCAGCGGCGGCGCGGGGAGCGGCGAGCCAAGTGACGATTTCGGCCAGGCGGGGCCGATGGATCGTCCGAGAGCTCAAACGGGCGGCGGCGGCCGGCAGAATTTCTCGCGCGATCTCGACGACGAGGTTCCCTTCTAAATTCTGTCAACGATCCCGGCGAACCAGTTCACGAGTTCGAATGCCGATATCGCGATGATGAGCAGGCTGACCGCGATCGTCAGTGGCTTGCGCGGCGCCTTTTTGAGCAGAAACCCTGAAAGGAGCGCGGCCGGAATGCCGCCGGCTATCAGCGCCGCTATCGAAACGGCGTTGTCGAGCATGCCTTGCGATTGTTGCGTGATGCCAAAGAACATGCTCGTCAGGAACACTGTCAGCACTGCGGATGTCACGACAAACTCGGCGGCATTGACCGAGCCGATCACATAGCGCGGCGGCGCCCCCGAACCGATCAACGTGGACGTTACCACCGGACCCCATCCGCCGCCTTCCAACGCATCGAGAAAGCCTCCGGTTGCACCAACAGGAGCGACGAGCTTTCCACGCGGCAATGACTCGCGCGCCGGCCTGAAAACGCGGACCAGGATCGCTGCGCCGACGATCAGAAGATAGGAGAAGATGAAGGGGCGCATCGTCGAACTTGAGACGTGGGTAAGGAGGAGCGCTCCGCTTACGCCGCCGATGACGCCCGCAACGGCGAGCTGGATCATCAATTTGCGATCGACATTGCCGTTTAGCCAGTGCGAGGTGCCGGCAGTGGCGCTGGTGAAGAGTTTGGCAGCGTGAACGCTGGCCGATGTCTGAACCGGAGGAACGCCGGTTGTAAGAAGCAGGATGGAGCAGATCACGCCGTAGCCCATGCCGAGCGCGCCGTCGATCAGTTGAGCAAGAAATCCCACGGTTGCAAAGGCAACGAAATCGAACATCCTGACGCGCTCCCGACGTCAAGATAAGCGAGGAAAATTAAGGGATTCTGTATCGGTTCCGAGTGGCGGGCTCAGCCGTACAACCACCTGATCAGTTCGTATGACGAGAGGCCGATGATCAGCAGGCCGACGGCAATGGTCAACGGCTTGCGCGGAGCTTTCTTCAGCAGACGGCCCGCAAGTAATGCGGCAGGAATGCCGCCCACGATGAGCGCGACCACGGGAATCGCGTGGTCGAGCAGGCCTTCCGATTCATGCCAGACGCCGAAAATCAGGCTCGTCAGGAATACCGAAACAACCGCACAGGTCACGACGAATTCGGCGGCATTGACCGATCCGATCACATAGCGGGGCGGCGCGCCGGTGCCGATCAGGGTCGAAGTGACGACCGGCCCCCAGCCGCCGCCGCCGATCGCGTCAAGAAAGCCGCCTGTCGCACCGAGCGGGACCACGATGCGCATCCGGGGAAATGCTTCCGAAGCCGGCCTGAAACAGCGAACCAGGATGAGAATGCCGACTGCCAGGAGATACATGAAGACCAAGGGACGCATCGTCGCGCCGGAGATCTGGGTCAGTATCGTTGCGCCAAGTACGCCGCCGACTACGCCGGTCGCCGAAAGCTGGAACATCAATCTGCGATCGACATTGCCATGCAGGAAATGCGAGGTGCCGGCGGTCGCGGTGGTGAAGAGCTTTGCCGCGTGAACGCTCGCCGAGGTCTGCGCCGGCGGAACGCCGGTGGTCAGCAACATGACCGAGGAAATCACGCCGTAACCCATGCCAAGAGCGCCGTCGATTAATTGCGCCAGGAAGCCGACGGCCGCGAAGACGATGAAATCGAACACCCTGCAAGCCCCCTCCGCGTCAGGACACTGGTTGTCGAGCCTGGTCGCCGCGGCTCAGGATCGCGACAGATTGATCGGGCGGCCGTTCCGAGTCCAGTGGATACCGCATTCGGTTTTCGATGATCCGAACCAGCGACCGGCACGCGGATTGTCGACCGTGCCTCCCTTTATGGTGCAGGGCATGCATCCAATGGAACGATAGCCTGCGGCAAGAAGCGGATGCCGGGGAAGATCGTAGTGCCGCATATAGGCATCGAGGTCGCTCGCCGTGAAGCGTGCGAGCGGTTCGATCTTCAGGCGGCCATCGGCCATTTCGAGCGTGGGGATGCTGGCGCGAGCGCCGCCATGGAAGCGCTTGCGGCCGGAGATCCAGGCATCGAATGCGCCAAGCGCTCGCTCGAGCGGCGCCGTCTTGCGGATATGGCAGCACAGGTCCGGATCGGTTTCGTGCAATGCGCCGTCGGGATCGAGCAGGCGAACATCATCCGCATCGGGCTGGATGTTTCGGATATCCGTAAGGCCGAGCCGGTCGACCAGCTTGGAGCGATAGGAGAGGGTTTCCCAGAAATGCTTCCTGGTGTCGATGAAGATCACCGGCACGTTCCGGTCGATTTGCGAAACCATGTGCAGAAGCACGGCCGACTCCGCCCCGAAGGACGAGACCAATGCGATGCGACCCTTGTAGTGCCGACTGATCAGCGGTTCGAGGACATCGACGCCGTCAAAACCGCCAAAGCGGGCGACAATCTCGGAATTGGGTGTCATGGCGAACACAATCAGCTTCGGTCAGTCAACCGGCATGCGGCTGTTCGAGCCAGGGCTCGGCATCGCGATGACGCTCCGACCAGACCTCTGCCTCGCCCGCCGGGCGATAAAGGCCGCGCTGATAGGCAA
Source organism: Hyphomicrobiales bacterium (assembly GCA_016793355.1). GTDB lineage: Bacteria > Pseudomonadota > Alphaproteobacteria > Rhizobiales > Aestuariivirgaceae > JAEUMG01. Next base: position 13,411 of record JAEUMG010000085.1, read on the forward strand.
GCGACATGCGGCGCGATGCACCAAGCCACACCTCCGGTGCAAAGCGTTCGGTTACCTCGAACGCATCGAAACCGACCTGGCGCATGAACTGGAGCTGATCGGGAAGCACATTGCCGCTCGCCCGCAACTCGCCGGCAAATCCCGTCTCGCGAATCTGCCGGGCCAATGAATAGGCGCGGCCATCGGTAAAGGACGGGAATGGCAGAGCGATCAAGGCGAGCCGCGGCAGGAACAGGCTCAGCGCCTCGACACGATCGATGTTGGTGAAGACGACGCCGAGGCGTCCGTCGTGCCTGGTCAAGGCGTCCCATTCCTTGAGGAGCCGTGCGTAAGGAACGATGATGTCGCCCGATGACGGCAACGAATCTTCAAGGCCGACATGTGTCCAGGGATCGTCGATGAACCGGTCGTTCTTAATGAGCGGCATAGAGGGCCTCCTTGAAGGGCTGGGCGCCGAGCCGGCGATAGGCGGCGAGGAATTCCTCGCCCGGCTGGCGATGCTTCAGATAAGTGTCGAGAATTTTCTCAATGGCGTCAGGGACATCATGTCCGGCAAAGCCCGGTCCGATGATCTGGCCGATCGAGGCGCTTGTGGCTGAGGAGCCGCCCAGCGTTATCTGGTAGTATTCCTCGCCCTTCTTATCGAGGCCGAGGATGCCGATATGGCCGACATGATGGTGGCCGCAGGCATTGATGCATCCCGAGATATTGATCTTGAGCGGACCGATATCCTGCTGGCGGTCATAGTCGGCGAACTTGCGCGAGATCGCCTGCGCGACCGGAATTGATCGAGCGGTCGCGAGCGTGCAGTAGTCGAGCCCCGGGCAGGCGATGATGTCGCCGGCAAGCCCAAGGTTAGAAGCGGCGAGACCGGCGCCTGACAGAGCCTGCCACAGATCGAAAAGATCGTCGCGCTTCACATGCGGCAGGACCAGGTTCTGCGCGTGGCTGACGCGGATCTCGCTGAAGCTGTGCCTCTCAGCCAGATCGGCAACCAGTTCCATCTGCTCGGACGTCGCGTCGCCGGGAATACCGCCTTCGGGCTTGAGCGAGATATTGGCGATTGCGTAGCCGTCGGCGAAATGCGCCGCCACATTGGTGCGGACCCAGCGTGCGAAGGCCGGGTTGGCGAGCCGGGCTTCTTCAAACCTGGGAGACCAGCGGGGCAGGCGCTCGAACTGCGGTGGTGCGAAATAGGCCGCGATACGCGCAAGCTCGCGCTCTTCGACTTCGGTTTCCTGCTTCGGCCGCCTCGCATACTCGGCTTCCACCTCCGCGCGAAACTTCTCCGGGCCGAGTTCATGGACCAGGATCTTGATGCGGGCCTTGTATTTGTTGTCGCGGCGTCCGTAGAGATTGTAGACGCGCATGATCGCCTCGAGATAGGCGATGAGCTCGTGTTGCGGCAGGAATTCGCGTACCGTGACGCCGATCAGGGGCGTACGGCCAAGGCCGCCGCCGACAATGACTTCCCAGCCAGCCTCGCCCTTGTCGTTCTTGTGCAGACGCAAGCCAATGTCATGCACCTTCACCGCGGCGCGGTCATTGGGAGCGCCGGTGACGGCGATCTTGAATTTGCGCGGCAGATAGGAGAATTCGGGATGCAGCGACGACCACTGCCGGATCAGTTCGGCAACCGGACGCGGGTCGGCAATCTCATCGGCCGCAGCACCCGCCCACTGGTCGGTCGTGACATTGCGGATGCAATTGCCGGAGGTCTGGATGGCATGCATCTCGACATCCGCCAGGGCCGCGAGAATCTCCGGCGTGTCTTCGAGCTTGATCCAGTTGAACTGGATATTCTGGCGCGTGGTGAAGTGGCCGTAATTCTTGTCCCAGCGCCGCGCGATCATGGCGAGCTGGCGCATTTGGCGCGATGAGAGCGTGCCATAGGGAATGGCGATCCGCAGCATATAGGCATGGAGTTGCAGATAGAGCCCGTTCATGAGCCGCAAGGGGCGGAACTCATCCTCGGTCAATTCGCCGGCCAACCGGCGCCTGGCCTGATCGGCGAACTGGGCTGTGCGGTCGCGCACGAACTGATAGTCGAACTCGTCATAGCGATACATCGTTCAGCCTCCATTCTCGGCTGGGAAAGCGCCGCCGAGACCTTCGGCCTGCTTGCCGAGGTCGAGCCGGACCGTCGGTCCGAGCGTGCGGATGCGCTCTCGGATGTGAAGCGCGCGGATGTGGCCGTCCCTTCGTTCGGCGTCGAACAGATAGACGCCGGTGACGAGGGTGGCGCGCTCATCATCCTTGCCGCGCGATTCGAGCGCCCTGGCGGCCTGCGGCTCGGTTGCAAGCACGGCGGCATCGATCGCTTCGCTCCAGTCGCCCGAGCGGGTGAAGAAGACGACGGCGCCGTCGCGCAGGCGATTGGCGGTCATGGCCTGGCCCTTTTCGGTGATACTCATGATGCGGCTCGCAAGACTTCAAGCTCGCTTGAAGCGCGGGCAGGGAAGGTCACGATGTCGGCGGAAGCCCTGGCCTTCGAAAGACCGCCATAAATCATGGCCGGCCCGCAGATGCCGTTGCTGGCGACGGTTTCCCAGAGATCGCCGATGGTCGTCGCAAAGGTTCGCTCGTTCTCCAGCGTGCCGTTCTCGACGAGTGTAACGGGGCAGGCAGGATCGATGCCGGCATCGAGCAGCTTGGCGGCAATGTCGCCTGCCATGTTGCCGCCCATATAGATCGCGAAGGCCTGTCCCGGCTGCGCCAGGGCCGCCCAGTTCTGCTCGGCGAG
>JAEUMG010000096.1 GCA_016793355.1 Hyphomicrobiales bacterium
GCCCATGCGCTTGGCCTCAATGCCTATGGCGTGTCGTTCCATGTCGGTTCGCAGCAGACGCGGCTCGACGGCTGGGATTCGGCGCTCGCGCAGTCCGCTGCGATCTTCCGCGAGCTCGCGGCCGAGGGCATTCAGCTCCAGATGGTCAATCTGGGCGGCGGCTTCCCGGCGCGCTATCTCAAGCCCGTGCCCGCAACCGGTGCCTATGCCGGCGCGATCCACGAATCGCTTGCCAGGCATTTCGGCAATGCCATCCCGGAGACGATCATCGAGCCGGGCCGCGGCATGGTCGGCGATGCCGGCGCGATCAAGGCGGAAGTCGTGCTCGTGTCGAAGAAACACAAGGACGACGACCAGCGCTGGGTCTATCTCGACATCGGCAAGTTCGGCGGCCTCGCCGAGACGATGGAGGAAGCGATCCGCTATCCGATCCTCACCGGTCGCGACGGCGACGCGAAGGGTCCCTGCGTGCTCGCGGGTCCCACCTGCGACTCGGCCGACGTGCTCTACGAGAAGACACCCTATGACCTGCCGTTGACGTTGACGGTGGGCGATGAGGTTCTGATCGACAAGTGCGGTGCCTATACGACGACCTATGCATCGGTCGCCTTCAACGGCTTCGCGCCGCTCCAGAGCTACGTCATCTGAACCCGCAAACCTGAACCGTCACCCCAGCGAAAGCTGGGGTCCCCTGAATCGCTTCCGCTCCCGGAGAGTCGCCAGGGGATGCCAGCTTTCGCTGGCATGACGGGCAAGGTTTGAGTCCGCTTTGCTACTTTCATGGAGGCCATAATGGTCACCATCATTCCGGAACAAATCATTCACGTCCCGCAGCGCGAGGCGTTGCTTGATCGCGCCTTTGGCCCGAAGCGCCGCCGCAAGACTTCAGAGCGGCTGCGCGAAGGCCGCCTGCACGCCGACAGCCTCGCCTTCGCGGTGGTCAACCGTTCCGGCCGCCTGATCGGCACAGTGCGCCTGTGGGACATCGAGGCCGGAAGCGCCGGCAAGGCGCTGCTGCTCGGCCCCATCGCCATCGATGCGCGCCATCGCGGCCGCGGCCTCGGCTCGGCCATGATGCGGCATGCGATCGCCGCGGCGAAGGCTTCAGGCGCGCGCGCCATCCTGCTGGTCGGCGATCAGTCCTTCTACAGCCGCTTCGGCTTTGCCAGGCTCGAAGGCCTGGCGTTGCCGGGACCGGTCGATCCCGATCGCTTTCTCGGGCTCGAACTCGAGCCGGGTGCACTGTCCGGCGCCACGGGCATCGTCTCTGCCGCGGGCCTCCCCGCGCTGGAGAAACCCGAGCTGCGGTTCGGGACGTAAAACAACCTCCCCCTTTGCGGCAGGGCGATCGCAGATGAGCAAGTGCTGAGAGAAGGAAGTCATTGTTCCATCCGGCTTGGAGCATTTTGTGCCGGGCATTGCTGGCTCGCGGGTCTCTGAGCGGTCGGAATATCCGTCTGAGCTTGCACATTCCGGTCCCCTTTGGATATCGGGAAGCACCCGAAGAATCCAGTTCGCTACGTCAAACAACACCCCCAACAACCCACATGCGATTCCGCTAACTTCTCAGGCGATGCCAGCTTGCGCTGGCATGACGCTCCGTGTACGGACCGAGTCCCACACACCACGATCCATCGCGGCGGTGCTTCGGGACGAGGGGTGTTTCCATTTTGCCGATATTATTCACTTACCTCTCTCCCCTCGTGGGGTTAGGCGCGACGGCGCAGCCGGCAACATTCCCCTCCCCCCTCGTCGGAGCGGGCGACGAGGGCCGTCACGCCCGAGGCGGGTGAGGGGGCGTTGCCGCGTGTCAAACGCCTGTCACGTTGATCCATGGCTCCCGGCTTTCGCCGAGACGGCGATGCGGGAGAGGCGAGAAGTAATTCTGAAGAATCTTGGATTGGGGACTGGACAAAGTTCCGTTTGTGTTCTATATGGCCGCCATGGACAGGGCCTCAGCCATCGAACACCAGCGCCTGCCGCTCATCGGCCATGTCATGGCGCTCTTCGCCATGATCGGCCTCGTCGAGGGCGGGACCGTCGAGCGGGTGCCGAAGCCGCTCCACCGTGCGGTCTTGCG
>JAEUMG010000098.1 GCA_016793355.1 Hyphomicrobiales bacterium
AAGCCCGGCAATGACATTTTTGCAGTACTGCTACTCAGTTCCCGACGATGGCCGCTTCGAGAATATCGAGGCCCTCCTTCAGGATTTCCTTCGACGCGGTGAGCGGCGTCAGGAGGCGAATGGTGTCGCTATAGACGCCGCAGGTGAGGATGAGGAGACCGCGCTCGAGGCATTTCGCGGCCAGCGCCTTGGCGCCGGCGGCATCGGGCTTCGAACCGCCATGTTCGGTGACGACCTCGAAGGCAACCATGGCGCCGAGGCCGCGAATGTCGCCGATCGGCATGCCGCGCCCCTTGGCCTTGATGGCCTGGAGGCGCTCCATGATCACTTTGCCCTGGGCCTCGGCCTTTTCGAGGAGCTTGTCCTGTTCGAAGGCGTCGAAAACGCCGAGTGCCGCCGCACAGGCGACCGGATTGCCGGCATAGGTGCCGCCGAGGCCGCCCGGATCGGGCGCATCCATCATCTTGGCGCGGCCGACAACACCGGCGAGCGGGAAACCGCCGGCAAGCGACTTCGCAACGGTCACGAGATCGGGCTCGACGCCCATATGCTCCATGGCGAACCACTTGCCGGTGCGGCCGAAGCCGGACTGGATTTCGTCGGCAATAAAGACGATGCCGTGCTCGTCGCAAAGCTTGCGCAGGCGCTGCATGAGTTCCTTCGGCGCGACATAGAAGCCGCCCTCGCCCTGAACCGGCTCGATGACGATGGCGGCGACGCGCGAGGCTTCGACATCGGATTTGAACAGCCATTCAATGGCATGCATCGTGTCATCGACGCTGATGCCGTGATGGGCGACCGGGAACGGCACGTGCCACACGCCGCCGGGGAACGGGCCGAACTTGTTCTTGTAGGGCGTGACCTTGCCGGTCATCGCCATGGTCAGAAGCGTGCGGCCGTGAAAGGCACCCTGGAAGCAGATGATATCGGAGCGGCCTGTATGGGCGCGCGCGATCTTGATGGCGTTCTCGACGGCTTCCGCGCCGGTGGTCACGAACAGGCTTTTCTTGTCGCCGGAGATGGGAGCGACGGCATTGAGCTTCTCGGCCAGTTCGATGAAAGGCGCATAGGGCGCCACCATGAAGCAGGTGTGGGTGAAGGCGTTGAGCTGTTCCTGGACGCGTTTCATCACCAAGGGATGGCGGTGGCCGGTATTGACGACGGCGATGCCGCCGCCGAAATCGATGAAGCGGCGGCCCTCGACATCCCACATTTCGGAATCCTCGGCGCGTGCGGCAATGATCGGCGCGGCCATGCCGACGCCCCGCGATACCGCCTTGGCACGCCGTTCGACCCAGGCTTCGTTGAGGCCCTTGGGCGATGTCTGGACGTTCATGATGCTTCTCCTTTAGAGGATACGTGCTTGAAATTTGGGCACCTTGTAGCGCTCCTGCCCCGTGCCCCGCAAATGGATTCAAAATTCCGATGAACGAGTTTCTCCGCCAGCATGCAACGACCGTCGTCTCGCGCCTAAAGGCGGGGGAAATCACGCCTTTCGACTGCCTCGACGCGCTCGAGGCGCGCATTGCCGAGGTCGATCCGAAAGTGAATGCCCTGCCGACGCTGTGCTTCGACCGGGCGCGAAAGGAAGCGAAATCGCTGATGGCGAAGCCCGTCGCGGAGCGCGGCTTGCTGTGCGGGCTGCCGATCCCGATCAAGGACCTCAATGACGTCAAGGGCGTGCGCTCGACGCAAGGCTCGCCCATCTTCGCCGAGCGCATCGCGGAGCAATCCGACGTCCTCGTCGAGCATATCGAGCGTGAAGGCGGCCTCGTCTATGCGATGTCGAACACGCCGGAATTCGGCGCCGGCGCCAATACCTTCAACGAAGTTTTCGGAACTACTCTCAATCCCTGGAACCGGACCCGATCGGCGGCAGGCTCGTCGGGCGGCGCGGCGGTAGCGCTGGCGACCGGCATGGCGTGGGTCGCACATGGCTCCGACATGGGCGGGTCGCTGCGAAACCCCGCAAGCTTCTGCGGCGTCGTCGGCATGCGGCCCTCGCCGGGGCGCGTTGCGGTGTCGGTCTTCAGCAAGATCGACGGGACGCTTGGCCTCGATGGACCGATGGCGCGCAATGTCGAGGATCTGGCGCTTCTTTTCGATGCGATGGTGGGTGCCGAGCCCGGCGATCCGTTGTCGCTGCCGAAAGAAGATATCTCCTATCTCGCAGCGGCGCAGGCCAAGCGCAAGCCTGGACGCGTGGCGGTGAGCCGCGATCTCGGCATCACGCCGGTCGACCCGGAAGTCGCCGAACTCGTGATGAAAGCGGCAAAGCGGCTGGAAGCCGAAGGCGTCATCGTCGAGGAGGCGCATCCCGATTTCAGCGAGGCGCATGAATGCTTCCAGGTGTTGCGGGCGCTCTCCTTCGCGACCGGCATGAAGTCCTTGCTCGAAAATCATCGCGATAAGCTAAAGCCCGAAGTGGTCTGGAACATCGAGAAGGGTCTGAAGCTCACCGGTGCGGAGATCGCGACGGCGGAAGCGCAGCGCGGCGCGATGTTCCGGCGCACTCTCGAGTTCTTCAAGACATATGATTTGTTACTTTGTCCGGCGACGATCGTTGCCGCCTATCCGGTCGAGCAGCGTTATCTTGCCGAATGTAACGGTTACAAGTTCGCGACCTATGTCGACTGGCTCGCCATTGTCTACGCGATCACCAATGTGAGCTGCCCGGCGATCTCCATCCCCATGGGCTTTACAGCTGAGAACCTTCCCGTCGGCCTGCAGATTGTCGCCCCGCCGCGCGGCGAAGCGGCGCTCCTGGGTGGAGCGGGCTTCATCGAAAGCCTGCTTGGGCTTCGCGACATCACGCCGATCGATCCGCGCTGAACAATCTGCATTGCCGCTTTCATTGTATTTCCTCCACCGGATTGAGCGGTGCGCATGTTCAGGCTAGGCTCCAAAGAAAAGCCTTCGGGAGGAACCTCACATGCTGGGTCTGATGCAGGACTGGCCTTTGCTGGTTACGCGCATCCTTGATCATGCCGCGCAATGGCACGGCGATCGCGAAATCGTCTCGCGCTCGGTCGAAGGGCCGATCCATCGCACAACCTATGCCGAACTCGACAGGCGCGCACGCTCCATCGCCAGCGCGGCCGGTCGCGAACTCAACATCAAGCGCGGAGACGTGATCGCCACGATGGCCTGGAACGGCTGGCGGCATCTGGAAGTCTGGTATGGGTTGATGGGGATCGGCGCCGTCGTCCACACGCTCAATCCGCGTCTTTTCGCCGACCAGCTCGACTACATCGTCAATCACGCCGGGGATCAGTGGATCTTCACCGACCTCACCTTCGTTCCGATCTTCGAGAAACTGCAGGACCGCCTGGCCGCCGTCAAGGGTTTCGTCGTGATGACGGATCGTGCGCACATGCCGGCCGAGACGAAACTGCGCAATCCCATCTGTTACGAGGACTTGATCGCTTCAGGCGATACGGGCTTTGCCTGGCCTCAGCTTGACGAAAACGAGGCCTGCGGCATGTGTTATACTTCTGGAACGACAGGAAACCCCAAGGGTGTGGTCTATTCGCATCGCTCGAATGTGCTGCATGCGATGATGGCGGTGGCGCCCGATGCGCTGGCATTGTCGAGCCGCGACACCGTCATGCCGGTCGTGCCGATGTTCCACGCCAATTCCTGGTCGCTCGCTTTCTCGGCCCCCATGGTCGGCGCGAAGCTCGTCATGCCGGGACCGAAGCTCGACGGCCAGTCGCTTTATGAACTCATCGATGCCGAGCAGGTCACGATGAGCGCCGCTGTGCCGACCATCTGGCTCATGCTGCTTCATCATCTGGAGCAGAACCCGCACTTGAAATTGCCGCATCTGGAGCGCGTGGCGATCGGCGGCTCGGCTTGTCCGGAAGCATTGATGCGCGCCTTTGTCGAACGCTACGACACCGAAGTGCTGCATGCCTGGGGCATGACGGAATCGAGCCCGCTTGGTACTTTCGGGGCGCGGAAGGGAACACTCAAGCACCTCGCGCATGAGGAATGGTGGCGAATCAAGGTCAAGCAGGGCCGGCCGCCCTTCGGCGTCGAAATGAAGATCACCGATGATGAAGGCCGCGCATTGCCGCACGACGGCAAGGCCTTCGGCAGACTCAAGATCCGCGGGCCGGCCATCGCCAAGTCCTATTTCAAGGACGACGGAGCGTCGAGCTTCGATGCGGAAGGCTGGTTCGACACGGGCGACGTTTCGACGCTCGACGAACATGGCTACATGGCGATCACCGACCGCTCCAAGGATGTCATCAAGTCGGGCGGCGAGTGGATTTCCTCGATCGAACTCGAAAATGCGGCGATCGGCTGTCCGGGCGTCGCGGAAGCGGCAGCCATCGGCATCGCCCATCCCAAATGGAGCGAGCGGCCCTTGCTCGTCGTCGTGAAGAAAGCCAATGCTGAAGTTTCGCGTGAGGACGTGCTCGCTCATCTCACCGGCAAGGTCGCCAAATGGTGGCTGCCCGACGATGTCGTCTTCGTCGATGAGATTCCGCATACCGCGGCGGGCAAGATTTCGAAGCTCACATTGCGGCAGATGTTCAAGGACTTTGTCTTCGAGGCGAACTGAGCCGTTACCGATCGACGGCGGCATAGACGGCATCGAGCGTTGCTTTTTCCGGCGTCGATACGCGGCCCTGCTCGATGAGGTGTTCGATATGCGCAAGCGTCGACAGGGCGGCCGCCGGATGAAGCCGGG
>JAEUMG010000100.1 GCA_016793355.1 Hyphomicrobiales bacterium
GCCGGTGTGAAAGCCGAGCGTCGCGGCATTGTAGGAATTGTAGACGGCCATGGCCGCAATGGCGTTCTTCTTCGCGGCAGGGATCAGCTTCTCGAAACCCTGTTCGATCGCGGGATGGGCAAAGCCGTGCCGCGCATCGACACGGAACGCGGAGGCCGAGAGCCTGGTGACTTTCGGCTTCGCCTTGCCATCGACCTTTCCCGACTTCACATGCTCGCAGTAATAGGGAACCCAGAAGAAGCCATGGCCCGCAAGGCCCGACAATTCGGTGTCGATGATCGCATCGGTAAAGTACCGCGCGTTCTCCGGGCTGGTTCCCGCTCCGGTGAGCGCCTTGAAAACAAGGCTCTTTGCGGCTTTGGGCGTGAGCGTTACCGGGTCTGTCATGGAAAGTCCCTCAATTCGGTGCGTATTCGCGTTTTCCCATAGAACGCCGTGCGGCGACCCGTAAAGCGGCGGGCCTCCAGCGCCTTGCGGCGAGGAGATGGGGCCGGTAGGAGTTCCCGTGAACTGCCGATCGATGAGGACCAGCCATGCCCGGGCCGCTTTCCCATATCCGCGTACTCGACCTGTCGCGCGTGCTTGCCGGGCCGTGGGCCAGCCAATTGCTTGCCGATCTCGGCGCCGAGGTGATCAAGATCGAAAGGCCGGGCGAAGGCGACGACACGCGCGGCTGGGGGCCGCCCTTCATCACCAATGCCGACGGCACGCGCGGCGATGCCGCGTATTTTCTTTCGACAAATCGCGGCAAGCGCTCGGTCTGCATCGACATGGCGAAGCCGGAAGGCCAGGCGCTGATCCGCAAGCTTGCCGAGAAATCCGACATCGTGCTCGAAAATTTCAAAGTCGGCGGATTGAAGAAATACGGTCTCGACTATGAGAGCCTGAAGGCGCTGAACCCGCGCCTCATCTACTGCTCGATTACGGGTTTCGGCCAGAGCGGCCCCTATGCGCAGCGTGCCGGCTATGACTTCATGATCCAAGGGATGGGCGGCATCATGTCGATCACCGGGCAGCCGGACGGCGCTCCCGGCGCAGGACCGGTCAAGATCGGCGTCGCCTTTGCCGATATCTTCACCGGCATCTATTCGGTCATCGGCATGCTCGCGGCACTCGTCCACCGCGACCGCAGCGGCGAGGGCCAGCATGTCGATATGGCGCTGCTCGATTGCCAGGTCGCGGTGCTCGCCAATCAGGCGCTCAATTTCCTGGTCGGCGGCAAGTCGCCGGTTCGCCTCGGCAACGCGCATCCCAATATCGTGCCCTACCAGACCTTCGAGACGAAGGACGGCCATATCATCATTGCGGTCGGCACCGACCGGCAGTTCCGCGAATACTGCGCGCTGATTGGTACGCCCGCCCTGCCCGAAGATCCCCGTTTCGCGACCAATCGCGCCCGCGTCGAAAATCGTGACGCGCTGATCGCGCTCCTTACCGAACCGATGAAGGCACGCACGACGGCGGACTGGATCGCCGTATTCGAGCCGGCCGCCATTCCCTGCGGCCCGATCAATTCGATCGAAGAGGTCTTCGCCGACCCACAGGTGCAGCATCGTAACCTCAACATCAGCCTCAACCGGCCCGATGGGGTGGCCATACCGGGCGTCGCGAATCCGATCCGGCTTTCAGCGACGCCGGTTTCCTACGACAGACCGCCCCCGGCTCTTGGCGAAGGAACGGACCAAGTGCTGCACGATCTTCTTGGCGTCAGCCTGGAGGAGATCGGCCGGCTCAAGGCTTCGGGCGCTATCGGCTAAATGTCGTTTTTTGACTGCTTGCCGTTTTCGGCCCGGCGCATAAGCTGGCACCCATGGCAAATCTGATCATTACCTATTGGCGCGACATCCCTTCGCAAATATCGGTCAAGATCGGGCGCAAGGAAGAAAAGCGCATGCTTTCCGAGCGTTTCCAGGAGGCGATCGACATGGCGGCGATGCGCGACGGCGCGTCCGAGACCGATGCCTATCTTGCCGAATGGCGGCGCGCCGAGCCGGTCAGCGTCGGCGACGATCTCGTGGCGGAAGCTGAAAAGGCTCGCAACTCCATCGAGACGGCCTATGACACGGAACGGCTCAAGGCACTCATCGCCAAGGGCGGACGCGAATAAACTCATCCATTTCCAGGACCGATCATGACCCAGACCCTCATCGCTTCCGCCAGCAAAGAGATTCTCATCGGCTTCGACCGGCCGTTCTGCGTCATCGGGGAGCGCATCAATCCGACGGGGCGCAAGAAGCTGGCCGCCGAAATGCAGGCGGGCAATTTCGAAACCGTCAAGGCCGATGCGATCAACCAGACCAAGGCGGGTGCGCTGGTGCTCGACGTCAATGCCGGGGTGACCGCGGTCAATCCCAACGAGACCGAGCCGCCCTTGCTCAGGCAGACGATCGAGGTCGTGCAGTCGGTGACCGATCTTCCGCTGTGCATCGATTCTTCCGTTTCGGCCGCGATCAAGGCCGGACTCGAAACCGCCAAGGGGCGTCCGCTTGTCAACTCCGTCACCGGCGAAGAGGAGAAGCTCGAAGCGATCCTGCCGCTCGTTGCCAAATACAATGTCGCGGTCGTGGCGATCTCGAATGACGAGACCGGCATTTCCGAAGACCCGGATGTGCGCTTCGAAGTGGCGAAGAAGATCGTGCAGCGGGCGGCGGATTACGGCATCAAGCCGCAGGACGTCGTGGTCGACCCGCTCGTCATGCCGATCGGCGCCATGGCGACAGCCGGCCAGCAGGTGTTTCGCCTGGTGCGGCGTCTGCGCGAGGAGCTCAAGGTCAACACCACCTGCGGGGCTTCCAATATCTCGTTCGGCATGCCGAACCGGCGCGTGCTGACCGGACATTTCCTCGCCATGGCCGCCTCGCACGGCATGACCTCGGCGATCATGAATCCGCTGCATGACGAAGACATGCATGCGATCATGGCGGCGAATGTGCTGAACGGCACCGACCGCAATTGCAAGGCGTGGACCAACAAATTCCGCGAGATGGCACCGGCGCCGGCGGTGACGCAGGCAGTCGGCGACGGGTTGCCCGGCGCCACGGGTGAGGACATCGAGGCGCGCCGCCGCGCCCGCGAGGAGCGCCGCCGGCGCCGAGGCTGATATACGCATGGGCGAGGCTGCCGGCGACGCACTGATCGTCTTCACGCCGTCCGGCAAGCGCGGGCGCTTTCCGCTCGGCACGCCTGTCCTGCAGGCGGCGCGCGCGCTCGGCGTCGATATCGATTCGGTTTGCGGCGGGCGCGCCATTTGCGGGCGCTGCCAGATTACGGTCGGTGAAGGCGAGTTCGCCAAACACGGCATCGTCTCCACCAATTCGCACCTCTCGGCGTTCTCGGCGGTCGAACAGCGCTATGACGACAAACGAGGACTGATTCCCGGACGCCGGCTGTCCTGCCAGACCAGGCTCCTCGGCGACGTCGTCATCGACGTTCCGCCCGAGAGCCAGGTGCACAAGCAGGTGGTGCGCAAGCGCGCCGAGGCCCGCGCCATCGAAATCAATGCGGCGACGCGTCTCCACTTCATCGAAGTGGAGGAGCCCGACATGCACAAGCCTTCCTCCGATCTCGAACGCGTCTATCGCGCGCTCGACGAGCAGTGGAGGATCAAGGGCCTCTCCTGCGATACCGCGATCCTGCGCGACCTGCAGAAGACATTGCGCAAGGGCGAGTGGAAGGTCACCGCCGCCGTCAATACGCGCACCGGCGGTGTAGGCAATCGCCTGGTCGCGCTGTGGCCCGGATTCCATGACAAGGCCTTCGGGCTTGCCGTCGATGTCGGATCGACGACGATCGCCATGCATCTCACCAATCTCGCCAATGGCGATGTCGTCGCTTCATCCGGCCTGATGAACCCGCAGATTCGGTTCGGCGAAGATCTGATGAGCCGCGTCTCCTATGTGATGATGAATCCGGGCGGCGACAGGGAAATGACCGCGGCGATCCGCGAGGCGCTCAATACGCTCGCTTCCCAGGTTGCGACCGAAGCCGGCATCGACCTCAGCGACATCCTGGAGATCGTGCTGGTCGGCAATCCGGTCATGCATCACCTGTTCCTCGGCATCGATCCGACGGAACTGGGCGGTGCGCCCTTCGCGCTGGCGACTGGCCTGCCGGTCACCTGCCCGGCCAAGGACCTGGACCTCAAGCTCAATCCCGGCGCCTATGCCTATATCCTGCCCTGCATTGCCGGCCATGTGGGGGCGGACACGGCGGGCGTGGTGCTGTCCGAAAATCCGCATGAATCCGAAGACAACATGCTGGTGGTCGATGTCGGCACCAATGCCGAGATCGTATTGGGCTCGAAGCACCGCCTGCTTGCCTGCTCGTCGCCGACCGGCCCCGCCTTCGAGGGAGCGCAGATTTCCTGCGGCCAGCGTGCAGCACCCGGCGCCATCGAGCGCATCCGCATCGATCCCGTCACGCTCGAGCCGCGCTACCGGGTGATCGGCAGCGAGCTGTGGTCGGATGAGCCGGGCTTCGAGGAAGCGACGGCGGGGACCGGCGTCACCGGCATTTGCGGTTCCGGCATCATCGAGGTGGTCGCGGAAATGTACCTGGCCGGCATCATCAACCAGGACGGGCTCGTCGACGGTTCGCTCGCGGCAAGAACGCCGCGCATCGAGCCCTATAAGCGCACCTTCAACTATGTCATCCGCGAGGGCGAGCCGCGGATCATGATCACCCAGAATGACGTGCGCGCCATCCAGCTCGCCAAGGCGGCGCTTTATGCGGGCACCCGGCTCCTGATGGACAAGCTCGGCATCGACCAGGTCGATCGCATCCGCCTCGCCGGCGCTTTCGGCAGCCATATCGATGTCAAATACGCCATGGTTCTGGGGCTGATCCCCGACTGCCCACTGGAATGCGTCCAGTCGGCCGGAAATGCCGCCGGCACGGGGGCCCGCATCGCGCTTCTCAACACCAAGGCGCGCGATGAAATCGAACAGGTGGTGCGGCGGATCGAGAAGGTCGAAACCGCGGTCGAACCCCTGTTCCAGCAGCATTTCGTCGAGGCCATGGCAATCCCGCACAAGACCGCTTTCTTTGCCAATCTGGCACAGGTCGTGAGCTTCCCCGCCCCAAAGACGATCGAACCGCCCGAACCCGACGGCGGCGAGAGGCGCCGCCGCCGCCGCGGCTAGGCAGGCTTCAGGCAGGCTTTTCGCTTTAGGCTCGCTTCGCTAGGCGGGAGGCGACAATGACGGCACGTGCGCGACGGCACCCGGATACGGAGTGCCAGGATGAAAAATTGATGATCGGCGGCCTCGTGGCGTTCGCCGCTCACCAGGCCGGCCGGATGGGCGATCACTCACTTTCAACCAGACTTGAAGAACTCTTCCTCGATATCGCACAA
>JAEUMG010000117.1 GCA_016793355.1 Hyphomicrobiales bacterium
TCGGGCATGTCATAGCGGGTTGCGCAGGAGGGACAGGTCACTATCATTTTCGTGCCTTGAGCGATTCGGCGCGCGGCAAAGGCTGCGGCCGGCCACCGGTCAAGCTTAACGTCCAACAGGGTTAATGAAGTGTTAAGCGACAGGCGCGATCTTCGACGCCGGGACGCCACAAAGGTGACATGCGCCATCGCGAGGCTTGAGCGCCGCGAAGCGAGGAGACCGGGCTTTTGGTACGACTGGACAATGTGGGTCTGCGCTATGGCCACGGGCCGGAGGTGCTGAAGGACGTTTCCTTTCGCCTCGAGCCGGGCGAATTCCGCTTCCTGACCGGCCCGTCCGGCGCCGGCAAGTCATCGCTGCTGCGCCTGCTCTTCCTGGCCTTGCGCCCGACCCGCGGGCTCATCAATCTCTTCGGCCAGGATGTGACGGCGGTGAAGCGGCGCGACCTGCCGTCGCTGAGGCGGCGCATCGGGGTCGTGTTCCAGGATTTCCGCCTGCTCGATCATCTGACGACCTATGACAATGTCGCCTTGCCCTTGCGCATCGTCGGCGCGCGCGAGAGCGCCTATAGGAGCGACGTGATGGAACTCCTGAGCTGGGTCGGGCTTGCCGACCAGGCGCGCGCCTATCCCCCGGTGCTCTCGGGTGGCGAGAAGCAGCGCGCCGCCATTGCCCGCGCCGTCATCGCCAAGCCGGAACTGCTGCTCGCCGACGAGCCGACCGGCAATGTCGATCCGGCCCTCGCCAACCGCCTGCTGCGATTGTTCGTCGAGTTGAACCGGCTCGGCACCACGGTGCTCATCGCCACCCATGACACGCATCTGATTCAGCAGTCGCGCCTGCCGGTGTTCCGGCTCGAGCGCGGCGAATTGCGGGTGGCGGCATGAAGCAGGCCGTCGCACCGCGCATGGCGCCGGGTCCGATCATTCCGCCCGAGGCTTCGCCGCTCAAGACGCTGACCGTGGCGATGACGGTCATGTGCTATCTCGCCTGCCTCGCGATCGGCGCCCTCATCCTCATCGATCGCGCGGTCGAAAACTGGACCGGCGGCCTGTCGCGCGAGGTGACGGTGCAGGTGAGAAAGATGAAGGACACCGACATCGAGGCCGAGCTCGCCAAGGCGGCGGCACTGCTATCCGCCTCGCCTGGAATAGCCGGCGTGGAAATCCTCGATCGCGCGGCCGGCACGCGATTGCTCGAGCCCTGGCTCGGCACCATCGGCGATCTCGATCAATTGCCGGTGCCGCGCCTGATCGCGGTGAAGATCGATGACTCGGCGCAGCCCGATTTCGACGCCCTGTCCGCAGCCCTGACGGAGCAGGTGAAGGGTGCGAGCCTCGACACCCATCGCCGCTGGCAGGCGGAACTGACCCGCATGGCGGGCGTGCTCGAGGCGCTTGCCTATTCGGTATTGGCCTTGATCTGTCTTTCGGCGATCGCCATCGTCGTCTTTGCGACGCGCTCGGTGCTCGATGCCAATCGCGGCATTATCGATGTCCTGCATCTCGTCGGCGCGCGCGACCGCTTCATTGCCGGCCAGGTCGAGGGCCGCTTCCTCAAGACCGGCCTCGCCGCCGGCCTCATCGGCATGCTGGCCGGCATTGCGACATTCCTGATCCTGAGCCTGGTGGCACCCGTCGCCGGCCAGAGCGGCGTCGGCGAGGCAAGCCGCGGGCTTCTCTTCGCGCCGCCCGATATTGCCTGGCGGAGCTATGCGGCACTCCTGGCGGTGCCCTTGATCGCCACGCTCATCAGCCTCGTGACCGCACGCATCGCGCTGATGCGCACCCTTCGCCCGGCGCGGTGAAGCGATGCTGTGGCTGCGCGCGGCGCTCTACAACATCGTGTTCTATGTGAATCTCGCGGCCTTCCTGATCGGCGGTGCCTTCTTCCTGGCATTGCCGCGAAGCTGGGCGATGGCGGCGCTCAAGGCCTGGGCAACCACGTCGCTGTGGTGGCTGAAAGTGATCTGCGGCACGCGGATGGAAGTGCGCGGGCGCGAATACATCCCCCGGGATGGCGCGCTCGTCGCCGGCAAGCATCAATCGACCTGGGAGACCTTCGCGATCCTCCCCCTCTTCGCCGACCCGGCCGTGGTGCTCAAGAAAGAACTCACCTACATCCCCTTTTTCGGCTGGTTCATCTACAAGTTCCGCATGATCCCGGTTGAGCGCGAAGCCGGCCCCGCTGCTCTTCGGGCGATTACCGCGCGCGCCGGGGAAGCCGTGGCGATGAGCCGCCAGGTGATCATGTTTCCCGAAGGCACGCGGCGCGCGCCGGGGGCACCTCCCGATTATAAGCCAGGCGCCGCCGCGCTCTATCTCAAACTCGGGCGGCCGTGCGTGCCCTTTGCCCTCAATTCGGGGCTCTATTGGCCACGCCGCAAATTCCTGAGGCGGCCGGGCACCATCATTGTCGAGTTCCTGCCGCCCATTCCGCCCGGATTGCCCCGGCGCGATTTCGAGCGCCGGTTGATCGAGGCGGTGGAAACAACGACGGCAAGACTTGAAGCGGAAGCGAAAGTGGTGTACAAAAAGTGAACGATCATTCAGGTACGCCATGAGCACCACAGACGACATGATTGCCGACCCTATCGCCCGCGAGATCTGGGATATGAAATACCGGCTGAAACAGCCGGATGGCGAGCCCGTCGACCAGACGATCGAGGATACCTGGCGCCGGGTGGCGCGGGCGGTTGCCCAAGCCGAATCGCCACAAGCGCGCGCGCACTGGGCTGAGGATTTCTACGACCTGCTCGCCGGCTATCGTTTCCTGCCCGCCGGCCGCATCCTGTCCGGCGCCGGCAGCGGCCGCTCGGTCACCCTCTTCAATTGCTATGTCATGGGCACGCTCGATGACAGCATGGCGGGGATATTCGAGGGCCTGAAGGAAGCCGCTCTCACCATGCAGCAGGGCGGCGGCATCGGTCATGACTTCTCGACCCTGCGGCCGAAGGGCGCGCCGGTGAAAGGTGTCGGCGCCGATGCATCGGGGCCTTTGAGCTTCATGGATGTGTGGGATTCGATGTGCCGCACGATCATGTCGGCGGGATCGCGGCGCGGCGCCATGATGGGCACGCTCGCCTGCGACCATCCCGATATCGAGGCCTTCATTGCAGCGAAGCGCGATCCCAACCGCCTGCGCATGTTCAATCTCTCGGTGCTCGTCACCGATGCCTTCATGGAGGCGGTGAAGACGGACGCGCCCTGGCCCTTGGTCTTTGCCGGCACGGTCTACAAGACATTGCGCGCCCGCGATCTCTGGGACCAGATCATGCGCTCGACCTATGATTATGCCGAGCCCGGCGTGATCTTCATCGACCGCATCAACCGCGAGAACAATCTCGCCTATTGCGAAACGATCCACGCGACCAATCCGTGTGGCGAGGAGCCATTACCCCCTTACGGCGCATGCCTGTTAGGGTCGGTCAATCTCACACGTTTGGTAATTGATCCGTTTACGGACAAAGCCCGGATCGACGAGGCGGCGATCGAAGATATCGTTCCGCGCGCCGTGCGCTTCATGGACAATGTCGTCGACGTCTCGAACTATCCCTTGGCCGAACAGGCGCATGAAGCGCGCGCCAAGCGCAGGCTGGGCCTTGGCCTGACCGGGCTTGCCGACGCGCTCGCCATGTGTGGGCTTGCCTATGGCAGCGAGGAAGCCGCCGCGGCCGCCGGACATTGGATGGCGCTCATCGATCACGCCGCCTATCGCGCGAGCTCCGCGCTTGCCCACGAGAAGGGTTCCTTTCCGCTTTACGATCGCGAACGCTATCTGGCCGGAGGCCATGTGAAGAGCCTGCCGAAAGACGTGCGCGGCGAGATCGCGAAACATGGCATCCGCAATGCGCTCCTCACGTCCATCGCACCCACCGGCACGATTTCGCTATTCGCCGGCAATGTGTCGAGCGGCATCGAGCCGATTTTCTCGATCTCCTATGAGCGCAAGGTATTGATGCCCGACGGCAGCAGGCGCAGCGAAAAAGTCGAGGATTATGCCGCGCGCCTCTATCGCGCGATGCACGGGGCCGACGCACCCCTGCCGCCGAGCTTCGTGACAACGGCCGAGCTTGAGCCGCATCAGCACCTTATCATGCAGGCGGCGGTACAGCGCCATGTCGACAGTTCGATCTCGAAGACGATCAACTGTCCGCCCTCGCTCGGCTTCGAGGCGTTCAAGGCGGTTTATGCGCAAGCCTATGAGCTGGGCCTCAAGGGCTGCACGACCTTCAGGCCCAATGCCGTGACAGGCTCGGTCTTGAGCGCTGCGGAGTCGGCCGGACCGGCGCAGCCCGCCCTGCCGCTCGAAGCGCCGCGCGATCCGGCTCTGCATTCCGAGCCCGGCGAAGTCATCTACATGAAGCGCCCGCTCGAGCGGCGCGAGGTTCTTCCCGGCTTCACCTACAAGCTCAAATGGCCGGAATCGGATCATGCCATCTACATCACGCTCAACGACATCGTGCAGGACGGACGGCGCAGGCCTTTCGAGATTTTCATCAACTCGAAGAACATGGAGCACTATGCCTGGACCGTGGCGCTCACCCGCATGATCTCGGCGGTTTTCCGGCGCGGCGGCGATGTCTCCTTCGTGGTCGAGGAATTGAAGGCGGTGTTCGACCCGCGCGGCGGCCAGTGGATGGGCGGAAAATATGTGCCGAGCCTGCTTGCCGCGATCGGCGGGGTTATCGAGAAGCACCTGGTCGATACCGGCTTCCTGAAGCGCAATGCCGATTCGCCCGCGCTTGTCCCCACGGTGGCGATGGTGGCGGGAGACCGTCAGGGTGTCGCGCAATGCCCGCGCTGCGGCGAGGCGGGCCTTATCTTCCAGGAAGGCTGCGCCTACTGCCCCAATTGCGGCTATTCGAAATGCGGCTGATGGGGCTTGACAGTCAAGATAATATGTTCTATGAATGTTCCATGAACATTCATGGCACTCCGCTTTTCCCCACCCTGCTGCGCGACGCTGAATCGGCCGACCGTTTCTGTTACTGGTCGGGGCGATCCGGCCGACGCTACATCCATTCGGTCTATTCGCTCGCGAGTTTTCCTCCCTTGCCGGGGGCCGTCTATATCGCGGCACGGCGCAATGGCGGCGTGCCGGTCGTCTTGGCGCTCGGGCGTTTCCCGGCCATTCTCGACAGGGCCGGCATCGACCGCCTCAGGCATCGTCTGGGCGTGCTCGGCGCGACCGAACTCCATGTGCATCTCCTGGCACGCTGCGAAAGCGAGGCCGAATCGGTGCGCAGCGATCTCGCCGCGGCCATCGATCCGCAATGGCGCGATTTAAGTATCGTCAGCCTTGCCGCTTAGTATCGCTGCCAGACTCTCAAGCGAATGATCGTGAATGTCCATCTCACGCAGATGGGCGAGCGTGCTCATCACATAATCCGTGCAATCGCCTGACTGGCCCTTGCCCTGGCGCACATAGGCAAGCTGCGTTTCGACCGGCAGGGAACCGGCATATTGCTGGTGCCTGCGATCCACCACATAGGTGACCGCTTCAACGGTTCCGGTTTCCGGCCCCAGCAGGCGGATCGGCGCGACCACCTCCCGATAGACTTTCGTCACCTGCTCGCGCGCCCTCAGATAGGCCAGCGTCGCCTCGCGGTCCTGCGGCGCGACCTCGAAGGCAAGACCATGGCACGAGCCGCCGCGATCGAGGCCGAGCACCAGGCCCGGCCTGTCCGGCGTGCCGCGATGCACATGCGAATAGACACAAAGCTGGCGATGGAAGCCGTAAAGCCTGGCCGGTACCGCGCGCAAATGGGGAAATCCCGGCCGCCACATCAACGAGCCATAGCCGAACACCCAGAATTGCTGCATTTTGCCGGTCATTGCGGCTCTATAGCGAAGGGATAATGCGGCGCAAATGGCCTCTCGAAACTCAATTGCCTGGCGCGCCATCATGCCTGCCCTGCTCGTTTTTGTCCTCGTCATCGCCTGGTCGGGCTATTGGCTATGGCTTCACGGCAAGGTGCAGAAGCTTTTCGACGAGCAATCCACAAGTCTCGCCGCGCGCGGGTTGACGCTCGCCTGCGGGGAAGCGGATTGGGGCGGCTATCCCTTCCGTATCGAATTCACCTGTAGCGATCCGAAATTTGCCGACCGGCGTTCGGGCCTGATCGCCGGCGCCGAGGCCAAGTCCCTGTTCGTGATCATGCAGGCCTATGATTTCCGCAAAGTCGCAGCCCTTCTCGACGGCCCTACTACGATTGTCCTGCGCGATGCCGAGCCCTTGACCATTGCGCATGAGCGCGTGCTCGCTTCCTTCCAGCGGGTGAGTGCCGCCGATCAGCGGCTGTCGATCGAAGTGCCTGCCTTGCGCATCGGCGAGAATGCAAGTGCCGTTACCGCGAGCTTCCACTTCCGCGCCCGCGATGAAAGCATTCTCGATATCGCGGCGAGCGGCGAAGGCATCGCCTTTACGGTCGAAAATGCAAGATTTGCGATCGACAGCGCGGCGCTTGAAGCCGATATGCCGCTTTCCGCCATCGCGGATCAGGAAATCCTCCGCGGCCTCGCGGCCTCGGGCGGCACGGTCAACATCACCCGCGCTTCGCTCAGCAAGGGCGAGCTTACCATTTCCGGCAGTGGAGCCTTGACGATCACCCCGCAGGGCCTGCTCGACGGCCGAATAGCGACGGTGATCAGCGATCTCAATCTCTTCATCACCGAATTGCAGCACGCCCTGCCCTTGAGCGAGCGCGAGATCGGCGAATTGCGGGCTTTGGGCGGCGTGCTCGCCGGAACGACGGGCGGCCGCTCGGTCCCCGTCGATCTGCGCTTCCAGAATGGCGATATCTACTGGAGCGCCTTCAAGATCGGAACGATGGA
>JAEUMG010000163.1 GCA_016793355.1 Hyphomicrobiales bacterium
CTGACGGACGTCACCTCGACACCGGTTCGGATGGGAGCCTGAAATTTCTCGGCATAGGCGACGAAGTAGTCGGCCACGCTCTCCTTGTGCGGAAAGCCGTCCGGATCGGACGCGAACGCCATGCCGGGAAAGCGGTCATGCCAGGCCGGGCCATTGGCCACGAGCGAGTCCCAGCGCTCCGAACGCCAGCGCTCGGCGATCCGGCCGCGTTCGAGGACGAGATGCGGGATGCCCGCTTTGGTCAGATGCTCGCTCATGGCCACACCGGCCTGCCCCGCGCCGACGACAAGCACTTCCACCTTTTCAACCGGCATCCAAGCGCCCCTTTTCCCTGGTCCCAGCGTTCCCTAGCATGCCGAAGACATTCCGTGCGAGCTATGCGGCGAAAAGGTGTGTCATATGGGGAGAAACAGAGGGCGATGCGATTCAGGGACAAGAGGGTTCTGGTTACCGGGTCGACGCGAGGCATAGGCCGGGCAACGGCCCAGGCCTTCGCCGCGGAAGGTGGCCGGGTTGCCGTCCACGGAACAAGAGTGGATGCGGCCGAGACAGTGGCCAGGGAGGTCGGTGCCGTCGCCGGCTTCGGCTTCGACCTCGCAACCGCCGCGGGCTGCGAAGGTCTGGTCGCTTCCGCGGTTAAGCTGCTGGGCGGCCTCGACATCCTCGTCAACAATGCCGGCATTTGGTACAGCGCCAGGACAGAGAATTTTGACGAGGCCGCCTACGACCGGATGATGGACGTGAACGTGAAGAGCGTCTTTTTTTGCACCAAGGCAGCCTTGCCCGAACTCCGCCGCAATGCAGGTAACATCGTCAATCTCGCTTCGGAGTCCGGCGTGATGGGACAGTATGGGGCCGTCGTCTACTGCGCGACGAAAGCCGCGATCCTCAACATGACGCGGGCGATGGCGCTTGAATATGCGCCGCAAGTGCGCGTGAACTGCGTCTCACCCGGCACGGTCGACACGGATATGGTCAGGCTCGACATCGCGCGTGCCGACGATCCCGAAGCCCGCCTTGCCGCGATGACCGACTACGCGCCGCTGCGGCGCATGGCGAAGCCGGAGGAGATCGCGGCCGGGATTCTCTATCTGGCATCCCCCGACGCAGCCTACATTACCGGCACCTCGCTATCGATCGACGGCGGAACCACCGCCGGTCATTGAGCCGCGACGGACTTGCGGTAACATAGACTGAAGTTCTAAGGAATCCAGATGCCCGATCCCATCCGTCTCAAGGAACTCAACGATCGAATTGCCATCATCCGCGAGAACATCGCGGAGTTGACCGAGCAGGCGGCTGCCTATTCGGGTGCTGCCGATGAAGAGCGCAATGCCGACCGCATCGCCGATCAACAGGCATTGCTCGACAGGCTCATAGCGGAACGCGATTCCTTGAAATAGCAATCAGGCGGGATGCAACGATCGCAAGGGCGCGCAGCTGTCGCCGACAACCAGGGCGGGGTTGAACACCACATTGCGGCCCGCCTTGAACGACACGCCCTTGATGCGATCGACGAGCATGCGGAAAGCCTCGTTCGTTATTTCCAGGACCGGATGTTCGGTCCGGGTCAGCTGCGGCCTGAGACCGCCGATTCCGGCAATATTGTCTGTCGAGGCCATCGCGCTGCCGCCGCGCTTTGGGTGCCTGACGGCTATCATCGATCCCGACAATCTGCGCACCGCACTTGAAGCATCCATTGAACATCGCGTCACGCTCGTCGACGGCGACAAGGACAATGTGCTGCCCGGCATCCATGTTCGCCTCGGCGCCGGCCACACGCTCGGCCAGCAATTCGTGATCGTCGAAACGGCGCGCGCGTTTGGTGATTTCCGGCGATTGCGTCTATTCGCGCATGCAGATGACCGGTCGCAACAATGACGGCGTCTACATGCCGCTCAACAATGCGATCGGCAGTTTCTGGGACCAGCTTAAAACACTCGACAAGCTCAATGACGAGATCGGCGGCGACCAGCAGAAGCTCATCATCCTGCACGATATCGACCCTTGGGCTGGGCTGCCTGTCGTAAAGGAAGTCGAGGGCTACAAGATCGTGAAGGCCGGTTGAGGCCAATTGCACTCTTTGCACAGCGATTTCGACCGGTTAGGCTTATCCGCTTACGAGACGAGGGAGAGCGTGCATGTGGCGGGAGATCGTTCCGGACGAGCGGATCGAGGTAAAGGTCGGCGACTACAAGGTCATTGCCTATAGTTTCGGCAAGGGGCCCGAAACAGTCTTCTGCCTCAATGGCGGCCCGGGCCTGCCTTGCGACTATCTGCGCGATTCCCACTCCTGCCTGATCGATCACGGCTATCGCGTCGTCTCCTTCGACCAGTTGGGCACTGGGTCCTCCGACCGCCCAACCGACAAGTCGCTGTGGACGATCACCCGCTACGTCTCGGAGACGGAAACGGTTCGCCAGGCGCTGAAGCTCGGCCGGGTGCACCTGCTGGGCCATAGTTGGGGCGGGTGGCTTGGGATCGAATATGCGCTCACCCATCCCGACGCGCTCAGGACGCTGATCCTCGAAGATACCGCGGCGGATATTCCCCATCTCGTATCCGAACTCGAGCGGCTGCGTTCCGCTTTGGGATCCGAGACGGTGGCGATGATGCAGCGTCATGAGGCGGATGGCACGCTGAACCATCCCGAGTACCAGGCGGCGATCACCATCCTGAATTACCGCCATGTCTGCCGCCTTGCCGAATGGCCCGCTCCGTTGAAACGCTCGCTCGACAACTGGCAGATGGGTCCCTACGAGGCGATCCAGGGTCCGAACGAGTTTCTCTATGTCGGCAATCTGAAGGACTGGAACCGCATTCCCAACATGCACGCGATCAAGGCACCGACGCTCATAACAACCGGCCAGCATGACGAATTGACGCCGGCTTGCGCCTTGAAAATGAAGCTCGCGCTTCCGAACGCGGAACTGCACGTCTTCCCGAACTCCAGCCACATGCCCTTCTATGAAGAGCCGGCGAGCTACTATCCCGTACTCCTGAACTTCCTCGCCAAGCATAAGGCCGCGTGAGAGGCAGGTGGACCGTTTCCGCTTCGTGCTTTACCGGCCCTTGCAGTTGCTACCTGTCCTGCTCGGCATCAGCATCATCACTTTCGTACTGATCCGCTCCATCCCAGGCGATCCCGCGCGCCTGCTGCTCGGAACCAAGTCGACGCCCGAAGCGATTGCCCGGATCAGGGCGCAATTCGGTCTCGATGAGCCTTTGTGGGTTCAATATCTCTACTTCCTGAAGAACCTGTTCAATGGCGAGATGGGAACCTCCATTCTCTACCGGATCGATGTCGTGCGCCTGATCGGCGAGCGGATCGGTCCGACACTCTCTCTGGTACTTGGCAGCGTTATCCTGGCGATCGCCATCGCCGTGCCACTGGCAACCGCCGCAGCGCGCAATCGAGGCAGTCTTATAGATCATACCATCCGTATCATCTCGACGGCCGGACTCGGATTTCCGGCCTTCTGGCTCGGCATCATGCTGATCATCCTGTTCAGCGTGAAATTCGACATGTTTCCGGTCTCGGGCTACGGAGATGGTTTCGCCGACCGCCTGCATCACATGGTCTTGCCCTGCCTCACGGTGGCGTTGGCGCTCTCGGCCGTGCTCACGCGCAACCTGCGCGCCAGCATGATTGCCGAACTTTCTTCCGATCACGCGACCGCCGCGCGCGCCCGAGGTCTGCCGGAGGGCATGGTCTTCTGGCGCCATGTATTGCCGAATTCGCTCGTGCCGACGATCAATCTTCTGGCCGTCAATATCGGCTGGCTGATCGGCGGGACCGTCGTGGTCGAGACGGTCTTCTCCTTGCCCGGCATGGGCCAGCTTTTAGTGCGCGGAATCTTCACCCGCGACTACATGGTAGTGCAGGGCGTGGCGATGGCCTTTGCCTGCGCCGCGGTGCTGATCAACTTCCTTGCCGATATCCTCACCGCCGCTGCCGATCCGCGGGTGAAGATATGAAGGCGGGCTCGATTTCCCTTGCCATGCCGGTGCGGCTCCCGGTGCCGCTCATTCTCGGCCTTTGCATCATTGGCGGTGCGGTGATCCTGGCACTCTTCGCGCCGTTTATTGCCCCCTACGATCCCATTCTCCAGGACACGACCAATACGCTGAAGCCGCCGAGCCGGGCGCATCCCTTCGGCACCGACAATTTCGGCCGCGACGTCTTCTCGCGCGTCATCTGGGGTACGCGCGTCGATCTCCAGATGGGCCTGATCGGGGTCTTATTCCCCTTCATCATTGGTAATACCATCGGTGCGATCTCGGGCTATGTGGGCGGTATTGTCGATACCATCTTCATGCGCATCGTCGATATTGTATTGGCCTTTCCGTTTCTCGTCCTGATGCTGGCCATCATTGCGATACTGGGGCCCGGCATCGGCAGCTTCTATATCGCCATGGCGCTCGTCGGCTGGGTTTCCTATGCGCGGCTGATCCGCGCGCAGACGCTCGTGCTCAAGCACAGCGACTTCGTGACGGCGGCGCGCAGCCTGGGCTTCAGCCATGGCCGCATCATGTTCCGCCACATCGTCCCGAATGCGCTTGTCGCGTCGATCGTCTTTTCGATGTCGGACGTCGTGCTCGTCATCCTGTCAGGGGCGGCGGTCAGCTATCTGGGTCTTGGCGTCCAGCCGCCAACGGCCGAATGGGGCATCATGATCGCCGAAGGGCAGAACTTCATTACCACCGCCTGGTGGATCACGACATTTCCCGGCCTCGCCATCGTCGCCCTTGCCTTCGGTTTCAGCATGATGGCCGACGGATTGGGCGAACTTCTGGGTGTTCGCGAATGAGCGCGCCTCTTCTCGATATCCGCGACCTCAGCATCGAGGCGCACAAGGATGGCGAGCGGCTTGGCATCGTCGAGCGCGTTTCCTTCTCGGTCGCAACCGGCGAGATACTTGGCCTGGTCGGTGAGAGCGGGTCCGGCAAGACGGTGACATGCCGGGCCTTGATGCGCCTGCTTCCCACGCGCAGCCTCAGGATCAGCGGCGGCAAGATCGAATTTGCGGGCCGAAACCTCGTGACGGCATCGGAAGCGGAGATGCGGCATATCCGCGGCGCCCGCATCGGCATGATCTTCCAGAATCCGGCGAGCCATCTCGACCCGGTCATGCGCATCGGCAGGCAGATCGGCGAGAGTCTTGTACTTCACCTGCAGATGTCGCCTCGGGAGGCCAAGGCGCAGACCATTGAACTGCTGCGGCAGGTCGGCATCCCCGATCCGCAGCGAAGGGCCGATGATTTTCCGCACCAGTTTTCGGGCGGCATGCGCCAGCGCGCCATGATTGCGCTGGCGCTCGCCTGTTCGCCGGAGCTTCTCATTGCCGACGAGCCGACCACCGCGCTTGACGTCACGGTGCAGGCGCAGATATTGCGGCTGCTCGTCGAATTGCGCGACAAGCGCGGCCTGTCGATCATCCTGATCACGCACGATCTCGGCGTCGTGGCGCAGACCTGCGATTCGGTCGCGGTCATGTATGCCGGGCGCATTTGCGAGAAAGGCCCCAAGCGCGATGTCCTTGCCGAGCCTTTACATCCCTACACCTCGCGCCTGATCGCCTGCCAGCCTTCGGCAAGTGCCGAAGCCGGTCTGCTGCCAAGCATTCCCGGCCAGCCGCCGTCACCTTCCGCATGGCCGTCAGGCTGCCGCTTTCATCCGCGCTGCGAAAGAGCGATCGGCCTGTGCCGTAGCAGTGCTCCGGAACTTGTCACCGTCCGCAGTAATCACGTCGCGGCCTGCCATGTGACGGCGCCTGCACGCCTCGCCGATGAGGCAGCATGACCGCGCTTCTTGAAGTTGCGGGGCTCGAAGTGGCCTTCGCTGCCGGCGGATTCACCTGGCCTGGCCAGGCGGCGCGCCAGGTCAAGGCCGTGAACGGCGTCTCGTTTGCACTCAATGCCGGCGAGACCTTGGGCCTTGTCGGGGAATCAGGCTGCGGCAAGACCACGCTCGCGCGCGCGATACTGGCATTGACTGAAAAAAGCGCCGGCGAAGTTCTTTTCGAGGGCGAGCGCGTCGATCGGACTTCGCTCATGCGGCTCAGACGCAACGCCGCGATGATCTTCCAGGACCCGTTCAATGCCCTCAACCCGCGCATGCGGGTCGGCGACATACTGGCCGAGGTCCTGCGCGTTCATCGCAAAGTGCCGCCGGATAGGATCGCGGCCCGCGTCGAGGAATTGCTCGTCCTGGTCGGCCTGTCGGGCGAGCATGCCCGGCGCAAGCCTGCCACCCTGTCGGGCGGGCAGTGCCAGCGCGTCGGCATCGCGCGCGCGCTCGCGGTCGAGCCGAAGCTCATCGTCGCCGATGAATGCGTCTCGGCGCTCGACGTCTCCATCCAGGCGCAGATCATCAATCTTCTCATCGATATACGCTCGCGAATGAAGCTGGCGATGATCTTCATCGCTCACGACCTCGCCGTCGTGCGTCGGCTCTGCGACCGGGTCTGCGTCATGTATCTCGGCCGCATCGTCGAGGAGGGGGCGACTGCCGACGTCTTCTCGGCGCCGAAGCATCCCTATACCCAGGCGCTGATCCGTGCCATTCCGGAGATCGATCCGGCCGGCAGCCTGCCGCGCAACATGCTGCCGGGCGAGCCGCCGAGTCCTTTGGACCTGCCGCCGGGCTGCGCCTTCCATCCGCGCTGCCCGCAGGCGATGGACATCTGCAGGTCAGGCGATGCGCCGGTGCTGCGTCCGGCCGGCGAGCAGCGGGCCGCTTGCCTGCTTTACGGCGGAGTGAGACACTGATTGAAAATAGGTAAACACAACAAACAGGAGAGGATCCATGAAGAAACATTATCGAACGACGGTATCGGCGGTTGCCTTGTTCGCCGGCCTTGTTCTGGCGGGCGCCGCGGCTGAAGCCGCCGGCACGCTTACCATCGGTCGCCGCGAGGACGGCACCACGTTCGACCCGATCAAGAGCGCGCAGAATGTCGACTTCTGGGTGTTCTCTAACGTATACGATGTGCTGGTGCGCGTCGACAAATCGGGCACCAAGCTGGAACCGGGCCTGGCCGAGAGCTGGGAAGTCTCGCCCGATGGCCTGGTCTACACGTTCAAGATGCGCGACGCCAAATTCGAAGACGGCTCGCCGATCACCGCCGAGGATGCCGCTTTCACTTTGACCCGCATCCGCGACAATCCGGGCTCTCTCTGGGCCGACACTTACACGGTGATCAAGACCGCCGAAGCCAAGGACGACAAGACGCTTGTCGTCACGCTGAACCAGGCGACCGCGCCATTCCTGGCAACGCTTGCCATGCCCGGCGTTTCCGTCATTTCCAAGAAGGCCATCGAGTCTATCGGCGAAGAAGCCTATGCCGAGAAGCCCATGGCGTCGGGCGCCTTCAGTCTTGTCGAGTGGAAGCGCGGCGATCGCGTGGTCCTCAAGAAGAACCCGAACTTCTGGGAAGCTGACCGGGTGAAGCTCGACGGCGTTGAATGGATTTCGCTCGTCGACGACAATACCCGCATGCTGAAACTGCAGGCCGGCGAGATCGATTGCTCGATCTTCGTGCCTTTCTCGAAAGTGGCCGAGCTCAAACAGGACGGCAATCTCAATATCATGCTCGACCCCTCGACACGCGAAGATCATCTCTTGATCAATCACGAACACGCGCCCTTCGACAAGAAGGCGGTTCGCGAAGCGCTCGATCACGCGATCGACAAGCAGGCCATAGTTGATACCGTGACATTCGGCGTCGGCAAGGTCGCCAATTCATATATTCCCGAAGGCGCTCTTTATCACAACCCCAACAATCTCCAACGCGCCTATGATCCGGAGAAGGCGAAGCAATTGCTCAAGGATGCCGGAGTTGAAGGCTTGACCGTCAACCACATTGTCAATGCGGGCGACACGGTGGACGAACAGATCGCCATTCTGTTGCAGCAGCAATTGGCCAAGGCCGGCATCACGTTGAACCTTCAGAAAATGGATCCAAGCCAGACCTGGCAGACCGAAGTCGATGGAAACTTCGACACGGCGGTCAATTACTGGACCAACGACATCATCGACCCCGACCAGAAGACGACCTTCGTTCTCGGTCACGATGCCAATATGAACTACATGACACGCTACAAGAACGAAAAGGTGAAGGACCTCGTGGCGGCGGCGCGAGTCGAAGCCGATCCGCAGAAGCGCGAGGCGATGTACATGGAGATCCAGACCATCGCCAAGGACGACGTTCACTGGATCGACCTCTATTACAGCCCCTATATCAACGGGTGCCGCAAGAACGTGACTGATTTCTACCAGAACCCGCTTGGCCGGTTCTTCCTGGAGGACACCGACAAGAGCTGAAGAAGAACATCCGAGTGGCCGGAGTTACGCTCCGGCCACGCGATTCCGAGTCCGATGCTTCAGCGAATGCTCGTGAGATTCGGATGCCAAAGGCGCAAGATCATGGGCTGAGTGGGGGTCTCGGCAACAGATTCACAGTCAAGATGCTGCCCGGGGAGCGGAGGTTCGCCGGCGACAGGCGGGTGGTCGGCGGCGGTCGGTCCAGGATGGCAGGACGCAACGCCAGCTGAACGCTACGCAACCTGCGCCGCCAATAATCGGAACTTGCGCCTCGGCTCGCTCCGGCTGGGACACAGGCCCAGCTGGCGGACGGAAACGGAATATTGAGCTCGCGCTAACAGCGAGGCTGCCTCGCTATGGGCAACCACATCTCTTGTTGAGGCGCAGGTTTGCTTGGCGATTCCGGTCGCGACCAGGCCGCAGGGGACAGTGCAATGATTCGGAAAGACAAGTCTGCGAAACCAAAGCCTGCAAGCCTGGCGCTTGATGCTGGATCTCCGTCAAAAACAGCTGATCTCGCCTGGCATTCGGTTCCTCCTCAAGCGGCTCTCGACGCTCTTCAAACGAAGATTGATGGCCTCTCTGGGCATGAAGCCAGGCAGCGCCTCAGAGTCTATGGGCCCAACCGCCTGCCCGAGGGCCGCCGTCATGGCGCTCTAATCCGGTTTCTCCGGCAGTTTCACAACCTCCTCATCTACGTACTTCTGGCGGCAGGTCTGCTCTCAGCGATTTTCGGACACGGCACGGATGCCCTGGTTATCTTCGCCGTTGTCCTGATCAACGCGATGATCGGCTTCATCCAGGAGGGGCGGGCAGAGAAGGCGCTGGATGCCATCCATGCGATGATCGATCCGCGTGCGTCGGTCGTTCGCGATGGGCGCCGCCTGACCGTCGCGGCACACGAGGTTGTGCCGGGCGACATTGTATTGCTCGAGGCCGGGGACCGCGTGCCCGCCGATCTTCGTCTCGTCAAGGCGCGCAATCTGCGGATCGACGAGGCCATCCTGACGGGCGAATCCGTGCCCGTCGACAAGACGCTCAAGGCAGTACAGGAAAGCGCTCCCCTCGGCGACCGTTTCACGATGGCATTCTCCGGAACATTCGTTACGACCGGCCAGGGAACCGGTGTCGTTGTGGCAACGGGTGCTTCCACTGAACTCGGGCGTATCAGCTCGATGATCGGCGCGGTGGAGCAGCTTGCCACACCCCTTGTCCGCCAGATGGACCAGTTCGCGCGGCAGATCACACTCGTCGTGCTCGCCATCTCCTCGCTCGTATTTGCCTACGCCGTCCTCGTGCAGGCCTATGGAATCGATGACGCCTTCATGATCGTGGTCGGATTGGCGGTTGCGGCGATTCCGGAAGGCCTGCCGGCGGTGATGACCATTACACTTGCGGTTGGGGTCCAGCGCATGGCACGGCGCAACGCCATCATCCGACGACTGCCAGCCGTCGAGACGCTGGGTTCGGTTTCCGTAATCTGTTCCGACAAGACCGGGACTCTCACGCGCAACGAGATGATGGCGCGCACCATCGTCGCTGACGATCGGGTAATCGAAGTGGAAGGCTCCGGCTACAGCCCAACTGGCCACTTCCGTACGGAAGAGGGAGTGCCCCTCGATCTCGCGGCAGACCCCGTGCTTGAGGAACTCTCACTCGCCGCTCTTCTCTGCAATGACGCCGACCTCCGGCATGCCGGCGAAGTCTGGACCGTGGATGGCGATCCCATGGAAGGAGCGCTGGTTTCGCTCGCCGTCAAGGCCGGGCATGATGTCGCTGCCGCGCGTTCCGGCTTCCGACGTCTTGATGAGATTCCGTTCGATTCCCGACACCGCTACATGGCGACGCTGAACGCCCGTGACAGCCACGCTCCGGTGGTCTACGTCAAGGGCGCTCCTGAGCGCATTCTTGGGATGTGCGCACATGTCGCCACGGTGGATGGCGAAGGTCGGCTGGACCCCAAAGCGTGGCACAAGCAGGTCAATCGGCTTGCGGCCAACGGCCAGCGCGTGATTGCACTGGCGCGCCGCGCCATGAAGCCGGGTGATAGCGAGATTGCACCATCCGATATCGAGCAGGGACTTACCTTGCTCGGTCTGGTGGGCCTTATCGATCCGCCGCGACCGGAGGCAATCGACGCAATCGCCGAATGCAAGGCGGCCGGTATCAAGGTCAAGATGATCACCGGCGATCACGCCGCCACGGCGCGCGCGATCGCTGTTCAACTTGGGCTCGCCGATGATCCGAAAGCCATAACCGGCCAGGAGCTCGATGCGCTGGAGGAGGCCGCCTTCCGGAAAAAGGCCTGCGAGGCGACCGTCTTTGCCCGAACCAGCCCCGAGCATAAACTCCGGTTGGTCGAAGCACTTCAGTCCGACGGTTCCGTCATCGCCATGACCGGCGACGGCGTGAACGACGCGCCCGCCTTGAAGCGGGCCGATGTCGGCGTTGCGATGGGCGGCAAAGGGACCGAGGCCGCCAAGGAGGCAAGCGAAATGGTGCTGGCGGATGACAATTTCGCATCCATTGTCGCGGCCGTTCGCGAGGGTCGGACTGTTTACGACAATCTCACCAAAGTAATTTCATGGACCCTGCCGACGAATGGCGGCGAGGCCTTCACGATCATTCTTGCGGTCCTGTTCGGCCTCACCCTGCCGGTGACGCCGGTGCAGATCCTTTGGATCAACATGATTACGGCCGTCGCTCTCGGCCTGACGCTCGCCTTCGAACCAACCGAGCCCGGCGCCATGCGCAGGCCCGCCCGCCCCGCCGGCCGGAGTATTCTATCGGGCCGTCTGCTTTGGCGAATCCTGTTCGTCTCTGCCTTGATGGTCACCGGTACGTTTGGAATCTACACGTGGGCGATTCAGCGTGGCTTGTCGCTTGAGACGGCGCGTACTATGGCAGTGAATACGATTGTCGTAATGGAGATTTTCTACCTTTTCAGCGTTCGCTATGTACACGGCTCCTCCCTGACCTGGCAGGGTGTGCTCGGGACGCGCGCCGTACTCATAGGAGTCGGTGCCGTCGTCATCGCGCAATTCGCCTTTACGTATCTGCCGCCGATGCAGGTCATCTTTGCCAGCCGCGCAGTATCGTTGGTCGATGGCGTTGTCATCGTGGCGATAGGAGTTGCGCTCCTGGCTATCGTCGAAGTCGAGAAGCGTGTCGCAGCATTCTTCAATTCAAACCCATGAGAATCGCCCCAGGGCAGCCGGTCGAGATATCGGAGCTTCGCCGGGATGGCCCAAACTCTGTCAATGCAGAGCTGACTCCACGTTTCGGGAGGCTTCAGAGCTGCAACTGACGACCAAAAAGGCGGCAGCTGGGTACAATCGCTTCGCCTGTGGAGATATGCCTCGCACCGCTCCGCGTCGGCGCCGCGAGCTTGCCGTGGCAACGCAATGGTCTGGATGTGACGTTACGCAGGCAACTTGGGGCCGGGGAAGTGTCGGCGCACTGGACGCGAAAATATCGTGTGTCCATGGTGGGCGATACTGGACTCGAACCAGTGACCCCTGCGATGTGAACACAGTGCTCTACCAACTGAGCTAATCGCCCTGGCCAGGATCGACCGCCCTATAGCGAGGGCCCCCCGCTTCGTCAATGATCGAGGAATTCCACGATCGCCGTCCATAAATCGTCGAAATGCGAAATGAGCCGGTCGGGTCCGAAATCGGCCACCGGCCTCGGCGTATAGCCGAAGGTCACCCCGATCGCCGGCACGCCGGCCGCCCTCGCCGTCTTGATGTCGGTCTCGCTGTCGCCGACCATGACCGAACGCAGATGGGTCCCGCCAAGGCGGCGCAAGGTCTCGCGATAGGGGGCCGGGTCGGGCTTGGCGATGCCGATCGTATCCGGCCCGACGATCGCGCCGAAATAATGCGCGGCATCCAGCGCCTTGAGCAATTGCACGGACAGGTTTTCGAGCTTGTTGGTGCACACACCGAGCGCGATTCCCTCCTTTCGGCAGCGTTCGAGGAACGCGCGGGCGCCCGGAAAAAGGCTGCTGCCACGCGCGATATTGGCGGCGTAATAGGCAACGAAGCGCTCGTAGAGCGCCTCCATCGCGCCTTCCGGAACAGGCTCCCCCGTCGCCTCGAAGCCGCGCGCGATCAAGGCCCTGGCCCCGTGCCCGATGAAGGCGCGCACCTGTTCGGGAGTGATGGCCGCTCTTCCATGGAGTCGGAGGACATGGTTCGTCGCCTCCATGAGGTCGGGTGCCGTTTCGGCAAGCGTCCCGTCAAGGTCTAAGATCACGGCGCGGTCTGGCATGAATTTCCCGGAGGGTTGGAGTCTTTGTGGGCCTGACGGAGCCATGCTAAGAGGCCGCCAAACAGCCAACGGAGGCCGATCATGGACATTCGCAAGGGACAGGCTTTGCGCGACATACTTAAGGACAAGTCGCTGCTCAAGGACAAATGCTATATTGCGGGCAAATGGGTCGGCGGCGACATGACCATCGACGTCACCAATCCTGCCAATGGCAATGTCAT
>JAEUMG010000168.1 GCA_016793355.1 Hyphomicrobiales bacterium
GTGCCATTCACGGATTGAGGAGCGTGGCATTCGCATCCGGTGAACTCGATCACACCAAAGCCATTCCGGAACGCGCATGGACCATCACTCTTTGCGCGTTCGTCATTCTAGCAATAGCTCTGGGTGGAACGTCCGAGCCGATGCCGGTTCCGGCCTTCTTGCTGCGGGTCTCGAGCATACTGGTCATCACGGCCGGCCTGATTCGGATCGGTTTTGCGCCGCCGAACCGGGCGGCGCGAGAGGCTTTTGTCATCATACTTCTGTCAATCGGGCTGATATTGCTGCATCTTATACCGCTTCCACCGATCGTCTGGGGCTCCCTGCCGGGTCGGAATTTCGTGATGGAGCAATTGCGCGCCGCCGGTAGCGAACCCGGATGGATGGCCTTGAGCCTGAGCCCGCCGGCGACCCGCATCGCCTTTCTGGCCATGCTGGCACCGATCGCCGCCTTCATCGCGGCCCTGTCGCTCAGCGCGAACGAACGCTGGCTGGTTGCGATCGTTCTGCTTATTTGCGTGCTGGCGAGCATCCTTCTGGGCCTGGCGCAGAAGTTTCAAGGGCCGCGAAGCATCCTCAACTTCTATGGCGATGGCGGCGGCGAATGGGCGACAGGCACCTTCGCCAATCGCAATTTCTTCGCCGCGCTGCTCTACTGCGCCATTCCCGTGACCTGGGCCCTGGCGCTCCGCGTCATGCGCCGGCATGTCAACAAATATCTGGTCGGCGCTTTTGCCTCCGTCATGCTTCTGGCGGTCATCCTGGGCCTGGCTGCCGCAGGCTCCAGAGCGGGCATCATTCTGGCAATGTTGGCGCTGCTCGGCTCGGCCGCCATCGGCTTGGGCGCAACAGGCTTGAATCGGCGCAATTCCCAGTCCCGCTGGGCGATCATGGCCGCTATCGCCGCGCTGTTGCTCATCGGCCAGTTCGGAATGGTCGCGATCCTGCGCCTGGCCGAGCTCGACCCCGTCAGCGACTACAGAACCCAGATTTCCGAGACGACGCTGCGCGCGGCCTGGGACTATTTCCCGGTGGGGAGCGGGTTCGGCACCTTCGTGCCGGTCTATGCGATGCACGAGACGCCGGCCAGCATCCTCTCGGCCTATGTCAACCATGCCCATAATGACTGGCTGGAACTATGGCTCGAAGGCGGACTGCCGGCCGCCCTTGTGATGCTGGCCTTTCTGGCATGGTACCTGGTCAATCTCTACCGTCTCTGGCGCCCGCGGGAGGATGCAGAGGGCCTTCTCCTGGCCAGGGCGGGCGCCATAGCCTGCGGCCTCCTCCTGCTGCATTCGCTCGTCGACTATCCGCTCCGCGAACCGGCCCTGGCGGTGGTGTTCGGGCTGATGTGCGCCTTTATCGCCGGCGTGTCGGCACATCGCAAAGCTGCGCAGGGGCGCAAACCGTGATCGATCTTCACAGCCATATTCTGCCGGGCGTGGACGATGGCGCCCCGGATCTGGAGACGGCCCTGGACATGGCGCGGATGGCCGTCGACGACGGCGTCGCCGTTATGGCCTGCACGCCGCATTTCATGCCCGGACTCTATGATAATGACGCAGCCGATATCAGGCGTAGAGTCGCGGAGCTCAACGAAAGATTGCAGAGCGAGGGCATCGACCTCGCCCTCGTGACCGGCAGCGATGCGCATGTCAGGCCCGATTTTCTGTCCTGTCTCCGCGATGGCCGCATCCTGACCCTGCACGACAGCCGCTATGTGCTTTTCGAGCCGCCGCATAATATCCTGCCGCAGCGCCTCGACGATCTGCTCTTTAACATTGTAGCCGGAGGCTACGTCCCGGTCCTCACTCATCCGGAACGTCTTGAATGGCTTGAGCCGAATTACGGCATGATCGCCCAATACGTGAAAATGGGAGTCTGGATGCAGGTCACCGCCGGCTCTCTGGCAGGAGATTTCGGGCGGCGCGCGCAGTACTGGGCCCAAAGGCTGCTGGCCGAGGGCATGGTGCACATTCTGGCTTCCGACGCGCACAACACCTCCCGGCGGCCGCCTGGCCTGTCGAAGGCATTCCAACTTGCCGCAGAGGCGGTTGGGTTGGACGAAGCGACACAACTTGTTATACTAAGGCCTGAGAAAATACTGGAAAATGCGCCTGTCGAAGTGACCGCACCGATCCGCGTCGTGCCTCCGAAGAAAGCCGAGACTGCGCCCTTTTGGCGCCGTCTGTTTCAAGGAACCGCATCATGAG
This sequence comes from Hyphomicrobiales bacterium, assembly GCA_016793355.1. Classification (GTDB taxonomy): domain Bacteria; phylum Pseudomonadota; class Alphaproteobacteria; order Rhizobiales; family Aestuariivirgaceae; genus JAEUMG01. Next base: position 2,211 of record JAEUMG010000168.1, read on the forward strand.
CGCCCCCTTGCCGAAGGCTCTGCCCGGTCTCCGCCTGTGGCTGGCGGCGGTTGTGTCGATTTTCCTCGCCGCTTGCGGTAGCGGCGCCCCCAGCCTCGAGGGCCCCTCGCAAACCGTACACGCGCAAAAGGGCGGTTCGACGGTGCAGGTTTCGAACACCGCGGCGGCCTCGAAGATGGAACAGATCTTTGCCGCAAGTTCGGTTCCCTCCGGCGATGCCACCAGCGAGGACTACCGGATCGCGCCGCTTGATGTATTGGAGATTTCGGTCTTCGGGGTGCCCGATCTGACCCGGACCGCACAGGTCAGCTCGTCCGGAACGATTACGCTGCCGCTGATCAAGACCGTCAAGGCGGGCGGCCAGACAGCGTCTGAACTGGAGCGGGAAATCGCGAGGAAGCTTCAGGCGAGCTACCTGCAGGAGCCGCAGGTTTCGGTCTTCATCAAGGAGTATAACAGCCAGCGCATCACCGTCGATGGCGCCGTCAAGAAGCCCGGCATATTTCCGATCACCGGCAAGGTCTCATTGCTGCAGGCGATAGCGCTCGCCGAGGGATTAACCCTGGTTGCCGACCCGAGCGGCGTCATGGTGTTTCGCACCGTCGGCAACAAGCGGATGGGCGCGCGATTCGATATCACGCGAATACGCAGCGGCAAGCAAAACGACCCCATGCTGCAAGCCGGGGATATCGTCATGGTGGACGAATCGGCGGCGCGCACGACATTGCGCGACATAAAGGAGGTCCTCCCGCTTTCCGGCCTGTTCACCATGCTCCTGCTGTGAGCATCGTGCGGGCATGAACCACATCAGCAACATTCCGGGCGCGAACGAAAGGGGAAGCAGTCAGCGCGCCATCATTCCGGGAGAACCGGCGAGCGTTCCCGACCCCTATCGCCGGGACAGCCACCTCTATCCTTACTACCCGCTCGATCTCGAAGCCGAGCGCGCGCCGCGCTTCGATTTCTTCAAGTATGTCCGCATCGCCATCAAGTACCGCTGGCTGATCGCGGGCACGACCGTCGCGGCTCTCGTTCTTGCCGCCATCATCACATTCCTGAAGACGCCGATCTATCAGACGACCGCCAGTATCCAGATCGAACGCGAAGCCATGAATGTGGTCGAAGTCGGCGATCTGCAGCCGAACGAGATGAGGACGGGGCAGGATTTCTACCAGACCCAGTATGAATTGCTGGGAAGCGTCTCGCTCGCATCGCGGGTGGTATCGACGCTCGGCCTGATGGACGATCCGGCCTTCAACAGGCCGGCAACGCCCTCATTGCTTGGAATGCTGAGCCAGGCCATCAGAAGCATGTTTGCCGGCCCCCGTTCCGATGACGATGGCAAGGAGAACAGCGAGAGCGCCAATGCCCTGGATGCGCGCGCGCAGGCCGCGGCGGCCAGGCTTCGTTCGATGTTGAGCATCGCGCCGGTTCGCGGATCGCGCATTGTCAATATTACCATCAGCCATCCCAATCCGGCGCTCGCCCAGCGTTTGGCGAACGGTTACGCGGAAGTCTATATCGCCGACAATCTCGACCGGCGCTACGAGGCATCCTCCTATGCCAGAAAGTTTCTCGAAGACAGGTTGCAGCAGTTGCGGGTGCGACTGGAGGAATCCGAACGTCAGCTCGTGAAATATGCCGAGCAAAAGGGCATCATCAATCTTGACGACAAGAAGAGCCTGGCCGGGACCGACCTTGAAGCCATAAATGCGCGTCTGAGGGAAGCGCGCAACGAGCGCATCAAGCAGGAGCTGCTGTGGAAGCAGGCTCAGACAACCGACGGCTTCGGACTGCAGCAAATCCTCGAAAGTCCGGCGATCCAGGAGAACCGGAAGATTCGCACCCAGCTGGCCGCCGAGTATCAGCAGAAGCTCGCCCTCTTCAAGCCGGCCTATCCGACCATGGTGCAATTGCGCAGCCAGATCCAGGAACTCGACAGGCAGGCGGAACTTGCCATCAAGGCCATCAAGGATTCCATCCAGTCGAATTATGAGGCGGCGAAGAAACAGGAGGAACTCCTCGTCGCTCAGCTCGATCAGACCAAGAATGAGGTCGTCGACCAGCGCAACCGGAGCATCGACTACACGATCCTTCAACGCGAAGTTGATACCAACCGCACCCTCTATGACGGGCTGCTGCAGCGCTACAAGGAAATCGGCATTGCCGGCGGTGTCGGAACCAACAACATCTCAATCGTCGACCGCGCCGCTTTGCCGGAGGCGCCGAGTTCGCCCAAGCTGTTCTACAACCTGGCGCTCGCGCTGGTGCTTGGCCTCATGATGGGTGCAGCCGGGGCCGTCGGCCTTGACTATCTCGATGATTCCTTCAAAACGCCCGAGGATATCGAGACCGAAACCGGTCTCTCCGTAATCGGCATCGTCCCCCGCCCGAAACCCGGGCTGAGCGTCGAGGAAGAACTTGCCGATCCGCGTTCCGGCATGGCTGAAGCCTTCCGCTCGCTGCGAACGGGGCTGCAGTTTTCGACTTCGGAGGGCCTGCCCAAGTCGCTGCTCATCACCAGCAGCAAGCCTGCGGAGGGCAAGAGCACCACGACCATTTCGATTGCGCGCGCGCTGGCAAGCATTCACCTCAAGGTCCTGCTTATCGATTCCGACCTCCGCAATTCGTCCCTGCACAAGCTCCTCAATCTCAGCAACGAGGTCGGCCTCAGCAACTATCTGACCGGAGCGAGCTCGCCCGAAGACGTCGTGCAACTGACGCCCTTTGAAGGGGTTGCCTTTATCCCGTCCGGTCCCCTGCCGCCCAATCCGGCGGAACTGCTGTCAGGTTCGAAGTTCCTGTCGCTCCTGACGCTCGCCGCGCAGTCCTTTGACATCGTTCTGATCGACGGACCGCCCATCATGGGCCTTGCGGACGCCCCCTTGCTGGCAAGCCTGTCCCAGGCGACGTTGCTCGTCGTCGCGGCAAATGAGACGCGACGGAGCACCCTGAAGGTTGCCCTCAAGCGTCTGCAATTCACCCGCGCGACGATCATCGGAGCCGCCCTCAACAAATTCGATTCCCGTCAGACCGGTTATGGATATGGCTACGGCTATGGGTACGGTGCTTATGAGTATCATAGCTATGGGCCAAAGCAGATTACCGCAAAAGGCTGAGCGATGGAGCGCCGTGCGGCCCTGGATGTTGCGCTCGACATGGTCCAGCGACCACTGCTGGCGCGACAGTCGCAGTCGCAACCCTTACCCGATGATGTGTTGCAACTCATCAGGATCGCCGCGCAATCAGAAGAGGATATTGCCTGGGCGAGCCGCACCCGCGCCCGCTCTTCGGGTGAAGTTCGAGACGCGGCCGTGATGTTCCTGCAGCAGGTGCTGTTTCACCCGCGCGCAGATAGCCTTCGGGTCATGGGTCTTGGACCTGCGGCAACCATCGAGGACCTCCATGAACATCGCAAGTGGCTCCTCAAATGGCTGCATCCGGACCGCAATCCCAACAAATGGGAGAGCCAACTGTTCAAGCGGGTTGTGGATGCTTCCGGCGAGGTGCAAGAGCTGCTGAAGTCGCAAGCGCGTCTCGTCCCGCCCACGGCTGTCGTGCAGCGACCGCGCCGCCGTAGCCGCCGTCATTCGCTTCGTCATCGCATGACGCAGGATGGCCACAGAAAGGCCGCTGGATCGGGTCGGTCGAGGCGGATTATCAGGCGTGGCAGCTATGCCGTGCTGACTGTCGCCATCCTGGCGATCGGCTGGCAATTGTGGAGCGGGCAGTCTCTGGCCGAATTTCCAGTGGTTCGAAGCGTCTGGATGGACTGGTAGGACACCGGCTCTGAGATGGATGCCATTTCCACACACGGACATACACGCATCGGCGCAAGCCGGACCGGCACAATGCGCACCGGCGAACGTCTTGCAGTCATCTTGGTGGCTGCCATAGCGCTCGCCCTGGGCGTGTATTTTGCCGTGTGGGCGCTGTCGCGGCCGAACGAGGTCAGGCCGATGCCGCCCAGTCCGCCCGAGGGCAGCATCAGCGAGGGCTTGAAGCTGCTCGTTCCGTCTGAAAGGCAGGCCCTGCGGGAGCGCGAGACAGACGCCCTGCGCCGCGACCCGCTCGATCCGCGAGCGCTAAGAAACCTGGCCAACCTGTGGCGCGCCGAGGGTGACGGCGACCGGGCCGAACGGCTTGCCGTTCTGGCAGGCGACCGCAGCCTGCGCGACCTGCCGGCCCAAGCCGAAGTGCTCGACATTCTGCTGCGCAGAAAGGACTTCGCGGCGGCACTCTATCGGCTTGACGCCTTGATGCGGGCCCAGCCCGCGCGCCTGCCCGATCTTGTCAGGATCGCGGCCGCCTTTGCCGAGAGCGACGAAAGCCGCCCGGCCCTGGTCGCCGCTCTTGCCAGGAATCCGCCGTGGCGGCAGGCGCTCGTGACCGCCATCCTGAAGAATGCCAACGGACCGGCCGTTGCCTATAGTGTTCTATCCGACTTGCGAAAATCGGGCAGTGAGCCGAACCGCAGCGAACTCCGCGAGCTCATTTCGACACTGATGGACAACAAGGATTTCGACACGGCCTATTTTGTCTGGCTCGATTTCCTCTCCCAGCCCGACCTGCGCAAGGCAGGCAATATTTTCGATGGCGGCTTTGAGATCGAACCGCAAAATCTGTTCTTCGGCTGGAATTTCGGCAAGCTCAGGAATACCGACATACGCCTCGTTCCTCGTAGCACCAGCAGCGCGGACCGGATGCTGCGTGTGGAATTCATGAATGCGCGCGAGCGCTTTCAGCATGTCTCGCAGGTTCTTCGCCTTGCGCCGGGCCATTACACACTGACCGGCGAAACCAAGGCGGAGCGTCTCGTCACGGAGGTGGGGCTTGTCTGGCGCCTCTATTGCCTGGGCGCGAAACAGCGCCCGATCGCGCAAACGGCAAGGCTCTTTGCATCATCGACATGGGCATCCTTCGAGCTGCCGTTCGAAATTCCGCCGGAGGACTGCGGCGCGCAGAAACTGCAGCTCGAAGTCGATTCGCGCGCGTCTCTCGACCAGCTCATTTCCGGGCAGGCCTATTTCGACAATCTGCAGATCAGGCAGGGGCGCTGAGCCGCTCGGGATCCTCCTGGCCGAACCGGCCCAGGAAATCGCGATAGGCAAGCTTCAGTCCGTCTTCCAGGGAAATGCGCGGTTGCCAGCCGAGAGCGTGAAGCTTCGAGACATCCACCAGTTTTCGCGGCGTGCCATCCGGTTTGGACGGATCCTGAACAATGCGCCCGTCATAGCCGACGACATCGGCTATCCGCCCGGCGAGGTCCGCGATGGTGACGTCTTGCCCGCATCCGACATTGATGATGTCTCGATCCGAGTATGATTTCGCGAGAAATACGCAAGCATCGGCAAGATCGTCGACGAATAGAAATTCGCGCCGCGGGGTGCCGGTCCCCCAGACAACGACCTCGCGAGCACCCGTTGCCTTCGCCTCATGAAAGCGGCGGATCAGGGCTGCAACGACATGGCTGTGATCGGGATGGTAATTGTCCCCGGGCCCATAGAGATTGGTCGGCATCACGGAGATGAAGTCGGCGCCGTACTGGTCGCGATAGGCTTCGGCAAGCTTGATCCCGGCGATTTTGGCGATCGCATAGGGTTCGTTGGTTGACTCCAGAGGGCCGGTCAGCAGGGCATCCTCCCGCATCGGTTGCGCGGCGAGCCGGGGATAGATGCAGGTCGAACCCAGAAACAGAAGCTTCTCCACGCCTGCCTGGTGGGAGGCATGGATCACGTTCGTTGCGATGGCAAGATTGTCGTAGATGAACTCCGCCCGAAGCGTGTTGTTGGCGACAATCCCTCCGACCCGCGCGGCGGCCATGAAGACGACCTGCGGACGATGCTCCATCATCCAGCGTCCGGTCTGCGCCTGGTCGCGCAAGTCGAGTTCGGCGCGCCCGGCGGTGAGGATAGGGCAGCTTTCGGCCGCGAGCCGGCGCACCAGCGCGCCGCCGACCATCCCGCGATGCCCGGCGACGAAGATCGTCTTGCCGGCCAGCGAGAATGGAACGTTTGATGGTCTGGCAGGTTGGGACACAATGGACCTCTGAGAAATTCAACGTAATATAAGCGTTGTTCAACCGCTGCAAACATGTTGCCGCGCGACAGGAACCGGACATGAAATCGAGCCTTGTTCTTGCTTTTCTCCTTCTCGCGACCGGCCCCGGTTTCGCTCAAGAGGCCGCGGTGGCGCGGTTCAGCGATACGACCGGGGCAATGAACGGCGAGGCCAATCTGGTCGCAACACCGGCCGGTGTCCTGATTTCCGTCGCTGTGAAAGGACTGCCCGCCGGCAGGTGGGTGGCGTTTCACGTTCACGAGGCGGGCAGCTGCGATGCGATGGCGCATTTCGATTCGGCCGGCGGGCACTTCAATCCGGCGGGCGCACGGCACGGGTTCCTCGCATCCGGAGGCCCTCACGCCGGCGACATGCCGAACCAGTTGGTCGGCCCGGATGGAACCTTGCGCGCGCAGGTCCTCAACGCCATGGTCTCGCTTGATGGCAGCGAGAATGCCATTCGCGGCAGGGCTCTCATGATCCATGCCGGCGAAGACGATTACACGAGCCAGCCGGCCGGCAATGCCGGCATCCGGCTCGCCTGCGCCGTCATTGAGTAAGACTCACCGCCGGACCGGTCGCTTCGAGAGAGACCGGCCGCATCGCTACCAGCAGGTATAACCGCCATCGGCCAGCACGATGGTGCCGGTGACGAGGCTCGCCGCATCGGAGGCGAGGAACTGCACGACCGAGGCAATCTCATCCGGCTGTCCGACGCGGCCCATGGGCGTCATCTCCAGCCAGGTCTTGTACATCTCGGGGTTTTCCTTGATGCCGAAGGCAGTGAGCGGCGTCTCGATATAGGTCGGTGCGACCGCATTGACGCGCACCCCGCGTGTTGCCCATTCGGCGGCGAGAGAGCGCGTCATGTGATGGACCGCAGCCTTCGAGGCATTGTAGAAGGCCTGCGGCTGCGGCTTGTTGACGATATAGCCCGACATCGAGCCGATATTGACGATTGCGCCCTTGCCTTGCTTCAGCATTTCGCGCCCGAAAGCGCGGCAGCACCAGAAGACGCCGTCGACATTGACATCCATGTGAAAGCGCCAATGTTCGTCGGATGTGTCCTCGGCGCGCACATCGCTCCTGGCGACGCCGGCATTGTTGACAAGAATGTCGACGCGGCCATGTTTCTTGACGATTTCGGCTGCGGCTCTGTCCACGTCCTTGGATTTGGTAACATCAAGCGTGACCCCGCTCGCCGTGAGACCGAGCGTCTCCAGGGCCGCGACACTCGACTTGACGCGATCCGGCATCATCTCGGCAATCACCACACTGGCCCCCGCTTCGCCGAGAGCCTGCGCGCAGGCAAAGCCGATGCCTTGACCGCCGCCCGTCACAACCGCGACGCGCCCGTCGAGCTTCAATTTTTCCATGTACATGCTTTTTTCCCTTCAGCTCATCCAATTGCCGCCATCGACATTCAGCGTCTGGGCGACGACATAATCGCTATCGGCGGAGGCGAGGAACACGGCAGCGCCGACATGATCCTCGGGCCTGCCCATCCGGCCAAAAGGCACAGCCTCTCCGACGAGGCGTTTCTTCTCGCCGAGCGCAAGGCCTTCATATTTTGCAAACAGGGCGTCGACCACGTCCCACATGGGTGTGTCGACGACGCCTGGAGCAATGCCGTTCACATTGATCCCGTGCTTGATCAGGGCGAGTCCCGCCGACTGCGTGATGCTGATGACAGCTGCCTTCGACGCGCAATAGACGGCAACCAGGGGTTCGCCGCGCCGTCCTGCCTGGGACGCGATATTGATGATCTTGCCGCCCTGCCCTCTGGCGATCATGGCGCGCGCCACCGCTTGAAGCGTGAACAGAAGTCCCTTCACATTTACAGCGAATATCCTGTCGAAGCTTGCTTCGGTAATCTCGCCGATCGGGGCCATGTCGAAGATCGCGGCATTGTTGACGAGAATGTCGATGCCGCCGGCGCGCCGCTTCACCTCCGCGACCATCGCCTCGATCGATTCAAGCCGTGTGACGTCGAGCCTGAATGAGAAGCTGCCCTGCCCCAGTTTCCGGGCGGCGTCCGGCGCTGCCGTGTCGATGTCGGCAACGCAGATGCGCGCGCCTTCCTTGGCCAGGCCCTCGGCAATGGCAAAACCGATACCGCGTGCTCCGCCGGTTACGACTGCGACTTTGCCAGCAAGCTTCATGTGCGGATCGACAATCCCGAATCGTCAAAACGGTGCAGTTTGGCAGGATCCAGCACAAGTGAAATGGGTGAATTGGGCTGCGCATCATGCTGACCCGGGACGCGCACATTCAAGCTGCCGACATCGGGAACATCGACATGGATGAAAGTGTCGGATCCAAGATGCTCCGCCAGCCGCACGGTGCCCTTTACCGCGTCGGCACTGTCTCCGAGCTTCACATGCTCCGGCCTGATTCCGACGGTCTTGGCGCGATACCGATCGGCCAGCTTCCCGGTGATAAAGTTCATTTTCGGCGAGCCGATGAAGCCCGCGACAAAGAGATTGACCGGATGGTTGTAGAGATCGACCGGACTTCCGACCTGCTCGACACGGCCCGCATTGAGCACCACGATCTTGTCCGCCATGGTCATTGCTTCGACCTGATCATGCGTGACATAGATCATCGTCGTGCTGAGCGACTGATGCAGTTGCATGATCTCGAGCCGCATCTGCACCCGCAGGGCGGCATCGAGATTGGACAAGGGCTCGTCAAACAGAAACGCCTTCGGCTCGCGCACGATGGCGCGACCTATCGCCACCCGCTGGCGCTGGCCGCCCGAGAGCTGGCGCGGCTTGCGATCGAGATAGGGCGTGAGGTTCAGGGTCTGCGCGGCCTTCGCCACCTTCTGGTCGATGACCTCTTTCGGCTCTCCCGCCATCTTCAGGCCAAAGGCGATGTTGTTCCTGACCGACATATGTGGATAGAGCGCATAGGACTGGAACACCATGGAAAGGCCGCGCTTGGACGGCGGCGTATGCGCGACATCGAGACCGTCTATGCGGATTTCACCACCCGTCGTGTCCTCCAGACCTGCGATGAGGCGCAGCAGAGTCGACTTTCCGCAGCCCGACGGACCCACGAAGACAACGAACTCCCCGTCGCCGATATCGAGGTCGATCGACGGGATCACGGTCACGTCGCCGAAGGACTTGGTCACATTGCGAAGGATAATCTCGCCCATGATCGCCTCTGTTATTTGACTGCGCCGAAAGTCAGGCCGCGCACCAATTGCCGTTGCGAGAACCACCCGAGGATAAGTATCGGCGCGATCGCCATGGTCGATGCCGCCGACAGCTTCGCCCAGAACAATCCCTCGGGGCTCGAATAGGAGGCGATGAATGCGGTCAGCGGTGCCGCTTTCGACGTAGTAAGATTGAGTGTCCAGAAGGACTCGTTCCACGCCAGAATGACATTGAGCAACAGGGTCGAGGCAATACCCGGCACCGCCATGGGCGCCAGCACATAAACGATCTCGCGCCACAAGGTGGCGCCGTCCATGCGGGCGGCTTCGAGGATTTCGCCGGGGATCTCCTTGAAATAGGTAAAGAGCATCCAGATCACGATCGGCAGATTGATGAGAAGCAGGATGCCGACCATGCCGACATGCGAATCGAGCAGGCCGGAATCGCGGAACAACAGATAGATCGGGATCAGCGCGCCGACCGCCGGCATCATCTTGGTCGAAAGCATCCACAGCAGGAGATCCTTGGTGCGCTTGGTCGGCGCAAAGGCCATGGCCCAGGCCGCCGGAACCGCAATGAGGAGCGCGAGCAGGGTCGATCCGAAAGCGATGATGACGGAATTCATCGCGTAACGCAGATAGTTGGAGCGCTCCTGCACGATTCCGTAATTTTCCAGCGTCCAGTCGAAGAACAGGAAGCTGGGCGGCGTCGAGAAAGCCTCAAGCTCGGTCTTGAAGCTGGTCAGGATCATCCACAGGATCGGGAAGAAGACGATGAAGCCGGCAAGCCAGGCAAGGGCCGTGATCGTCACCCGCCGCCGCATGGACCGTTGCCTTGCCATGATCAGGCCTCCAGGTTCTTGCCGATCAGGCGGACAAGGAAGATGGCAACGATATTCGCGAGCACCACGGCGACGATGCCGCCGGCGGACGCGCTGCCGACATCGAACTGAAGCAGCGCCTGCGCATAGACCAGGAACGGAATGTTGGTGGTCTGCTGACCCGGGCCTCCGCCGGTCGTCACCATGATCTCGGCGAAGACGTTGAGGAGGAAGATCGTCTCGATCAGGATTACGACAGTAATCGCACGCGCGAGATGCGGCAGGATGATATAGAAGAAAAGCGAGAGCGGCGGCGTGCCGTCCATCTCGGCGGCTTCTTTCTGCTCTTCATCGAGCGACTGTACGGCAGTGAGGAGGATGAGCGTCGCGAAGGGCAGCCATTGCCAGGCAACGATGAGGATGATGGCGGTAAGAGGCGCATTGGCGAACCAGTCGATCGGCTCCAGCCCCACGGCTTTCGACATCCAGGCGAAGAATCCGGAGACCGGATGCATCAGCAGGTTCTTCCACACCAGCGCGCTCACCGTCGGCATGATGAAGAACGGCGCGATCACCATGAGGCGAACGATGCCCTGACCGAAAAAGGGCTGGTCGAGCAACAGCGCAAGCAAGATGCCCCCGCCGACGCTGATCACCAGCACGCCGGCGACCAGCTTGAGCGTGTTGAAGAGCGCCGTGAAGAAGGCGGGATCGGTAAGGAAATACTTGTAGTTGGCCAGCCCGACAAAGGCTTCATTGCCCGGATCGAGCAGATTGTAGCGCAGCAACGAGAACCAGATCGTCATGGCGAGCGGGACGATCATCCACATCAACAGCATAATGACCGAGGGCGCGACTGCAATCCGTGACAGGGCGCGTGTCTGGCGGGTCGCCATGGTTCCCAAGCCTCTCGAAGAAGACTGCCTGCCGGTCGCGGCAGGCAGTCGAGTTCACGGGGGAGGTACCCTCACTACTTGATATAGCCCGCTTTCGTCATCTCGCGGGTCACGTAATTTTGCGCATTGGCGAGCGCGTCATCGACCGATGCATCCCCGGCAAGTGCTGCCGAAAAATACTGGCCGACCGTTGTCCCGAGACCCTGGAATTCAGGGATCGCCACGAACTGCACGCCGACATAGGGAACCGGCTTCACCGTCGGATGGGTCGGATCGGCCGAATTTATCGAGTCGAGCGTCATTTGCGCGAAGGGCGCCGCCTTCAGATATTCGGGATTCTTGTAGAGCGAGGTCCGCGTGCCGGGCGGTACATTGGCCCATCCCTCCTTGGAAGCGACGAGCTCGAGATAGCCCTTGCTCGTGGCCCAGGAGATGAACTTCTGCGCCGCATCGGACTTCTGCGAGCCGGCGGGTACGGCGAGCGACCAGGCCCACAGCCAGTTGCCGCGCTTGCCGAGGCCGTTGTCGGGAGCAAGCGCGAAGCCGACCTGGTCTGCGACCTTCGATTCCTTCGGATTGGTCACGAAGGACGCCGCAACCGTCGCATCGATCCACATGGCGCACTTGCCCGAATTGAACAGCGCCAGGTTTTCATTGAAGCCGTTCGACGAGGCGCCCGGAGGGCCTGCGTCCTTCATCAGCTTCACATAGAAATCGAGCGTATTCTTCCATTCCGGCTGATCGAATTGCGGGTTCCAGTTTTCGTCGAACCAGCGCGCACCGAAGGAATTGGCCGTGGCGGTGAGGAAAGCCATGTTCTCGCCCCAGCCGGCCTTGCCGCGCAGGCAGATGCCGTATGTTTCCGAGCCCTTGTCGGTAAGCTTGCGGGCCGCATCGGCAATGAACTCCCAGGTCGGCGCGTCGGGCATCTTGATGCCGGCCTTGTCGAACAGATCCTTGCGATACATCACCATCGAGCTCTCGCCATAAAAGGGTGCGGCATAGAGCTTGCCGTCGACCGAAAGGCCGGCGCGAATGGCCGGCAGGAGATCATCCGGGTCGTAGTCGGCACCGAGGCCGTTGAGTTCGACGAGCCACCCTTTGTTGGCCCAGATCGGAACTTCATAGGTGCCGATGGTCAGGACATCGAACTGGCCGCCCTTGGTGGCGATGTCGGTCGTGACCTTCTGGCGAAGCACGTTTTCTTCGAGCGTCACCCAGTCGAGATCGATGCCGGGATTCTTCGCCTTGAAGTCTTCGGTCAGGCCCTGCATGCGGATCATGTCGCCATTGTTCACCGTCGCGATGGTGAGCGTCTCGGCGCTGGCGGGCGAGGAAGACAGAGCGGCAAGCAGAGAAACGCCAAAAGCGGCGTGCAGATACGCTTTCATATGGACCTCCCATTTCCGTCTGCATGTGAGCTTTTGCTATTCAGACGGGCAAATACTCGCAATGCGCGGGAAGCCGGTCAAGCCCGAATCGTCGCTGCAACGCAGCACAAAGCCCCCGTCCGGGTGTTAAAGCATTGAAGGCGCGAGCGAAATATGCGGCCGTGCGCGTCTATCGCCGGAGCAGGAGTTCGGCCATCGCCTCGTTGGTGATGAGACCGTTGATCAGACGGCCGCGCAGCGCGGCCGCGAGCGCCGCTCGCTTCGCCTCGCCCATCGCAACCGCAATAACCAGACGCTCCATAGACTGATCAGGCCGGATGCTCGCGACGCGATCATTGGTAAGGCCGTGAATAAATGCACCGGCCGCGTCATAGGCCCAGCCCACGATTTCGCCGACCGCCCCGGCCTTGAGCAGTCCGCGCATTTCATCGGCAGTGACGAAACCGTCTTGCAGCAATGGAGCGCCCTCGCCCAACTGGCCGATACCGACCATCGCGACATTGGCCTGTCGCGCAAGCTCGATGACGTTGCGCACCGGCTTCTGTGCGAGGAACAGTTCCTTCTCCTCGACCGTGCTCGCGATGACCGGAATCGGCATCGGATAGTGCGGCGCGCGGACAGTATCGGCGATGCGCATGATGATGTCGTAAAAAGACGCCGATCCGTCCGGCGCGATATTTCCGACAAGCGAAACGATCTTGTGCTGCGGACAATCCATGGGTGGCAGGTGCGAGACGGCCGCCTTCAACGTACGGCCGGTACCCATGGCGACGATAATCGGATGCTGCGACGACAATTGCCGTTCGAGTTCGGCAGCCGCGGCCTCCGCCACCCCCAGCAAAGTCGATGGCGAGGCGGGGTCCGCCGGCACCACTTCACAGAAGCGAAGACCGTAGCGCTCCGTCAGTCGCGCGGACAGATCGAGACAATGCGCGATCGGATGATCGAGCCGGACCTTGATAAGCTTGGCGCTGACCGCGAGCGAAACGAGCCGCTGTGCCGTCTGGCGCGAGACACCGAGCTTGGCGGCCACCTCGTCCTGGGTGTTGCCGCCGATATAGTAAAGCCAGCCTGCGCGCGCGGCATCGTCGAGGCGGTTGGTTTCGCTGTCCGGGCTTCGGGCCATTCTTCAACCGGCAATTGTCAGTCCGGCTCGAGCCTATAGAGCGTCCGCAGCCTTGGGTACAGGGCGCTTGATCAAGGCGATGAATTCGTCCCACCGCGAAAATTCGGCATCCGCGATACTCGGATCCTCCGCGCCGAAGCCCATTCTGAAGTGACTTCCGCCGGTAAATCGCCACACCGCCATCCCGGCGGCGCGCGCGGCAAGAATGCCCGGTAGACTGTCCTCGACGACCAGGCAATGCTGGGGCGGGAAACCCATGCGCTCCGCCGCGAGGAGAAACAGATCCGGAGCGGGCTTGCCGCGCTCGACCATCGAAGCGCTGAACACCGGCGCATTCAGGGAAGCAAGGCCCGCGGCCGCAAGCGATCGCTCCGCCCGCTCGGTGCTGCTGCCTGTCGCGATGCAGAAGGGAACATCGAGTGTCCCGAACATGGCCGCGACGCCGGGCATGGGCTGCAGGCATCTCTCAAAGCTTGTAAAGAGATGAGCGCGATAGGTCTCGGCAAAGCATGCTGGCAAGTCTTGCCCGCTCAGGTTTGAGATCTTCGCCGCTACTTCGGGGAAACTGTGCCCGATGCAATGTTGAAAGACGAAATTCCGCTCGATCCGAATGCCCAGCGACGCGAGCGCTTCGATCAGTGCATCGCAGCTGAGCATTTCGCTGTCGATCACGACGCCGTCGCAGTCGAATATGACGAGATCGGCTGACATTGGACCATCAATCGAAGAATCGTGTCGCAATCACTGTAACCACTACTGCCGGTTGGATCGACTTAGCACCGGGCCGTGAGGGGCCCCAGCAATTGTACAACAGCCCTTTCCGCTCGGCCCAACCAGCCCGACCGTCTCTCTGATCACTAACTTTGAATTGGCTGGCTATGGGCCGGAGAGAGCGAGAGTAGCGGAACCCGCATCGCGCAAATTGCGTTGGCTCTGTGCTACTGGAGATTGGCCCGCCAGGTAGAGGGAGCGCGGTGCTGGCGCGGCAATCCGGATCAGAAGCCAGATCCACTTTACTGGGGCCCCCCGGTCATGGAGAGGGGCGCAAGGCGCGTGATCGGAAGTGGAAGCGGTGAAGCTCAGATAGTTTGACCGCTTTAGACCGCAAATGGCCGAGGAGATTCTGTCTGCTGGAGTGCGGGATGGGACACGCGCCTCTCGGCAGCCTGGCCGCTGATTCCCGCGAAGCGCCAGCCTGCAGGCAAGGAGCAATGCTGTTGATAACGTAAAGTAAGAATTGCCGTGAAGCTGACCGATAGCGTATAGATGTCTTAACGTCAATATTGGAATGAGCCGCATGCGCTTCCCTGCGATTGCGCTAGGACTAGGTTTGGCTATTTCACAGGCAGAGGCCGCAGACCTGTCGTTCCAGGTTGCCAACAGGGGCGCCATCGCAGTCACTGGACTAGCAGCTGTGCCCAAAGGCGCGGAGCTGGCCGAACCGGTCCCGATTGCGAACAGCGTTATCGCACCGGGCGGAACCGTCTTTATCGCATTTGCCGTGCCTGAAGGACTGTGCCTGTTCGACCTCACAATCAACGTCGCCGATGGCGACGACACGCTGCGTCCCGACATCGACCTCTGTCAGCTCGAAGTCCTGGTCATCGAATGAGAGGCGTTGCCTCCGCGAACGACCATCCGCGCACACTTTTCGTATTCCTTAAGGTAGACAAACCATGCCGCAGAGACTGACGATCCTCGCCTTTGGGTTCATTCTTGGACTGCAAATACTCGCTGCACATGCCCAAGAAGCCGGCCCACCCACGGCGCTGGAGAGTTCCAACCCGCAACCGCCAGTCACTGCCTATAATGGCAGCTTTACCCAGTCCCTGCCCATCCAGGTGCCTGCCTTTCGAGGACTCGAGCCGAAATTAGCACTAAGCTATGACTCGGCGCGCGGCATCAGAAACATACCAAATGCCGGAGGCTGGCTGGGTGCTGGCTGGTCGTTGTCCGGGCTGTCCGCCATCGAACGGATATCCGGTGCGGTGAGCAATGATCCCGATCACTCGGGAGGACGTGGCTCAGCATCCTTTGGTGCGGCCGGCATGCCAGCCGATCGGTTCGCTCTCGATGGCGAAGAATTGATTGCCTGTACGGCGGCCATTGCGTCGGCGCCCTCCTGTGCCGCTGGCGGTACGCATGCAGCTTTCGTCGAAAACTATCTTCGCATTGCGCAAAATGCGGGCGCCAATAGCTGGACCGTGACGGCGCGCGACGGGACAGCCTACACCTACGCTTCTGTAGAATCCGGCGTTACGGCGGCGACGGCTTTCCGCTGGATGCTGTCCTCGACCCAGGACCGCTACGGCAATCGCATCGAATATGCGAATGTCTGCGAGAATGCCGCTTTGCTCGACTGCTATGTCGACACGATCGTCTACAAGAATGCGGGCAATACGGCCGACATCGCGACGATCCGCTTTTATCGCGAATCCCGGCCGGACGTGATCTCATTTGCGACGGGCAAAGGGCTGGGACGGATCACCAAGCGCATCCGCTCGATTAGCGTCAGGATGGGGCCTTCGTTGGTGCGCGCCTATGCGCTCGCCTACGACATCGGCACAGCCACCGGCCTATCCCGCCTCCGCTCTGTCAGAGAGTATGGCCGCGACGCAGTCATCGATGCGGCCGGGGTAATATCGGGCGGAAGCTCGCTACCGGCAACAGCCTTTTCTTACTCCGATGCATCGAAGGCTTTTGCCGTTGGGCCCATGTCCTGCTGCCAGCCGCCGGATCCGCCAAGCTATAGTCTCGGCCTGACAATGGGCGACTTTAACGGCGATGGACGGACTGATGCTGCGAAAGCGATACGCTGGAATACAGAGGGAACCACTTACAATTGCAGAGTCGAGGTGCGGCTCGGACCAAATCTGCACTCGTATGATGTTCCCATGGGCGGGACGAATAACTGTACGGGGATTGACATCCTGTCCGTCGCCGATTTCACCGGCGACGGAGCCGACGACATCGCGTTGCGGTTCACGATTTCAAAAGCGTCGCCCAATCCAAACAACCCGCCAATAATAACCTCGACCCGCAAGGTTTACTCCTGGAACGGCAGCACTTTGGTAGCCGGAGTCAACTACCCGGAATATGACACCGGAGCCAGAATTGTGGGTCAGGGCGATTTCAACGGCGATGGCAAGGCCGAGCTGCTCTTCAGGGACGGCACGGTACTCTCAATTGCACCCCTGTGGCCGTTCACGGCGCCATCGTGGAATGCGGTTGCTCCGGTAAACCAGTCAAATCTGGCGGTGGCCGATTTCAACGGCGATGGCCGCGCCGATGCCATCCAGGTCTGGCGTGCAAGCGACGGCGTGCGCAGCGCCATATACCTGTCGACCGGCAGCACGTTCCTGGCCAGGCCGGTCCAGGCTTGGGCGGCATTCAACGTGGATTCCCGCGCCATGTCGTTTGGAGACGTCAACGGCGATGGCCGCGCCGACGCCGTGCTGATCGACGATCCGCCCGACTCCATCCCTAACTTCCGCATCCGTTCGGTCCTGTCCACCGGCATGTCGCTCGACTTTGCAAATGCTCAAAGCGTAACCATCGGCCCGGTCGATTCGTCAGTTGCGGTATCGTTGCTTGGCGGCCTTTTCAAGCCGTTGACAGGGGATTTCAATGGCGACGGGCGTCTCGATGTCCTCTTGCCCTATGACAGCGGCCACCCGGCACCAATCGAAAGCAAGTACTGGGTGGTCCCCTCGATTGGCGATGCGTTCAGTCCGGGCCCCTATACGCCCAATGCGGGCTGGCGGGTCGACCACCCGATGCTCTGGGGCGACTTCAACGGTGACGGCCGGATGGATTTTATCGTGGACGACGTTGCCAGCCAGCGTCTGCGCTATGTCGACGGACCGCAGCCCGATCTGCTTGTCCAGATCGTCAATCCGACCGGCGGGAAGACGACGGTCACATACGGCCTATCATCGGGCACAGCCGATACGAAGCTGCCCTTCGTCATGCACACGGCGACTTCCGTCACCTATGACGACAATCGCGGCTGGACGTCGCAGACCGGTCTCTCCTACGAAGAGGGAAGCTGGAACAGCCGCGACCGCACCTTCATGGGATTCCGGCTTGTCACCGCCAATTTGCCTTGCAACACGGGCGAAACAGTCTGCCCGAAGGCGAGGACGACCTACCGACAGGATCTCGCCTCGCTCGGCAAACCGGCGCTGATCGAAACCCTGTCGGGCACGACGGTTCTGCGAACCGTTACCGAAAACTACACCATCGACACGGCTGCGCCGTTCACGTCGCTCAACACATCGACGCTCGTCGCAAATACCAAGGGCGCGCAAACGAAGACCACGAAAATTACCCGCGTCTTCGACAATTACGGCAACAACACGAATAGATCCGACTATGGCGACGAGACCGCGGCCGGCGACGAGCGCACCGACACCTTCAGCTTCTATCCCAATCTCGCCCACTACATCGTGAACTGCCGCGCCCAGGAGCAGACCTTCGCTTCCATCGGGACAGGCGGGGCGAAGCTTGCCGACACATCCTACTTCTATAATACAAACTATACGTTCTCGACTCCGCCCTCGGTTTGCGCAGCCCTGGAGGAGCGCGGCTGGATATCGGGGTCGAATTACGCCCGCAAGCGCAATGAATATGATGCGTTTGGCAACCTCATCGCCACCAACCAGTATCCCGGCTATCCTGCGCTCAACGACCCCATCCGCACCGAATACAGCTACGACAGCGCAAACGCGCTCTTCGTCACGGAAACGCGGCAGCCGAAATATTTCGGCACCGGCGCCGACGCGCGCTTTGCGACCCAGACGACCTGGGACACCGTCTGCGCAGCGCCACTCACCGAGACCGATATCAACGAACAGGTGACAAGCTATGCCTATGATGGATTGTGCCGCAACACGCAGATTGTCCGTCCGCTCGGCGATTACGAGGCGACGGACTATGTCGGCTGGGGCACGCCGGCCCAGTATATCCAGACGCGCCGCCCGCCCGCCGGCGGCCAGTCGGCGGAGCGCTTCACGCGCAAGCATCTCGACGGCTTCGAACGCATCTGGCGCACCGCGTCCAATGGGCGAACCGCCTCAACCTTCACCTACGTCGATACGGACTTCACCAAGCGCGGCGAGGTCGCGCGCCAGTCGCAAGCCTATTATTCCGATACCGAATCGCCGCAATGGACGGGCTACAGCTATGACGCGCTCGACCGGCTGACGGCCATCACCAATCCCGATGCTTCCGCCGTCGGCCTGGTTCATGGGCTGGGCGCGGCGGGCTCGACGATCATTGCGACGGTCGAGGCGACCGACGAGATAAACCGAAAGACCCTGTGGTCGCTGGATGCCGCCGGCAAGGTTGTCAGGCGCGAGAAGAAGCGCGCCGTGTCCGGCGATCCGGCGGCGGTCACGCAATATGGCCGCGATGCGCTCAGCCGCATCGTCAGCATCCTCGATCCCAACGGCAATGACTGGGCCTATGGCTATGACGGCCTTGGCCGCCGCTTAGCCGTGTCCGATCCCGATCTGGGCGACTGGTCCTATGTCTATGACGCCGCCGGCCGTCTGCTCAGCCAGACGGATGCGAAGGGCCAGATTTCGGCCATGACCTATGATTCCCTGGGCCGTGTGCTGACCAAGACGGTCACGGGCGCGAGCATCCCGACCGAAACCACGGCCAACACTTACGACGAAACCCGCGCCGGCTATTACAATGTCGGCAAGCTCACCACCGCCACGCGAACCGTTCCGGTCAACGGCGCCTTGCCGGCCGTGGCCGCAACGCGGCGCTATGATCACGACGCTCTCGGGCGCCTTGTCCTCGACACGCATGTGGGCGTGAACGGCGCCGACCGTGCACTGGCGGTCGAATACTGGCCGGGCGGCGAGATCAAGCGCCGGCAACTGGCCGACGGCAGCTGGACCGGCCCGTTCACCTATACATTGAAGGGCGAGCTGAAGGCGCTCGATAATGCCGCGACGGCGAGCGCGACCGAGCCCGACTGGTTCATCACCGACACGGTCTATAATGGCCGCGGCCAGGTAAGTTCGATCTCTTATGGCAATGGCGCGACCGCCGCCTATGGCTATAGCGCCGCGCGCGGCTGGCTCAATGCGGTCACCGCCGCGAAGTCTTCAACGACACTGGTCTCGCAGAGCTATACCCGCAATCTCGCCGGCCTGATCACGGCGATTGCCGGCGCCACTGCG